>JAUYIZ010000124.1 GCA_030688615.1 Desulfobacterales bacterium | reverse complement strand
GGAGCCCAGAACTAGTTGAAAATACTGGATTCCCGCCTTCGCGGGAATGACGAAACAAGACGGTTTTCTGACTTTTTGCGAGTTCATCAAACCTGAAACCTGACACCTGGACATTGAACCTACTATCAAAACTATGTATAAGAACTTATAATTATAATTGATTCGAATAAGAACAAAACCACCGTGTTCCTTCCAGGGCCCATGTTTTTTTTGCAGCGGCAGGGTTACTCCAGTCCCCTCACCTGCCCCAGTGAAACAAGATACAAGAGCCGCGACTGCCCGTTGAGGCCCAGCAGGCCGGAGGCCTCCGCATCGTAAAAGGCACCGATACCGCAGGCGCCGATTCCCATGGCCGTCGCGCAAAGATAGAGCCTTGCGCCCATCCGTCCCGCATGCATCATGGCGTACCGATATCCCCGGGGGCCCCACAGGCGTTCGAGCCGGGCCAGGTTGGTCATGAAAAGGAAATGGACCGACGCATTTGCCAGCCATGCCTGATCCAGGCAGATGCGGGCCATTTTCCCCAGAAAATGCCCGGATGCTATTCTGCCCGAGGACTTTGAAAATGCATCCAGAAGATAAAACCCCGGGTCAAACCCGTCGATGTTTTCAGTAATAAACCCGGTGCACAGCGCCGGATGATAAGGGGCCGGCAAGGCGCTCGCCGGAATTTCATCCGCACAGAGCCCCTCCAGGAGGGCGGCCATTTGACTTTTTTTGAGAGGCTCCCGTATGAAATTCCGTCTGGAGCGCCGGGTGCAAACGCTCCGGGCATAGGACATTTTTTCAGGCCACTCTTCCAGGGTTTCCATGGGGGTCCACTGGTCCGCCGTGACCCCGAGCGCATCAATCATCCTGATATTTGAAGCCGCCCCCGACACGATTCTTTGCCCTGCCTGGTGCATCTGATTGACGGCATCATAACCAATTTCCCTGTCCGACACCCGGCCGGCCATTTTCATCTTTTCGGGCAGGGCCTCCATGGTTTCAGGCCAGGCTCCTGCAGCAAACACCCTGTTCGTGCTGCACAGGGCCAAGGCCGCCTCCTGTGCCTCATCGACGCCCAGGAAATGGTTGACCCGGTCGTCATCAAAATCATAGGAAAAAGTCAAGGGCAGATGTAAAGCTGCCGCCGCCAGCAGAAGATGCTCCACCAGATGGCCGGTGTCCAGAAGGTGGTAGCGATACGCCCGTTCCCGGTATTTCCATGCGCTGCGAAAAAATATGGCGGAAAAGAAAAACGCCAGCACCGCGGCTTCGGGTTGCGCCGGACCTTGCGGGTTCACAACCGGCATGGATGGATCGCCGTTGCGAAGCAGGTTGAGCCCGTGGTGCAGGATCGAAAAATGGTACAGGCCGTCTTCCAAGCCGCTTACCCCCCGCAGGGCCGCATATATTTCAACAGGATAAAGGGCGCCGGCCGATGCAACGCTGCGAAAATAAAACTCGCCGCCGCCCTGCCGGGATTTTGCCGTGAGGCAGCAGGTCAGATGGAACAGCAGGGACAGTTCCGAAAGCGTGATGGGCGGCGGGCTGCTGCCCGGGGTTTTAACCTGTTTTAAAAGCTCGGAGAGCTTGATTTCCTGCAACGGCGCGTTTCGGGTCATCTTAAAGGGCGTGACACCGGGATAGCTCTTATAGACCTGCGGCTGGTTTTCCCAGTCCAGCAAATGTCCGCTCATGCCGAGACGTTCGTAACTCGTCTGATCGTGGTATTGTTCAGCAATGATAATCATTGGATTTTCATCAAAATAGCATATTTTTTATGCCCTCACAAGCTTTTCATTAAACGGACGGTCCGGTCCGGCGCCGCCCTGCCGGGCAAAACCCCCGTCTTTTTTTTGACTTAAGTCAATTTTTTTTCTGTATTCCTATATAAAATAGGTTTATTATGGCACACGGGGTTGATGTCAAAACGCAGGTGGAAGCCGATTTTTTTTAAACTTTACCAAGGGAAGGAGATCGTAAAATGAAAAAAGTATTTTTCACTTTTTTGGCGGCTCTTATGGGATTTACAGGGTTTGTGCTCCTGGGTGAATTGCACGCGGCAGCTCAGCCGGGTTCTGAAAACTGGCCCACAAGCATTTCCATCAGCACCCCGCCTGTCCGGTCGGGGGCTTACGGCGCCAATGTGGCCCTCGGTTCGCTGATCACCAAGTACATGGGCATACCGGTCACGGTCGAAGGCACACCGGGGGACCGGGCAGGTTTGACGATTCTGTTCAAAAAGGAATCCGAATTTGCCAATGCCTCCGCCCTGCCCGGCTGGGAGGCCTACCGCGGTACCGGTCAATTCAAACAACTCGGCAGGATCCCCTTGAGACTGGTGGCAGGCGCCCATGCAGTATATTTGAATATCGCCACCCTGGCAGATTCGGGCATAAAGACCATTGAAGACATCAAGGGAAAACGCCTGATGTACCTCAACCCCGGCGCTGTCCTTTTATCCGCCTCCGTCAATGCCATTTTGGATGCTTACGGTCTCCAGGGCCAGGTCAAAGCGCTGAAAACCGCCGGCCTGAAGGGTTCCATAAGTGCGCTCGTGGAGGGAAGAACCGATGTGATCGCCTACCCGACCGGGCTGGGAAGCGGCGACTTCATTGAACTGGCCACCACCAAGCCGACCCGCTTTATTTCACTGGACAAGTCAAAAGTTGAAAAAATAAACGACAAAAGACCGTTTTTCAGCGGGCAGGTGTTGCCGGCGAAAACCTATAAAAACCAGGATAAGGATGTCCTCAGCCTGGGAATGCTTACCGCAACGGTTACCCGGGATGACATTCCGGAATCCCTGGTTTACGCTGTTGTCAAAATGCTCTGGGAGCATGCGGATGAATTCCGTTCCCTTCACCCGGCCGCCAAAGAATGGGCGGAAGACGACATCCTGGAAATGCGTATCCTGCCCTGGCATCCCGGGGTGGTAAAGTATTACAAGGAAAAAGGAAAGTGGACTTCTGAGCTGGAGAAGGCCCAGCAGAAGCTTCTCTCGGAATAGCATCATTTTTATTTGCCGCTTTCCAAGGATTTCGAACGCACCTGTTGATGGGGATAGGCTGTGATGGACAAAACCGATGCAACACGGGACAGGGAAAATTCCTTGGGGGAAAGAAATTTGCGCGGCTGGACCGCTAAAATCCCGCGCATCATGGCCGTTTCCCTGTCTTTATACCAATTGCTATATGTGGGCACCGTTTTTGATATGCTGGGGGTATTTATTCCCCGGGTTGTCTATCTTGCCACAAGCCTCGGTGTTGCTCTCGTTTTAATTTTTTTACTGTTCCCCATGACCTCCCGTTCCCCCCGGGACCGTTTGCCCTGGTACGATTTGCTGTTTATCGCCCTCAGCATCGCCGGCACGGGTTATGTGGCTTATCTGTGGAATTCCGAGGACGCGGTTCAATATGTCTATGCACCCCCGGCAGGCGTTTTCCTCGGACTTGCCACTGCTTTTCTGGTGCTTGAGGCCGTACGGCGCATGACCGATTGGGTGATGCCTGCCATCGTGCTTTTTTTTCTCCTTTACACCAAGTTTTGCAATTTACTTCCCGGTCTGCTTCACGGCCGGGGGTACGCCCTCGAGAGGATGGCGGGAAATCTTTATATCGCCGACGAAGGTATTTTCGGCCTGCCCCTCGGCATCGCCCTGACCATCGTGGTGGCCTACATCATGTTTTCCCAGTTTCTCTTAAAATCAGGCGCCGGCCAGTTCTTTATCGATCTGGCCTATTCTCTGGTGGGGCATGTTCGGGGGGGGCCCGCAAAGGTGGCTGTAATTGCCAGCGCTATTTTCGGGACCCTTTCCGGCAGCCCGGTGGGCAATGTGGCCAGCACCGGGGTCATTACGATTCCGATGATGAAGGGGCTGGGTTATAAACCGCACTTTGCCGCCGCGGTGGAAGCGGTATCGTCCAACGGGGGGCAGATCATGCCGCCGGTCATGGGGGCGGTAATTTTTATTATGGTCGAGTTTCTCGGCGTTTCCTACTGGTCTGTCTGCCTGGCGGCCACCTTGCCCGCGTTTCTCTATTTCCTGGCCGTCTTTCTCATGGTTGACGCGGAAGCGGTGGCCGGCGGCCTCAAGGGACTGCCGCGCAGTGAATTGCCGTCCTTTACAAAAACCCTGCGGGAAGGATGGCATTTTTTGATCCCGCTGTTCCTGCTCATTTTTTTTCTGGGCGTCGCGCGCTTTTCACCTGAGAGAGCAGCGCTCATTTCCATGGCGGCCATTGTGGTCGTCGGCCTGCCGAAGAAAAAATCCCGCATGAACTTAAAAAAAATCATCGGCGCCATCGGGGACGGGGGCATGGGGATGCTGACCATCACCATCACCTGTGCCGCTGCCGGGCTGATATTGGGCTCCCTTTCCATAACCGGGCTGGGGGTCAAGCTTTCCACTCTCCTGATCCACCTTTCCCGGGGCAGTTTGCCGTTGCTGCTGGTGCTGGCCGCGGTTTCCAGTTTCATACTGGGGATGGGGGTTACGGTAACGGCCTGCTATATCATGCTGGCGATTTTGGTGGCCCCGGCCCTGATTGAACTGGGGGTGCTTCCCTTGGCGGCGCATTTCTTTGTGCTGTATTGGGGGCTGGTTTCGTTTATCACCCCGCCGGTGGCCATCGCAGTTTTTGCCGCTGCGGCCATTGCCGGCAGCGATGTCTTGCGGACCGGCATAACGGCCACCCGCCTCGGGGTGATTACCTATATCATCCCTTTTATGTTCGTCTACGACCCTGCCCTTCTGATGACAGGGTCCACGGGTGAGATCGTCCGTGCGTTTGTGAGCGGCATCCTGGGATGTTTTGCTTTGGCGGCAGGTTTGGCAGGCTACTTGCTGATCCGAAAAGTCAACTGGGCACAAAGGCCGATTTTAATTCTTGCCGCGTTGCTGCTGCTGTATCCGGGCTGGCAATCGGATCTCATCGGCGTGGGCTGCTTCGGGCTGGCGCTTTTGCTGTTTCCAAAAGGGTCCGGGCGCCCCGGGTAACTGCTTGCCAATTACAATACCATAAGACAGAAAAAAACAGCAAGATGTTAATTTTTATCGGGGAAAAAACATTGTGCTTCCATTCTGTTTATGATATGGCACCTTTCAATCAAATTCCCCAACCGTTCCTGAGGGTTCACGCAGAAATGTGAAGTTATTTTTGCGTGAGCCCTAAGACAAAGCGACCGCCATGCCAGCAAAAACAACGTTACTTGCCCGTAAAAGTGCCGCAAAAAAAACCGGGCATGAAAATAACCCCAAAGAGGCGCGAGCCGGCAGCGAGGATCTCTGCGGGATCTCGCCCCAAAGGGCGGCCCGTCTTATCCACGAACTGGAAGTTCATCAGATCGAGCTGAAAATGCAGAACGATGAATTCCGGCGCATACAGGGTGAACTTGAAAGCACGCGGGACCGCTATTCCGAGTTGTATGATTTTGCTCCTTCCGGCTTTGCAACTCTTTCGGGAAAGGGTCTGGTCCTGGAAGCCAACCTCACCTGCGCCAGCCTGCTCGGGCATGAGAGAAGCCTGCTGCCCGGAAAGCCCTTTTCCCGTTTTATTGCCGGAAATTCCCAGGACACCTACTATTTCTTTTTCCAGAATCTCCTTGAAACCAAGACGCCCCAGACCTGCGAGCTGAATATCAGCCGGGATGGTTCAGACCCCTTTTATGTCAAACTGGACGGCATCGTCAAGGAGAAGGCTGCGGACCCTGCGCTGCATATTCTCGTGGCGATGACCGATATCACCACGCGCAGGCAGTCGCAGGACTATCTGCAGCAGTCCCACGACGGGCTGGCGCATCAGGTTGAGGCGCACACCCTGTCTTTAAAGAGCGTTAATGCACAATTGAGAAACGAAATCGAAAAGCTCAAGCTTGCCGAAGGTTCCCTGAGGGAGAGCGAGGAAAAGTATCGCTCCCTGGTAGAGTCCGTGGAAAGTTCCATCTACCTGGTGGATGATGCCTGCAACTTTCTGTTCATGAACTCGAAGCATCAACATAGGCTTGGTTTGTCTTCGAGCCGGGTGAAAGGAACGACTTATGGCAGCTGTCATTCCAAACAGGAGACCGCAGCGTTCGAGGAAAAAATTAAAACGGTCTTTGATACCGGCAGGCCCCTGTCGTACGAATATCAGAGCGAAAGGGATGGGAACTATTTCGTCCGGACATTAAGCCCGGTCATGGACGGCGAAGCGGTGCAAGCCGTTTCCGTGATTTCAAAAAACATCACCCAGCAAAAGCAGGCCGAGAGGGAAGCCCACCGCAGCCGTCTGGAACTTGCGCACCTTGAACGGCTCGCAACCCTGGGCGAATTTTCCGGGGCGCTGGCCCATGAACTCAGCCAGCCGCTCACCGCGATCCTGAGCAACGCCCAGGCCGCCCTGCGTCTTATCCGGGGCGACCCCCGGCAGGCAGATGAGATGCAGGCGATCCTCCAGGATATTATTGCGGACGACCGACGGGCCAGTAAATTTATTCAACATCTGCGCACATTTTTTAAAAAGGGCGAAATCGACCGAAAACCCTTGCATATCAAAAACCTTATCGAGGACGTCATTTCAATTTTGCATGCTGAACTGATCTTGAAAAATGTTTCCATTGAGACGGCCTTTGACCTGAAACTGCCCTCCGTGGATGCCGATTATGTTCATTTGCAGCAGGTCGTATTAAATTTGGTCCTGAACGCATCGGAAAGCATGACGGGATTGAATGACCTGCCCAGGAAAATCGTTGTTTCAACGATGCGGGAAAATGAATCCTGCCTGAAGATAGGTATCCGTGATTCCGGCAGGGGAATTGATACGAAGGACATTGCGGATATTTTCAAACCCTATTTTACGACCAAAAAGGACGGGATGGGCATGGGACTGGCGATCTGCCGGTCCATCGTCGAAGCGCACGGCGGCCAAATATGGGCGGAAAACAATCCGGACCGGGGTGCCGCGTTCTACTTTACCCTGCCCTTTATCGGTGAGGGATAAATGAATTCGGCCGACCCGGTTATATATGTTGTGGATGATGACGCGTCTGTTCGCAGCGCCTTGGAACGGCTGATAAAATCAATGGGGTACAGGGTGCAGACCTTCGATACCGCCCGCGCCTTTTTAGAAAGTGAGCCCAGCCATGCTCCCTGCTGCCTGATATTAGATGTCCGGATGCCCCGGATGAGCGGGTTGGAGCTTCAGGAAAAATTGACCCAAAGCGGTTTACGCATGCCGATTATCTTCATCAGCGGCCACGGCACGCTGTCCGTGGGCGTTCAGGCCATGAAAGCCGGCGCCTCGGATTTCCTGGAGAAACCCTTTGAAGAGCAAGAGATTCTTGACGCGATCCGGGCGGCCATCAAAAAAGACCGGCAATCCAGGCAGAAACAGGCTGAAATAATGCAACTCCGGGAAAGAGCCGCTTTATTGACACCCCGGGAGTCGGAAGTTTTCAGGCTGGCTGTTTCCGGCCAGCTCAACAAACAAATCGCCGTCGAACTGGATGTGAGTGAAAAGACCGTCAAGGTGCACCGGTCCCGCGTGATGGAAAAAATGAAAACCAGAAGCCTTGCCTCGCTGGTTCGGATGGCCGAGAAGATAGGTCTTTTCCGTGATTCCGATTAAATATAGGACTAAAGTCCTACTTGCTTGGGACCAAGGTCCAATTGACCGCCACGTTTTTCTGCAATACTCTCCTTTCATAAATCATCCGCCGTATAATCAAGACCTTTGAAAAATATCAAATTTTGTTCGCTTTCGAGGAAGGTCAAATTTTTAACCGTTGGAATACATGTAGTATTTTGATGGTTAAATTGTAAACCGGACACAGAAAGCGTGCAAAACAGGGGGTTTTGCGAAGGTCTCAAAACAAGAAGGCCATGATGCCTGATAAATGCCCTACCATCTGTGTTGTTGACGATGACCCATCGGTATGCAGGGCGTTGGGCAGGGTAATCCGGATGGCCGGTTTTACCGTGAGATCATATACCTCGGCCCGGGAACTGTTGGACGTCAGGCAGCTTGAAAACATCGACCTGTTTCTGCTGGATATTCAAATGCCGGTTATGAACGGATTCATTTTGCAGGACCGTCTGGCGGACACCGGCTTTAAGATTCCATTTATATTTATGACTGCCCATGACGTGGAGGCCATGCGGATCCGGTCAAACAAAAAAGGCGCTGCGGCATTCCTGCAGAAGCCGTTTGACGAGAATGATTTGTTGGAGGCAATCAATAAAGGCCTAAAAAAAGGATAAATTTATGTCGAAAAAAAACATCAGACAAAACAAGCTGGATCTTGAATTGCTCACGTTGATAAAGAGTCCCTGCCGCGAATGCGCCTCAAGGAAAGATCTTCCCGGCTGTTCGAAGCATTGTCAAACGTTAAGGCGGCTGCAGGGCCACCTGGCCGGCTTTGTATCGTGCTCAAACAATTTTTCGGAGTTTGAAACCTATACCCTTTCACAGTAGAATTTCCGATGGGCATGATCATCCTGAACCGCCGCTGCGGGCCCTACCCATGCAGCTTGCTGCAGGAAATCTTCAATTTTACAAATCCGGTTTTTCTGTTGACAGCCAAGCCCGGTTTACATACAGTTTGTTTCTGGAGAGCGGGTTCCTAAGCAAAAGATTCTTGACTTAAACAACTATGGGAGGGATCAGAAATGAACAGATCGAAATGGACAAGCTTCTTTATTTTTTTGGCCCTGTGGTTGGTTTTCCTGGCTCAACCGGAAGTTGCGCCCGCAAGCGCATGGGACGAACTGGTCGCCAAGGCAAAGGGGGAAGGAAAGCTTGTCGTCTCCACATCCCACAGCCCGGCAACCCGCGGGGTGATATCCAAGGGCTTCAAGGAGGCATTCGGCATTGAGATGGAATTCATTGCGGGCACTGGCGGAACGCGGGTCAGGAAGCTGCTGTCCGAGAGGCAGGCAGCTATCTATGCCCAGGACATTTTTATGGGAGGAACCACGAGCATTCTGACGCGTCTCAAGCCCGCAGGCGCCCTTGACCCGATCGAACCCGCCATGATGCTGCCCGGTGTGCTGGATAAAAAGCTCTGGATCGGCGGCGACTATTTCTGGGCAGACCGTGACCGGACCGTCCTCGTCTTTATGCTAATGGCCGGGCCGGGTCAGAGCTCCATCTATAATTCCACCATGGTAAAGCCGGGCGAGATCAAGGTTTATGATGACCTTCTGGATCCGAAGTGGAAAGGCAAAATTTTGATGTTTGACCCCACCAAACCGGGACCGGGCCAGCGCTTTGTCGGCGTGACGGCCGAGAAAATCAAGGGCTGGGACTACATGGAGAAGCTGGCAAAGCAGGATCTGACGATTGCCACGGACCGGCGATTGGCGGTGGAATGGGTGACCAGAGGGAAATATGCCATCGGCCTGGGCAATCAGACCGGCCTTCCCCTCGAGTACATTAAGGCCGGGGCCCCGATCCTGGAATTTTTGCCGGATGACGACATCGCCACCTCGGGGGGGCCGAACAATCTGGCACTGATAAACCGGGCGCCGCATCCGGCCGCGGCCAAGGTCTTTGTCAACTGGCTCCTGGACAAGCAGGGGCAGACCATTCTGAGCGAGAGCACCGCCATGGCCAGCGTTAAGACCGACGTGGCCACCGACCATATATCGCCGGTGCGCAGGCTGGATCCGGGCAAAAAATACTTCCTGGTGGACCACGAAGACTATATCCTGAAGGAGCCGGAATACCTCAAAAAAACCAAAAAAATATTCGGGCCCCTTCTGAAGTAAAAAAATAGAAACCCTTGACAAATCGGTTATATTGCGGTTAAAATTTCGCCCTGCACAATATGGCGCGGAGTTTAGGGCTCACGCAAAAATAACTTTATATTTTATACGCCGATGCATCCCGTATGGCTGCGTTGCGAAAACTCGGAATATCCAGATATTCCTGCGTTTTCACGCCTTGCCATCCGGGCGCCTCAACGCCTAAAATTGTGAATTAATTTTTGTGTGAACCCTTAGCAGGAGCTTTCATCACTACGCTGAGACCTTTTCCGTGCTTGAACGGGGCTATACAATGGCAAAAAGTGGCGCTGCAAAGAAGAAGGAAATCCAGACCCGATCGACCTTGGCCTTGTCGGAAAATGCGCTGCGGGTGCTGGAGCGGCGCTATCTGAAGCGTGACGAGACCGGCAAAGTCCTCGAGACCGCCGAAGACATGTTCCGGCGTGTGGCCGATACCGTCGCCGGGGCCGAGGACAAGCTGAATACCGGCATCGACAGTAAGGTGCTGGCGGATGAATTCTATGGGATGATGGCCGGGCTGGATTTTCTGCCCAACTCCCCCACCCTGATGAATGCCGGGCGTGAACTCGGCCAGCTGTCGGCCTGCTTCGTTCTGCCGGTCGGTGATTCGATGGAAGAGATCTTCGAGGCGATCAAGAACACCGCACTGATCCACAAGAGCGGCGGCGGGACCGGTTTCTCATTCTCCCGCATCCGTCCGGCCAATGACGTGGTCCTGTCCACCAAGGGCGTCTCCAGCGGCCCCCTGTCCTTCATGAACGTCTTTGATGCCGCCACCGAGACCATCAAACAGGGCGGCACCCGGCGCGGGGCCAACATGGGCATCCTGCGGGTCGATCATCCTGACATCCTGGATTTTATCATGTGCAAGCAGGACCAGACCGTGCTGACCAACTTCAATCTTTCCGTCGGCATAACCGAGAATTTCATGCAAGCGGTTGAGCAAAACGCGGAATACAATATCGTGAATCCGCGTGACGGCAAAGTCCAGGGGACATTGCCGGCCCGTGAGGTGTTCAACCACATCGTGGAGATGGCCTGGAGAACGGGTGAACCGGGCGTCATCTTCCTTGACCGCCTCAATCGCGACAACCCCACCCCGCAAGTCGGCCGGATCGAATCCACCAACCCCTGCGGCGAGCAGCCGCTGCTGCCCTATGAGTCATGCAACCTCGGCTCCATCAACCTGGCCCGGTTTGTCCGGGGCGGCAAGATCCACTGGGAGCGCCTGCGCGAGGTCATCCGCAGGGCCACCCGCTTTCTGGACAACGTGATCGAAGTCAACAACTACCCGATCCCGCAAATCGATGCCATGACCCGCGCCAACCGCAAGATCGGTCTCGGTGTCATGGGATGGGCCGACATACTGATCCTGCTGGGCATCCCGTACAATTCGGAGCGCGCCTGCAAACTGGGCGGCGAAGTCATGATGTTCATCACCGACGCGTCCCGCCAGATGTCGATTGAACTGGCCCGGGAGCGCGGCCCCTTCCCGAATTTCAAGGGTTCGATCTTCGACCAGCCGGGCGCCATGCCGGTGCGCAACGCCACCTGCTCAACCATAGCTCCCACCGGAACCATCTCGATCATCGCCAACACCTCCAGCGGCGTTGAGCCGCTGTTCGCCGTCTCTTACCTGCGTCACGTGATGGACAACGACGTCCTGGTCGAGGTCCATCCCCTGTTCGAAAAGATTGCCAGGCAGATGGGATTCTATTCGGATACGTTGATGAAGAAGATTGCCGAGCATGGCACGATCCGGGACATGAAGGAAATCCCTGAAGAAGTACGCTCGGTCTTTTTGACCGCCCACGACATCACACCGGAAGACCACGTGCGGATGCAGGCGGCTTTCCAGGAATACACCGACAACGCCGTCTCCAAGACCGTCAACTTCCGCAGCGATGCCACCCGCGACGATATCGAAACCGTTTTCCGGCTGGCCTGCCAACTCGGCTGCAAGGGGATCACCATCTACCGCGACGGTTCCCGCGACAGGCAGGTGCTTTCGGTCAGCAAGGGTGCCAAGGATGAAAAGGTCATCCCGATGGAGAGCGGCAAATCGGGACGCAAGCGGGAACGTCCGCATGCACTGACTGGATCCACCTATCAGATGGAGACCGGTTGCGGGTCGCTCTATGTCACTATCAACGAGGACAGCCTCGGCGCCTTCGAACTTTTTACGACCATGGGCAAGGCCGGCGGCTGCGCGGCGTCCCAGTGCGAGGCCATCGGCCGTCTTGTCTCCCTCGCCTGGCGTTCCGGCGTCCAGGCCCGGCACGCGGTCAAACAATTGATCGGCATCACCTGCCATAAACCGGCCGGTTTTGGAAAAAAACGCATCACCTCCTGCTCCGATGCCGTTGCCAAGGCAATCCAGCAGCACATGCTGGCCCGGGACGAGGACGTCAATGTCCATGTGCAGAACGGCGGCGCCTGCCCGGATTGCGGCGGCCCGGTTGAATATGAAGGCGGATGTTCCATCTGTCACGCCTGCGGTTATTCGGAATGCGCTTAGGGCTCGCTATTCTTGCGGCTTCGCTCAATCAGAGCAACCAGATTGAAGATCCCCCAAACTGCGGGGGATGCGCTCGCTGTTGCGGTTCAGAAAAATCGCTATTGCCTTTGCAGACTCCGACCAAGAACGTGAGATGCTGAAAGAAAGTCCGCTGTAACTGCCCTTGCCTTCTTTGGAAAACAATATCTACGGCAACACCGCCGCCTGGGTAGCATTGACCCAGAAGCCTTCCCCGGGATTTACATCTGAGAGCACGGCAAACCCTTTACTGCCGGCATAGGCGCTCCCGCCATCGGTTTCACCGGGCAGATGGACCGCCCAGGAGTTATTCAACCATTTCCAGACAGAAACAATCTTTCCCTGGTGCCCTGAAATGAGGTTTGCGACGGATTTTGCCTGGTTGGCCTTCAGCCCGACGAGGTTCCAGCCGGAAGAGACGCTGATGGATGTTGTTGCAGGCTGGCTTCCGGAAACACTCAATTTTGCCGCTTTGTTTGCATTCACCCAAAATCCTTCGCCGCTGGAAATGCCGCTCAATACACTAAAGCCTTTGCTTTGGGCATAGGCCGCGCCTCCATCTGTCTCACCGGGCAGGTAAACCGCCCAGCTATTGTTGGTCCATTTCCAGACGGAGATGAGATCAGCCTTGATCCCGGAGAACAGGGTTCCGACAGCGTTGTTGTCCGGTTCGACATAAAGGTCGATGAGGTTCCAGCCGACAGCCAGATCGATTGCCGCCCCGGTGGCTGAGGCGGTCGCCTGGGCACTGAATTTTATTTCAGTATTGTCGTCCCCGGCGGCCTTGGAATAATTTACCAATACGAGAACCGCCTCGCTGAGAGATGTAAAAGAAGGAACGGTGACGCTTCCCTCCTTGGTCGTATCATCGAGGCTGATCGGATATTCCACAAAGGATCCATCGGTCTTTTTCGCAACAACAGTCGCCGTCACAGCTTTACCGTCAGCCCCGTCAACGGTCGTGACAAGGTCAAGGGCTTTGGTTTCCGAAGGGTTGGGTTTAAACACATAATACTTGCTGGCAAGGTGATTCACACTGGTTGTCTGTTGCGGGAGGGCGGAGGTGCTTGAATCCAGTGAAAAAGGCGTTTCACTGTTTACCATGGGGACGGCCGCGTACTGCGCCACATCGGCATCCTTGTAAAAACCTTTTTTTGCATAATTTTTGACCCGGAATAAAGTGAACGCTTCCTTGAATGAACTGCCTTTATCCGCCAGTACCTTTGTGATCGAATCGATGGGATCGTTCTGGCCCTCCGCGTCCATGCCGAGCCAGACGGACAAAATGGTGCCGACATCCCATTTGGTTTTCAAAAACTCATTGAATATCCATGCCCCATAAGCATATTGATTGTCAGTGGTGTCCAGAGGTGTTTGCGGGGTGGTAAAAAACCCTTGCAGATACTGCCGGTTGTCGTTCACATCGTCATATAGAGGTGAAACACCTTCACATCGCCCTTGTCCAGTTTAAGCACTTTGTTCTCCATGCGATAAATGCCCGGCGATAACACGGCCTGATAAGTCCCCATGGGATTGGTCGAAAAAACAATCGATTTACCCGCTGGATCCGACATCCGGCCATTGTTCATCTTTTGAAATGTGACCTGGCCCTTACGGAACCCGGCAATGCCATGCCTGAGATTTCTTTTTCCGCCGCTGATCGGAACATAGAGCATGCCGGCCGCCACAGAATCATTGCCGTCAATTTTCTTTAACCGGATCTCTTCGGTCTCAATCCGCGCAGAACCATTGAAAAACAGTCCGGCAATGAAGGGATAATATCCCCTGGCGGAAACCGACAGGATGAATTGGGTCTGAATGGTAGAAGCGAACAGGGGGATCAAGAACTCGCCTTGTTCGTTGGTTCGGGTTTCAGCCTCCTCGAAACCATTGAAAACCTTGACAGATACCCCTCCGGGTCCGGCCGGTGAATCGGACGATACCCTTCCGGATATCAGGGCCACCTGCTCTTTCAGGATCCCGTTCATATTTTCCCGGGCATATTTGCCGAATCGGTCCGGAAATTCATCAGCATACTGGCGCACAACGTCCTGGTACTGATATAAGGCCTTTGAATAGAGACCGGCACCCCGGTAGATATTTCCTGTTTTCAGCGCTATCCCGGCAGACTGCTCTGAGGGCATGCCGTCGCCGGCTGCGGCGAGCAACCTGCCCAGCGCCTTTGCAGACTCTTCTGCATCGCCCTCGACGGCGTAACAGTCTGCCAGCGTTTCATACACCCCGGCAAGTTCCTGGAGTCGTTTTTCCTGCAGCATGGCTGCCTGATGTCCTGCGATGAATTTCTCAGCCTCTCTGATACATTCCGTGAACTGGTTTTTCCGGTACAGATTTTTCAGTGTTTTGTTTAAGGTTCTTTCCTCATCGGCAGACGCGCATCCGCTGACTATGAAAACCATGCCCGCGAGCAGCAGCGCAAACGCGGCTATTGGCAGCTTGCACATTTTCGCCATTCTCTATTAACCTTATTTTATTCACGCTTTAAAGGAGCTTCTTGCTATTATCCGGAATATAGAAATGGTTTGCAGGCGTGTCAAGGAGCAAGATCTCAGAGCAGGTTTGCCCGTTATAGCCGGCGCGAACATTATGGTAGCCACCAACGCCGATTCCATGGTATATAAAATTATATCATGAACTGCTTAAAAAAAGGTAAAACAATGAAAAAAAGAACCCGCGCCATGTTAATGCTTCCTGCTGTCTGGATGGCCCTGCTTCTGATGCCGGTTTATTACGGGCATGCTTCCAGCGTCCGGGAAGTCTCCCTGAATGAAATGCTCCGGCGCTCCCGATTGGTTTTCGAAGGCGCCGTGACTGCCGTTCAGGCAAAAGAAAACAGCCGCAAACGCATCCACACCTTCGTAACTTTCAAGATACAGGATATCATCAAAGGTAAATATCACGGCGACACGATTACGTTGAGGTTTCTTGGCGGCACGGTGGGCAACGTAACCATGGCTGTCAGCGATATGCGGCTGCCCCAGAAAGGGGAGCATGGGATTTACTTTGTTGAATCCCTGGAAAGATACCAGGTGAATCCGTTGTACGGGTGGAGCCAGGGGCATTTCATCGTAGTGCCTGATGCCGCCGGACGCAAGCGGATAATGACGAACAGAAGACTGCCGGTCACCGGGGTGCTGGACGATATACCGGCCGCGCAGACCGCTCCGAGCAAAGAACGCACGCAGGCCCTGAGTAAAGGTGTGGCGCGCGGTCTGGTTGTGGTGCAGGACAAAGACGGCCTGACGGCAGATGAATTCAAAAGGGTCCTGCACGAGAGAATAGCGAAAGAAAATGAGTAAAACATCAAAAGGTCCCCCGGACCGGCGCGCAACAGACGGCGGCCAGGTCGCGTTGATTGCCGGCCCAAGGATAAAAGGCCAAAGGGCCCGTTTGACCCGGCCCACGGGGCGTATGGCGCGCAACCTGCGGCTTGCGGGCAGCCTGCTGGCACTGTGGGCCTTTATTTCTGCATCACCGGCTGAGGGCTACCGGTTGCTCGGTTACAGCTGGCCGCTGCCCACCGCAACCTTTTACGTTGATATTCCTCCCGGTTCCAGGTGGAATGATTCCTTTGAAACCGCCATGGGCTACTGGGGCGTTGATACCGTGTTTGCATATAAAATCGTGCGGGAATATGAGGACCCTTGCGATGCGCTGGATGGCCGCAACGGCGTGAGTTTTTCCTCTACCATCTGCGGCGACGTCTGGGGGGATACGACCCTTGCCATAACTCAAACCTGGACCCTTGAGTCCGGAGGCAAGTCCGAAGCAACCCAGTCTGATATCATCTTCAACAGCAATGAGTCCTGGGATGTTTACGCGACGCCGTTGTCATCTTCGTCCTTTGATTTTCAGCGTGTTGCCGTCCACGAGCTGGGCCATGCTCTCGGTCTGAACCATGAGGACAGCGGTGTCCCGACGGTTATGGGGACCTATACAGGGGATACGACCGTTCCCCAGCAGGACGACATCAATGGGGTTGCGGCCATCTATGGATTTGTCCAGCGGTCTCTGACGGTTTCCAAAACCGGCAACGGAACCATCACCAGCAGCCCGGCGGGCATCTCTTGCGGTTCCGATTGCACCGAGAACCTGAATGCAGGCACATCGGTCACGTTGACGGCGACGGCGGAGAATGACTCTAACTTTAACGGCTGGACGGGCGACTGCACGGGCACGGCAGATTGCACCGTGAAGATGGATGGCGCCAAAGATATTACGGCAGACTTCATACTCAAGGGCGATGTCAACGACGATGACCTCGTCGACCTGACCGATGCGGCCCTTGCGCTCCGGATCATGTCCGCCGGCATGCCGGCAAACGTGAACATCCGCTCCGATATGAATGCAGACGGAAAAATCGGCCTTCAAGAGGCTGTCTATGTCCTGCAGAGGGCGGCCGGGGCGCGATAAAACCAGATACTTGGAACGGGTATTGAAGACCCTGCAGCAAGCTGCGGGCAATGCGCTCCCTATTGCGCTTCAGATTCCCTGTTGCACTTTTTCTGAAGATCCGCTACATGTCTGTTTCGTTGCAGCTCACTGAAAAGACAGGGAGGATATTATGATGCACGGAAAATTTTGCGGTCCGGGAAAATCAACCCGGGCGGTCTTGCTCTTTTGTTTGGCATTTTTCCTGGTGGCGCCGGCGGCCGCGGTCTGGGCGGAAACGGATGTCTCCGGGACACTGTCGGCCGACACGACATGGACCCTGGCCGGCAGCCCTTATGTGGTCAGCGGGGGCATCCTGGTTGCCGCCGGGGCTACCCTGACCATCGAGCCCGGCGTCACCGTCAAATTCAACGCCAACCTGGCGCTTAAAATTGACGGCACCCTCATCGCCAGGGGAACCAGCGGCGCGAATATCACCTTTACCTCCAGCAACCCCGCCCCCGCGCCCGGGGACTGGGGCTATATTCTGTTCACCGATACCAGCACCGACGCCGCCTTTGATGCCAACGGCGATTATGTCAGCGGGTCCATTCTGGAGTATGCGACCGTTATGTATGCCGGCAGCACCTATGCGAGCCCCGGCGGAGCGGTGGGCATCATGAGCTCCTATCCCTTCATCAATCATTGCACCATCACCAGCAACGCCAAAGGGGCCATCGCGGCCAACAACCTGAATGACAACCCGGCCAAAACCCTGAAAATCACCCATAACATCATCAGCCACAACACGTTCGCCTCGTCCGGCGCGGCCGGCATCTATATCTGGAGCGCGGGCGCGGTGCTCATTGCCGGCAACAGGATTACCCGCAACACGGGCGCCAGCGGCGGCGGCGGCATCAATCTTTTTTACGGGGTCTCGGTTACGGTTTCAAACAACATTATCACGCACAACACTTCTTCGGGTGACGGGGGCGGCATTTACATGTACCGCAGCGATCCGGTTGCCGTCAGCGGCAACATTGTTGCCGGCAACACGGCAACCGGCGGCGGGGGGGGAATATTAAGCAGCGACGGCAAGGTAACTTTCAGCGGCAATTTGATTTTCGACAACAGCGCGCCAAATTCTCCCGGCGTCAATTTGGCCTCCAATGACGTGCTGACCTACAACACCATAACCGGCAACACGGCCAGCGATTCCGCGCCCACTACGGCCCTGTTCGCAGGACGGCTCTACGGGGGGCGTACCGACCCGAGGCTCAACTACAACAATCTGTACGGCAACAGCGCCACCTACCAATTCTGGAACGACAACTCCCAGGCGGCCCCGCCCTATCTGAATGCCAGAAGCAACTGGTGGGGCAAAGGCGCAGAAGCCGACGTGGCGGCCGCGGTATATGATTTTGTGGACGATTCATCCAAGGGTACCGTGGACTACTCTCTCCCGGAGACCGCCATTCGAAGTGATGTTCCGATTTCGCCCCCCACCGGCCTGGCCGTAAACCCCGGCGGGAACCCCGGGGAAATAACCATCAGCTGGAACCCCAATTCCGAGAGCGACCTGGCAGGATACCGGGTGTACTGGGGCCCTGAAAACACCTACCCCTTCCCGAACATGGTCGATGCGGGCAATGCCACCAGCCACACCCTGACCGGGCTTGCACCCGGGCTGTATCAGGTGGGCGTCACGGCGTACGATGCCACCGATGCTTCCATAGCCAATGACCCGGCGTCCCCGGTTTACCAAAAACAAACCAGCGGCCATGAAAGCTGGCATGCAACCCTTGCCGCGTACAGCGACAGCCACACCCTGACCGTTGCCAAAACAGGCACGGGCAGCGGCACGGTGACCAGTTCTCCGGCCGGTGTCGACTGCGGTTCCGGCTGCCTGGCGGCCTATCCTTCAGGCACCCAGGTGGCCCTGTCGGCTAAAGCCGCTGCCGGCTCAACCTTTACCGGGTGGTCTGGCGGCTGTACCGGGACCGCCCCCTGCACGGTGACCACGGACGCGGACACGGCCGTGACCGCGGCATTTACGAGTAACACCGCCCCGGTGGCCAATGCGGGTAATGACCGGATCATTTTAAGCGAGGTTACCCTGGACGCCGGCCAATCCTATGACCCGGACGGCACCCTCAGTTCCTATCAGTGGCAGCTGACCCACCGGACCGATTCTTCGGCCAACCGCTCCGCAAGCGGGCCCACACCGACCTTGAGCAATCTGGCGCCGGGATATTACGACGTTACCCTGACCGTTGCGGACAACCACGGCGAGACCGCCACGAACACCAGGGTCCTGGGGGTCATCGACCCGAGCGGCCTCTATACCAAGGGCCAGCTGGATCAGGCCGCAGCCGATGCGGTGCTGGCGGAAAGGCTTCGGTGGGACGTCAACAGTGACAATAAAATCAGCCTGGAAGAGGCCATCCGGGCCTTGCAAATCGTTGCCGGCGCAAGGCCCGAATAAGCTGTGTTGCGGTTCCAGTCGTTGCTACCTGAAAAACAGGGCCGGTCAAAATCTCATGAGAAGCTCGGCGTTGCCGTGTGCGATCCTCTCCCTGTCGTTGGGGCACACCGGGAGCCGATCGAGGAAGGTGCGCGCCTCGGACATGGAACCATAGGGATAGTCGGCTGAGAACATGATCCGCTCCACACCGACCTCGAGCAACAGGTCGAGGAAGGCGGGAATGAAGTTGAAGCCGCTGACCGTGTAGTGGATGTTCTCCCGCAGGTATGCGCCCATGGGGCGATCCAGTTTCGTCAGTTCCCTGGACAGCGAGCGGTCGATTCTGGGCAACATGAAGGGGAGCGCTTCGCCCAGATGGCCGATGATAAGCTGCAGTCGCGGGTACCGGTCGAGTGCGCCGCTGAGGATGATCCGCAGGACATGGACCGCGGTTTCGATGTGCCAGCCCCAACCCGGAGACGACAGCATGGCCGTCACCTCGGCCGAGTAGTTGCCGGCGTAGTAGGCATCGATCACCGCCTGCGGCGGCACGGTCGGGTGCAGGTAGATCGGGACCCGGAGCGCTTCGGCACGCTCCAGGATCGGCCAGAAGAACGCGTCGTCCAGGTAGCGGCCCCGGGTGTGGCCGTTGATCACGGCGCCCTTGAAGCCGTGTTCACGGACCGTGCGCGCCAGTTCGTCGGCGGCAGTGTCCGGAGACTGGGTGGCCAGGGTGGCGAATCCGGCCAGACGGGCCGGGTGGCGCCCCACGGCATCGGCCAGGATGTCGTTGGCATCGCGGGCCAGCGCTACCGCATCGGCCGCGTCGAGCTGCTCGATGCCGGGAGCGGTCAGGGACAGGACTTGCACGTCGATGCCCGCGGCGTCCATGTCCGCGATCCTGATGCCGCCCAGATCGCTCAGTTGTCCGAGGAGCTGATCGCCATATTTCCGCGTGAGATTGCGTCCCGGGCCTTCCAGGAAGGCAGGGGTTGCGAAATGCTCTTCCAGCGTGATGGTCCGGATCGTCTTTGACTCTTTTGCTGCTCTTTCCATGATGGTTGCCTCCAGTAAGGGTTTCGTTTGCGGCAGCATGCTACCCTGCCGGGCAGCAAAAATCAAGCAACAAATAAGGGACACGGCATGAATAAAATACACAGAGATGACACCGTATTAGGGATAAATGGCTCTGCCGTGGCGTTTTGGGTCTAAAGTTACAAATTCCAAGCACCAAATTACAAACAAATCTCAAATTCAAATATTCAATGACCCAAACCTTCCATGACGAGACATCGTTTGGATTTTCCAATTTTGGTCATTGGAAATTTATATGAGAATACAGAAGTCAGAATACAGCGCCGCAGCAAGCGCCGTCGTGCCGTTGTAAGCGGGCAGCGTGTAGGCTGTAACCGAAAATAACTTTCAGACCCCCAGGC
>JAUYIZ010000117.1 GCA_030688615.1 Desulfobacterales bacterium | reverse complement strand
TGGTCAACACGGTTAGACCGAACGCAAGGGAAACTCCAAGCAACCCAATACCGACTCCCGGAAAAGCTGCAGCCAGAACCGCGCTACCGCAACCGCCGAGAACCAACCAAAATGTTCCGAAGAACTCCGCGCCATATTGCTTCATCTGTTGCCTCCTTTCGATTCGTTGTAACTTGGCTAAGGCCGGCCGTTAATCTGTATCCGCATAAAACCCTATTTTCAACGTTGCGCTTGCCTTATGGACCGCTTGATGGTAACGCATGCACCATGCCTGAATTGCCTGAAGTTCAAACCATTGTCAACGATCTTTTAACGGCGGGTCTTGTCGGCGCCGAAATCACCGGCGCCAGGGTATTCTGGCCGCGCACCATTTCCGGCATGTCGCCGGCGGCTTTCGGCCGGCGGGTTAAAGGCCGGGTGGTCACAGGGGTCTGGCGTCGCGCCAAATACATCGTCGTGGATCTGGATGGGGGTCTTGGCCTGTTGATCCATCTGCGCATGACCGGCCGGCTGGATCTGGTCCCTGCCCGGCAACCGCGGGCAAAGCATGAACATGTCATCCTGGAACTGGGGGATCAACGGCACCTGCGTTTTCACGACACGCGCAAATTCGGCCGTTTCTGCCTGACTGCTGAACCCGGGAAGATATTGGACCGGCTGGGACCTGAGCCCTTATCGGCCGCATTTACGGCCCGCAGGCTGGCCGACTGCCTGAAGGCGCGCCGGCGCATGGTAAAGCCCTTGCTGCTGGATCAGCGCATGATTGCCGGCCTGGGCAATATCTATGCGGATGAAGCCCTGTGGGCCGCCGGAATACACCCCGGCCGGATGGCCGGCACCCTTTTACCGGCGGAGATCAAAGCCCTGCATCGGGCCATACGTCAGGTGTTAGCGCAGGGTGTGAAAAATCTGGGGACCACGCTGGGAAGCGGCGCGGGCAATTTCTACTCCATCGCACGCCACCGGGGGCGCAACCGCGATGCCTTGAAGGTTTTCCGCCGCGACGGCCTGCCTTGTCCCCGGTGCGCGCACCCGATCCGGCGCATCGTTGTGGGGCAGCGCGGCACTCATTTCTGCCCGGTATGCCAGCAGTAGGGCAAAAGCTTTTTTTTACCGCGACAGCCGGCGCACTTCCCGCAGCTTGCTGCGGGGTTGGGGAGCGAATCAAAAAATGGGCAAATGTCCTTACGGTCGAAGGTTTCCTGAAGCCTGCTGCAGGGAGCTTCAAAAATTAAAAGAAGCGGTCTATCATAAGATTCAGGGGCCCAATCAGCACTGGTGGGGGCTGGCGGTCGTCTGCATGGGCACTTTTATGAGCACCTATGACACGGGAGCGGTGAGTGTCAGCCTTCCTCTGGTCATGATTTCCTTTAAAACCGGTCTGACAATGGTCAGCTGGGTGCTTATCGCTTATCTGCTCGTATCCTCCTCCCTTCTGCTGCCGGCCGGATATCTGGCAGACATTCTGGGGAGAAAAAAGATTTACAATACAGGTTTTATTGTTTTCATACTGGGTTCAACCCTGTGCGGCCTGTCTCAAAACCAGGTGCAGCTGATTATTTTTCGCAGTTTTCAGGCCGTGGGCGCCGCCATGCTTCAGACCAGCAGTTTTGCCATTGTCACCAGCGCCTTTCCGGCGCGGGACCGGGGCAGGGGCCTGGGATTTCTCAGCAGCATGGCGGCCATCGGGATTACTTCCGGCCCTGCCATCGGAGGTTTTATCGCCGATACGTTCGGCTGGAGGGGCATCTTCTTTTTAAATGTTCCGCTGGGCCTGGCCGGCGCGGTGATGACGTACCTGGTTCTTCAGGAGGATGTTTCCCCCAAACCGTCATCCGGGCTGCTGCAAAAATTTGATCTGCCGGGCGCATGTATTTCGGCCCTGGCCATTTGCAGTCTGCTGGTGGGCCTGACGCTGGGTCAGAGAGGAAACTGGTCCTCTTTTGAAACATTATTTTTCCTGGGCACGGGCATTGCGGCCATGATCATTTTCCCCTGGTATGAAGCGCACCGGGGAAACCCCCTGGTGGATATGGCGCTCTTTAAAAGCAGGACTTTCACCGTCAATAATATCGCCCGGTTTATATGCTTTTTAAGCACCGCCGCCACGTCGCTGCTGATGCCCTTTTATCTGCAGGTGGTCCTGGGATTTTCTCCTTTTCAGGCCGGCCTGCTCATCGCGCCCATCAGCCTGATCCATGCCGTGCTTTCCCCTCTTTCCGGCTGGCTTGCCAACTATATCCGCACCCAGGTTCTCTCTTCCTGCGGCATGGCCATTATGGCTCTGGGGCTCTACCTGCTCAGCCGGCTGAATCTTTCCTACGGGGTCCGGGACATCCTGCTCCGGCTGGTCCTGTTCGGGATTGGATACGGCATATTTCAGACCCCCAACAATACATCCATTATGGATTCTGTGGACCGTAAGATGTACGGCATCACCTCGGGTATCATGGCTTTTGTCCGGCAGACCGGGCATGCCCTGGGAGCGGCAATGGCCAGCGCCATCGTGGTGACCAGCATGTTCTCCAGGGTGGGCAGTGTTTCCATTTACAGCCTGAAACGGGACCGGGGCCTGCTGGCTGACGCAGATGCCCTGCTTGCATTTGCCGCGGGTATCGGCAATGCTTTTCTTGTTGTCGCGCTGCTTTGCAGCCTGGGGGTGGTCATTTCTTTAATGCGGGGCAAAACAGTAAGGGATCAGGGTCAGCTCTAAAATATTGACGGTTCTGTGTCTTTCTCGCAGAGAGCGCAAAGTCCCAGAGGCTTTTTGCCTGATTTTTCCTCTCAAAAAATCAGGCAAAGAATAAAATCTGTTTCTGTGATCTCAGCGTGCTCCAGCGAAGCGGGCGAGAGGCCTTAAAGGCCGCATTCCGGTTCCGGGTTATTTTAAAAGCGCCAGCCTTCTGGATACCGGCCATTTTTCTTCGGGCGCACTCCTGGACGGCAGAACGACGGTGGCCGTGCCGGGCATGGTATCCTCGCCCCGTTGATTCATGGCATGGGTTTCGATGTCCACACAATACTCCTGGTCATCGGTGATATGTTTGTTGATGACCTTGCCGGTATGCCAGACCACATCCGACAGATAGACAAATCGCCTGTACTCGGCCCGGCTCTTTTTGAGCCACCCTTCGTCCCCTATCCAGTTGGTCAGCAGGTGGATTTGCCAGCAGTGCCTCTGGGTGCCCACGTCGTAGGCATCGGGCAGCCCCATAGCCATTGCGGCCTGCTTGTTGTAATGGACGGCGAAAATGGGCTCCAGCGCATAGGTGCTCGGATCCAGAAAGGCCCACGCCGGGTGCTGCCTGTATTTTTTCAGCGCCACCTCATGGGCTTCAAGCTTCACCGGCGCGCCGCCACCCATAATAAAGGCGATGTTGTCGGTCATTCCCAGGGGGCCTTTTACCACCGGCGTCAACTCCTGGCCGACAATGACATCTTCCCAGAACCGGACCTCGGATCCTCTGATTTCCGACGCCAGGGTTTCATCGCCGATTTTTTTCAATTCCTCTTCGGTCCAGGGGTGGGGCAGCTGTATGGCCGAATATTTTCCTTCCTTTCTGGCGGTCTGCCGCTCGGCGCGGATTACCCACCGTAGGCTTTTCGTGACCTCCTGGCCGCCCTGTCTGTGATACCTGTCATCAAAGTAATCGATAACGATTCGTTTGGCAAATTTGCTCGGCCGCGGGCCGTCAAAGTCCGCAAAGGTTTCTTCCGGGCTGATCAGGTCGTTGCGTAAAACCGGCAGATGAAATTCCATGTCGCTGCCGGAATGAAATCCTGCCAGGCCCCGCCATCCGAACTGGACGCCCGCCAGAACGCTGAAAACCCAGGAAGGCGGCGCGACGATGGTGCCGTATCTGGTTTGTTTTGCATAGTCCGGATCCCTCCAGAGGGGATTGGGATCCCCGACGCCATCCACGAATCGGCGTATGGCACCCCGGGTGGCCTCCTCATTGAAAAGGTGGTTTGCCAGATTGAGCTTTAAACCTTTTTTGGATTCCATCTCCGCGATCAATTCCGGTGTAAATTCACCTTCTGTCATTTTTGCTTCTGTTGCTGCCACGTTTGCCTCCTAATAAATTAATGATCGTTCGATCAGATTTCTACCAGATGATCATGAATTTGTCAAGGGAAATCTATGGATAGGCACCCTTGGCAGATTATATCTTGAGGGTTTCGTAAATTTGCCGATTCATCATTATTTTAGTCTTGACAAAAAAAGCTTTGCAGATTATTAGAGGGAATACTAATCGATCGTTCGTTAAAGAAAAGGAGGATAAAACACCATGAGATTACAGGGAAAAGTTGCAATTATTACGGGTGCGGGAAATGGAATGGGGGAGGCCGATGCGCTTTTATTTGCCAAAGAAGGCGCCAAGGTGGTGGTCAATGATATCAATCAGGATGTCATCGACGCGGTGGTGAAAAAGATAAAGGACGCAAAGGGCGAGGCCATGGGGTTTAAAGCCGATGTGACCAACCGCACCGAGGTCGATGCCATGGTGGCGGAAACCATCAGCCGGTATGGTAAGGTGGATATCCTGGTTTCCAATGCCGGATGGGACCAGCTCAAGCCCTTTTTACACACGGACCGGGCTTTCTGGGACAAAATTTTTGGTTTGAACCTCATCGCTCACCTGAACGTCGTTCAGGCGGTGCTTCCGAATATGCTCAAAAACAAATACGGAAAAATCGTGACCATCGGTTCGGATGCCGGCAGAACAGGCAATCCGATGGAAGCGCCCTATTCTGCCGCCAAGGGCGGGGTGATTTCCTTTACCAAAACTATTGCCAGAGAATTTGGCCGTGCAAATATCACGGCCAATTGCGTCTGTCCGGGCATCACGGAAGGCACCCGTCTTTCCAAAGAGATGCTCGAGGCTGTTCCGGACCAGGCCTTGAAGATGCTGGAAACCGTGAGGAAGGTGACTCCCATGGGCCGGCTGGCGCAACCGGAAGATGTGGCCAAAGCCGTCTTGTTTTTCGCTTCGGATGACTCCAGCTTCGTAACCGGGCAGGTTTTGAGCACCAGCGGCGGGCTGGCAACGCCATAAACAGGAGGTTCTTTGTTACCTTTTGAAAAGCTCAAGGTAATTGATTTTTCACAAAGATTGCCGGGCCTGTACTGTTCTTCCATTTTAGCGGACCTGGGGGCGGAGGTGATCATCGTGGAGCGGGCGCCCGGTCCGTCCGAGACCCGGGATGTTTTCCCGGGTCTTTTCGAATTGATTACCCGGAACAAAAAGAGCCTTACCCTGAATATGAAGCAACCGGAAGGCAGGCAGATCGCTCAAAAGCTGATCGGCGGGGCGGATGTGCTTTTAGAGGCCTTTAAGCCGGGCGTGGCCGAACGGCTGGGCATCGGATACAACGCCGTCAAGCAGATCAACCCTGAGATGATATACTGCGCCATATCGGGTTTTGGACAAAACGGGCCGTATCGGGATCGGGTGGGGCATGATATCAACTACCTGAGTCTTTCCGGGATATTGTCCATTCCGGGCCAGCCCCAGGTGGCCCCTTCCAGGCCCGGGGTGCCGCTGGTTGACCTTACTTCGGGGATGTATGCCGCCATGGCCATAATGGCGGCGGTTCGAAAGAGAGACATGCAAGGCGGCGGGGAATATATTGATATTTCCATGTTTGACTCCATGATATCCTGGATGAGTGTGCGGGCGGGAAAATACCTGGTCCATGGCGAAAAAACGGACAATGACCATCTGTCTGCGCTGAACAATATCTATGAGACCCGGGACGGCAAAAAAATCTCACTGGGAATTCTTGAGCAGCATTTCTGGGAGAATTTCTGCCAGGCCGCCGGGCGCCGGGATCTTGCGGCGGATCCCCGCTTTGTCAGTCCTGAAACACGACATAAACATTCGGCGGACTTATTGACAGTCCTGAAAAAGATTATCGCAGAGCGAAACCTGGAAGAATGGGACCGGCTGCTGGACTGGCGCCAGATTCCTTATGCCCCGGTACAGACCATGGAAGAGGCCATCCATGACCCCCATGTTACAGCCCGGGAGCTTCTGCAGACCGTCGAAGCAGGGGAGCTGGGAAACATCAGGGAAGTTCTTTTCCCTGCCAAGTTTTCAGGATTTGATACCAAAAGAATGGAACCTCCGCCCCGGTGGGGTCAGCATACGGAAGAAATTTTGAAGGATCTGGGCTACTCTGATGACCAGATTGCAAAGCTGCGGGATAAGCAGGCGATTTAATGAGGAGACAGAAATGAATATAGAGGAAATTAAACATATTGCCGTCATCGGCTCCGGGGCCATGGGCGCCCAGATGGCCGAGGTCTTTTCCCGGGTGGGGGGGTATCAGGTGACGTTGGTGGATATGAGCGCGGACCTGGTAAACAAGGGTCTTAAATCCATCGATGACCGGCTGGAGCGTTTTTTCGTGGCCAAGGGAAAGATGACGCCGGAGGAAAAGCGGGCCATTTCCGGGAGGATCAAAGGAAACAGCCATCTGGAGGAAGCGGCCCGGGAGGCCGACTTTGTCATAGAGGCGGTGCCGGAAGTGTTAAGCATCAAAAGGGAGATATTCGGCAAGCTTCATGCCGCCGCCGCACCCCATGTTGTTTTGGCTTCCAACACCTCCACCTTGAACATCACCGATATCGCCGTTGCCACCAACCGGCCCGGAAAGGTCGTCGGGATGCATTTTTTCAACCCGGTGGCCGTGATGAAGCTCGTGGAGGTGGTGACAGGTTCCCATACCGCCGGGGAAACCACCGAGCTCATTAAAGCGCTGGCCGTCAAACTGGGAAAAGAGCCCGTGGTGTGCCGGGATACCAGCTACGGATTTCTGGCCAACCGGGCCTATGAGGCCTTACGGGAAGAGGCGCTTCAGATCGTCTGGGAAAAGGTCGCTACGCCCGAAGATGTGGATAAGTCCCTTAAGCTCGGGTACAATCTGCCTCTCGGTCCCCTGGAACTGGGTGATATGCTGGGTTCCTGGAAAAGACGGGTGGAGATGGAAGCGGATCGGATGGCGGCGCTGGGCGCGGTAAAGGGCAGAATCCACCCGCTGATCCGGGAGATGGTCCGGGCCGGTTATCATGGCGGGCCCGGCAACAAAGGCATTTATGATTTCTGGAGGGAGGTGCTGGTAAAATGGTAACAGCGGCGGACGACCGTTTTGAGAGGATCATCTACGAAAAAAAGGATCATGCGGCCTGGATTACCCTGAATCGACCGGAATCAAAAAATGCCCAGGATCCATTAACCAGGGAAGAGCTGACAAAGGCCTTGAAACTATCCCGCGATGATGATGATGTTTACCTGATGGTGATTACCGGGGCCGGAGAGGCTTTCTGCGCCGGTGGAGATATTGTTAATTTTCCCCGGAACCCAGTTGAATTCATGGAAAGAATCGGTCTTCAAATCTCCGGCAGAAAACGGCCCATTGAACTGATCCGGGAGATACCCAAACCCATCATCGCCATGGTCAACGGTCTTGCGCTGGGCGCGGGCATGGAACTGGCCATGGCCTGCGACATGATCATCGCTTCGGAGAATGCCAGGTTCGGACAACCCGAAATCAAGGTGGGGCTCATTCCCGGAGGCGGGGGGACGCAAGTGCTGCCCCGGCTGGTGGGAGAAAAGAAGGCCAAGGAGCTTGTGCTGACCGGAAACATCATATCCGCCGAAGAGGCGCTGCGGATCGGCCTGGTCAATCGTGTGGTCCCCGGGGAAAAACTGAGAGAGACCGTTGAAGAACTGGTCGCGACCCTGTCAAAACGCAGCCCCATCATGTTGAAATTTGCTAAAATGGCAATCAATAAGACGCTGGAAGCGCCGCTGTCGGTGGGGCTGGCCTATGAGTCGGATCTGTGTGCCCTTTGTTTCGGCACCGAGGATCTTAAAGAAGGGGTCAGGGCCTTTGCGGAAAAACGGCAGCCGGTGTTTAAAGGAAAATAAGGGGGAATAGGATGGGAGCTGGAATTGTATCTTACGGCGCCTATGTGCCGATTTATCGACTCAGCCGGGCAGCACTTAAAGTGGTATGGGGCGGCGGCGCCGGAAAGGGTGAAAAAGCCGTGGCCAATGCCGATGAAGACACGATTACCATGGCCGTGGCGGCGGCGATGGATTGCCTGAAAGGCACGGATGCCAAAACCGTGGACGGGCTTTATTTCGCTTCCACCACCGCACCCTATCGTGAGAAAAGAGCGGCCAGCATTGTTGCTGCGGCGCTTGACCTGCCCCAGGGGGCCTTTACCGCGGATTTTACCAATTCACTGGGCAGCGGTGCGGGCGCCCTGAGGGCGGCGATAGATGCGGTCAACGGGGGTTCGGCCAAAAAAGTGCTGGTGGTTGCGTCCGATTGCCGCATCCCGCCACCCAATTCCCTGTTTGAGTCCCTGTTCGGCGATGGCGCCGCCGCATTTCTGGTGGGGGGTGAGAACCTGATTGCCACGGTGGAAGGCCACTGCACCCTGTCCAGTGGTTTTCTGGACATCTGGCGAAAAGAGCGCGGCGACAGGTATGTCCGGACCTGGGAAAATCGTTTCATCATCGACAAGGGTTACTTTGAGTATTTGAAAGACGCGCTGGACGGCCTGCTGAAAAGCTGCGGCCTGACAGCCGGGGATATCGGCAAAGCCGCCTATTATGGCCCGGACGAGCGCAGCCATGCTACCATGGCAGGCATGATGGGCCTGAAGCCGGCCCAGGTGCAGCCGGCCCTGTTTGATACGGTGGGCAACACCGGCGCTGCCTTTTTCATGATGCTCACGGTGGCTGCGCTTGAAAAATCCCGGGATGGCGACCGGATCCTGTCCGCCAGCTACGGGGACGGGGCGGACGCATTTTTACTGCGGGTCACGGATCGGCTGGCGGCAGCCACGGACCGGCGCGGAATCGCGCGTCATGTGGATTCCAAGATGATGCTTGCCAGCTACGGCAAATATTTGAGGTTCCGGGATCTGATGGACTGGGAGCAGACACCGACCCCCGCGCAGGAATCCTCGGAAAATGTATTTTACCGGGAAGAAAAGGCGCTTTTCCGGGGCTATGGGCACAAATGCGGCTCCTGCGGTCATGTCCAGTTCCCGCCACAGCGGATATGCATGTGGTGCCAGACCAAGGACCGGTTTGAAGCGGTGCGAGTGGTGGATAAGAGGGGCAGGCTGTTCACCTTCAGCCTGGATGAACGGGCCGTCTTTGCCCTTGATTTGCCCAATGTGCTGGTGATCGTGGACCTGGAAGGCGGCGGCAGAATCTATAACCAGGCGACGGACCGGGATCCCGGGAAACTCGAAGTGGGGATGGAAATGGAGTTTACCTTCAGAAAATTTCATGAAGGTTCGGGGTTTCATAACTACTCCTGGAAAATCCAGCCGGTCAGATGCTAAGGGCTCACCCTAAGGAGAAAACATGGCGGAAAGCTTGAAAGATAAAATTGCGATAATTGGTATGGGCTGCACCCCGTTCGGTGAACTCTGGGACAAGGATGTGGACGACCTGATGGTTGACGCCACCAGTGAAGCCTTGGAAGATGCCGGCGTCGGGATGAAAGATATCGAGGCGGCATGGATAGGCACATCCGGCAGCGGTGTGACCGGCAGCGCGGCATCGGCCCCGTTGCAGCTTCAGTATATTCCGGTGACACGGGTGGAAAATGCCTGTGCAACGGGCCTTGAGACCATCCGGAATGCCGCGCATTCACTGGCGGCGGGGGCCTATGATCTTGTCCTGGCCCTCGGATTTGAAAAGCTGAAGGATCTGGGATATCCGGGGCTGCACCCGGGGAAACTGTCCGACAAGTTTCATCCCATTTATCCGGCCGGCGGCACGGGCCCCGGGCGCTATGCTCTGGCGGCGACGCGTTATTTCGAGCGTTATGGCCTGTCGTCCGAGGCGGGCAAGCAGACCATCGGTAAAATATCCGTGAAGAGCCATTACAGCGGCGCGCGGAACCCCAAGGCCCATTTGCAGCGCGAGATCACTTTGGAACAGGTGCTTAAAGCGCCCATGATTGCCTGGCCACTGGGACTCTATGACTGCTGCGGGGTGACGGACGGCGCATCCGCGGCAATTCTCTGCCGTGCTGAAGATGTTGCGCGCTTTGCGCCCCATCACAAGGATGATTACGTGACCATTAAGGGCATGGGCGTTTCCGCCGGACCCGGCTGGGGCAAGAACAAGGAAGATTACGATTTTACCAGCTGGCCCGAAACCGAAATGGCCGCCGCGCAGGCCTACCGGATGGCCGGAATCACCCGCCCGAGAAAAGAGCTGGATGTGGCTGAAATTCATGATTGTTTTTCCATTGCCGAACTGATCGCCATGGAGGGCCTGGGCTTTTGCGGCAAGGGGCAGGCCAAAAAGGAGCTGATCGACAACGGCGCCACCATTGCACCCCATTATCGGGAAGCGGTGATGCAAAAATGGGGTGCCACGGAAGATGAGATCCGGAATCGTCCGGATCCCGAAGATGTGCTGGTGGTCAACCACAGCGGCGGATTGAAATCGTTCGGCCATCCGGTGGGGGGCAGCGGCGGACGGGAAGTCTATGAAATATATAAACAGATCCAGGGAAAAGTTGAGCTCCCGGAGCGGCAGTTGAAACAGGTGAGGCTGGGTTTGGCCCATAACCAGGGGGGGCATCCCGGCAGATTCGTCTGCGGTGTGATGATTGTCGGGGTGCCGGATAAAAGATAGTTTAAAGATAGATTTAAGTTTTAAGATTTAAGTTTTAAGGCGGTCTATAGATGCCAAGCTACCAAAATATCATTCTGGATGAGAAAGATGGTGTTGCGGTCCTGACGCTCAATAATCCGGAAAACCGGAACCCTTTGACCGAGGAGACAAAATCAGAGCTGATTTCGGCGCTCGACGACGTTAAAAACAGATCGTCGGTCCGGGTGCTGGTGATCGCGGCCAAGGGCAGCGCTTTTTGCGCCGGCGGGGATGTGAAGAAAGTCGGCCAGAAGATGACCCACGAGGACATCCGGGCCGTGATGCAAAAATCCCAGCAGCTTCTTTTGAGAATCGTAAATCTTGAAAAGCCGGTGATCGCCGCGGTGAACGGGGATGCGTTCGGGATGGGCTGCAACCTGGTGCTGGCAGCCGACTTTGCCATTGCCTCCGAGAAAGCCCGGTTCTGTGAAGTGTTTGTCAAACTGGGCATCATCCCGGATTTCGGCGCCCTGTATTTTCTGCCCCGGCTGGTGGGGCTTGCCAGGGCCAAGGAAATGACCTATCTGGGCAACGTGATCGACGCGGATGCAGCCGGCAAAATGGGCCTTGTTTATCAGGTGGTCTCCCACGAGGAACTGGAGACCGCGTCCATGGAGCTTGCCGGCCGGCTGGCCAGAATGCCCACCCTGGCCATCGGCAAGGCCAAAAGCGTGCTGAACAGGACTTTTGACCTGACGCTTTCCCAGGTGCTGGACGAGGAAGTTGCCGCCCAGATATTTCTTTCGCACACCCGGGACTATCAGGAAGGGATGCAGGCCTTCAAGGAAAAGCGAAAACCGGATTTTAAGGGGAAGTAAGTTACGAACTGAAGTTCGAGATTTAAGATTTAAGGATCAGAAGGGTATGGCGCTCTGCCTTGATTTTTTGTTTTAACAACTTAAATCTTAAATCTTAACACTTAAAACCTTGATGAATTCATTTTTTTTGAATTCATCAATATTTGGAAAGGAGAGAACTGTGAACGATAAAAAAACACCGGTCGTCGATATCATGTGCTATTTATTTACGCACGAAAACATTCAGAAGTGTTTCTGGGATGCTCCTGAATTTCGAAGAGTTATCGAATGGTGGGGGCTTGCCGAAAAAACAAAGGGACGCAGTGTCCAGGAGTTCACAGACTTTCTGGATGAAGCGGGCGTTGACAAGGTTTGCATGCCGGCTGTGAAGATGAAGGCCTGGCGGGAGAACCGGCTCATCTGGGATGTCTCGGTGGACGAGATCTATGAGACCACCAAGAAAAACCCGGACCGGTTTGTGGGTTTTGCCGGCGTCAACCCCTTTGCCGGGAGAAAAGGCGTGCAGGAAGTCGAGCATGCGGTGAAGGATCTGGGTTTCAAGGGCGTCTATCTTCACACCTATGGTTTCGACATCCCCATCAATGACAAGCTTTATTACCCCTATTATGAAAAATGCGTTGAGCTCGGGGTGGGCATCTCCATGCAGGTGGGACACTCCGCCGAGCTGATGCCCAGCGCCCACGGCCGCCCAATTTTTATTGAAGACATTGCGCTTGATTTTCCGGAGCTCAACATCGTCGGGGCTCACACCGGCTGGCCCTGGGTGGAAGAGATGATCGCCATGGCCTGGAAGTTTCCCAACGTTTACCTGGGGATTGATGCTCACATGCCCAAGTATCTGGACCCGTCCATAGTGAGATTCATCAAAACCCGGGGCAAGGGCAAAGTGGTGTGGGGAACCAATTATCCGGCCATCTACCAGAAAGAGGCGCTGGATCAGATCAGGGAATGGCAGCTGCGCCCGGAGGTTGAGGCCGGCCTCATCGGCGGCACGGCGGCGAAAATATTTAACCTGGACAAATAGACACCAAGGACGCATACAAGGAGCACTGCCATGGAATATGAGACGCTGATTGTTGAAACCAAGGATCAAATCGGCCGGATTACCTTAAATCGGCCTAAAGCCATGAATGCTTTAAACACGGCCATGATCCGGGAGCTGGGCAATGTGTTGGAGTCGATCGAAAAAGATCCGCAGGTCCAGGTCGTGATCATCACCGGGGCAGGGGACAAGGCATTTTCCGCCGGGGCGGATCTGAAGGAAATTGAAGCGCTGAAAATTAAAGGCGCCTTTGATTATTCACGCGCGGCCCACCGTGTTTTCAGCCGCATCGAGCAGTTCGGCAAACCGGTTATTGCCTGCATCAACGGGTTGTCCCTGGGCGGGGGCGCGGAGCTGGCCCTGAGCTGTCATCTGAAGGTTGCTTCCGAAAAGGCAAAGATCGGGTTTCCCGAGGCCGGTCTCGGCGGTATTCCCGGTATGGGCGGCACCCAGAGACTCCCGCGGCTGGTGGGCCGCAGCGCCGCATTATTCTATCTTCTGACCGGAGACATGATCGGCGCGGAAAAAGGCCTGCAACTGGGTTTGATCCATAAAACGGCCGGGACCGAAGAGGTGATGGCCGAAGCGGAAAAAATGGCCAAAAGTCTCTTGGGAAAATCTCCCCTTTCCCTCAAGTTCATTATTCAGGCCGTGACCAGCGGAATGGAAGGTCATCTGGAAGAAGGTCTTGTACTGGAGTCGGCCCTCATGACGGCCATGAGCAGCAGCGAGGACAGCAACGAAGGGATCAAGGCGATATTTGAGAGACGCCCGCCCCAGTTCAAGGGTGAATAGGCGGACCCATGACCGGATATAAAACCGAGCCGTTAAAGTGCTGGCAGAAGGCCAAAGAGCTCAGGCAAAAACATTACACGGACTACGCCCGGGCCCACGAGAAAGGCGGATTGAGATGGGCCGGCGGCGCGTGGTCTTTTGATGCGATCCCCGAAGGCCTGGGGCCGGACGTCTATCCGCTGTCCGGCGAGCCCTATGGGGCGACCGTTTCGCTTTCCCCCATCGGCCCCGAGGCGCTCAAAGCGGTGGAAAGGCAAGGGTACGCCCGCGACATCTGCGCGTATGCGCGCAACTATCTGGGCTCTATCCTGATTGACAAATACGTGCTGGGGGGCCCGTTTCCCAAGGCTGATTTTATTTTACAGACCCACATGTGCTGCACCCACGTGAAATGGTACCAGACGGCCGCTGAACTGGAGGGGAACATCCCTTCTTTTTTCATCGACGCATCCGTGGGGCCGCCGCCGCCCTGGGGCGAATTGACCGACGCCAAACTTGAATATATCGTCGGCCAGATGCTGGATACCATCGAGAATCTGCAGAAGGTCACCGGGCGGACCTTTGACGTCGAGCGGTTTATCGATGCGGTGATGTATGATATGAAAAGCACCCATTTCTGGGCCAAGACCTGTGAATTGAATCAGGCGGTGCCGGCGCCGCTGGACGAGAAAACCATGTATTCGCTGTATGTGCTGGCAACGCTTCACCGTTCGTGCGCCGAGGTTGCTGATTTTTACGTGGAGCTGTACGGGGAGGTAAAGGACCGCGTCGACAGGGGCATTGCCGCCATACCCAATGAGCGCTGGCGGCTGATGACGGACAGTCAGCCGCCCTGGGGATTTCTGCAGCTCTGGACCGACCTGGCTGAAAAATATGGCGCCGTGTCCATCGGCTCCCTTTACACCTTCGGGCTGGAGGGTATATTTGAGATGAAAGACGGCGACTTTGTGGCCAAAGAAATCCTTCCAAAGCCCGCCACCCTGGAAGAAGCCTGCCGGGTGCTTGCCGAGTGGAACCTGTACCGGCCCCAATGGCCCCATTTTTTCAGCCCGCGCTACAAAAGCGACATGATGATCGCCATAGCCAGGCAATGGAAAGTGGACGGTGTGATTCTGCATCTGAACAGGGGCTGCGAAGGCTCGGCCATGGGCGTGCCGGAAAACAGGCTGGATCTTCTTGAGGCTGGGTACCCCACCATCGCTTTTGAAGGGAGCATGGCGGACACCCGGGACATGGACCGGGAAGGCATCCGGGAGCGGGTGGAGGCTTTTATGGATATGCTGCAGGCACAGAAGGGCCGGCGATAGTTAGAATTATGAGGAGCCAAAATGTCGGAAAATGAAAAACTAGATCAGATAAGGGCTGGGAAAAAACAATGGGAACAGGGTTCCCTCAAGAAGGCCCTTGAAAGATCCCCTGAAAATGAGATGATCTCCGAAGTGCCCGTAAGGCGCTTGTACACTCCGGAGGATCTGAGTGAATTGGACTACCTGGAGGATCTGGGGTTTCCCGGAGACTACCCTTATACCCGGGGGATTCATCCCACCATGTACCGCAGCCGGCTGTGGGGTATGGCCGAATATTCCGGTTTCGGCATGCCCGAGGACACCAATAAAAGGTGGAAATTTCTGCTGTCCGAAGGCCAGGAGGGCGTGAGCCTGGCCACGGATCTTCCCACCCAGCTCGGTTATGACCCGGACGACGAAATGGCGACCGCTGAAGTGGGTGTCGTCGGCGTGTCGTGCCCTTCTCTGAAGGAAGTCGAGGAGCTGTTCGACGGCATCTCCATGGACCGGATTACGATTCGAGGGTCCATCAATCACCCCCATATGGTCATCTGGGCGATGTACATGGCCGCAGCTGAAAAGCAGGGGGTTTCATCCCGTCAACTGGGAGGCAATGTCCACTGGGATTGCCTGAATGAATACCTGGGCCGGGGCGCCTATATTTTCCCGCCCGAGGGCGCCATGCGGATGGCGCTGGATTTTCTGGAATTCGGACTCAAGCATATCCCGATGCTCAGTTATCAGGTTAACGCCTATACCATACGGGAGTCGGGTGCGACCCTGGTTCAGGAAGGGGCTTACGCCCTGGCTGCGGCCAGCGATTTTCTTAAGGCCGCTATTGCAAGGGGGCTGGACGTGGATGATTTCGCCTCCCGCCTGAGCTTCAATCATGCGATTCACATGAATTTTTTTGAGGAGATCGCCAAATTCCGTGCGCTCCGCAGGATGTGGGCCAGAATGGCCAAGAACAAGTTCGGTGCGAAAAGGGAAAGCTCCCTGCGCTTCCGCCTGGGTCCGGGGACCGGCGGGTCTACCTTTACGGCCCAGGAGCCCCAGAACAATATCGCCCGGGCGACCATTGAAAGCATGGCGGCGATTCTGGGCGGCGCCACGTATCTGCACACGGCTTCCTATGACGAGGCCTATGCCATACCCACGGAACAGACGGTCCGGATCGCCCTGAAAACCCAGCAGATTCTGGCCCATGAAAGCGGCATCGCCCAGGTGGTGGATCCCCTGGGAGGCTCTTACTTTGTGGAAAGCCTGACCTGTGAGGTGGAGAAGCAAATCGCAGCATACCTGGAGCAGATCGAAAAGCGGGGCGGAATCACCGAGACCATCAAGACCGGATGGTTCCAGGCAGAGATTGCCGCCGCTTCCCACAAAAAGCAGCAGGATATTGAAGCAGGCCGGCAGGTAGTGGTGGGGGTGAACAGGTTTGTCAGCGAGGAGAAACCGGCGTTTCACATCCACCGGTCAGATCCCCAAATCGCGGAAAAGATGAAGCAGCGGGTGCAGAAGCTGCGGGCGCAGCGGGACAACAACAAGGTTGACGCAGTGCTGTCCCGGCTGCAAACCGCTGCGGAGGGAACGGAGAATCTTGTTCCCCTTGTGCTTGAGGCGGTCAAGGCCTATGCCACCATCGGCGAAATATGCGGTGTTTTGCGGAAGGTCTTCGGAGAGCATCAGGATTCAATATTTTAAAACAAGCGAGGAACATGGTGGACTCTAAACGATCGATTCGAATCTTACTGGCCAAACCCGGACTGGACGGTCATGACCGCGGCATCAAGGTTTTAGCCCAGGGGTTGAAAAACGAAGGCATGGAAGTGATTTATTCGGGACGCCGGCAAAAAGCGCAAGACATCGTTGCCCGCGCCCTGGACGAGGATGTGGATGTGATCGGCATCAGCTCGCTTTCCGGCGCGCATAATCAATATTTCCCCAGGGTGGCAGAGCTGCTGGCCGAGCGAAACAGGACGGATATCATGATCATCGGCGGCGGAATCATCCCGGATGAGGATGTCGGATATCTTCTGGGCAAGGGGATAACAGCCATATTCGGACCCGGCACGCACATCGCCAAAATTGCCGATTTCATCCGCGCCAATGTTCGGGACCTCTCATGAAAGAACTTTTCGATTTCCGGGAAAAAAATTACGGTTCCAGCGGAAAAGTGGTATCTTTGCAGGAAGCAGTCTCCCGGAGCATTGCGCCCGGGAAAAAACTTCACCTGAGTACCGGCCCCTACGGCAATGCGGTCGTTCGCGAGATTATCAGGCAATTCTGGAACACAGATCCCGGGTTTACGGTCATATCCAGCGGCATCGTCACCCCTTTCGAGGTGGCCCTGGCTTGCGGCGGTCTGGTCAAAAAGGCCCTGACCACCAATCATTCCTATACCTATCCGACGCCCAAGCCGATTCCGCTGCTCCAGAAGATGGAAAAAGAGGGCCGGCTGGATATTGAAAACTGGTCCCTTTATGCCCTGGAACAAAGGCTGATGGCCGGCGCCATGGGTGTGGGCTTCATGCCGACAAAATCCCTCATGGGAACCAGCCTGGGCGAAGAAAACCATGAGGCCTTCACCGTCATCCCGGACCCCTTTGATGCAGGGAAAAAAATCGGCTGTGTGAAAGCGCTGGTGCCGGATGTGTCCATCCTGCACGGATGCGTGGCGGATCACGAGGGCAACGTCATACTGTCGCCGCCTTACTTTGCCGGGCTCTGGGGCGCCCGGGCGTGCCGCGACGGGGTCATTGCGACCGTGGAAAAAATCGTGTCGACGGACTTTATCCGGCAGCACAGCGCACTGGTCAAGATCCCGGCCCACCTGGTGAAATTTGTCTGCCAGGTGCCGTTCGGTTCGCATCCCCAGGGGCTGGCGGCCGAAAGCATCGGCATTGAAGAGGGGTACGGGGAAGATTATGATTTTATATGTCAATTCGTGGCGGAAAGCCAGGACGCCCAGCAGCTGGAAAAATGGGTCCGGACGTGGATCCTGCAGTGTCCGACGCACGAGGATTACCTGCGCAAGGTCGGCCCCGGCAGGCTTTTGACGCTCAGAGGCAAGTCGCGCTTTGATGCCTGGAGATACGAGGCGCCTCAAATCGTTTCAGGACCCGACGTGCCCGGGGATTTCAACGGCACCGAGATGATGATTGTGGCAGCCGCCCGGGAGATCCGGGACACGGTCATGCAGAAGGGCTATCAGACGATCCTGACCGGCATCGGCTCCCCGGGCCTTGCCGCCTGGCTGGCGTTTTACCTTTTGAAACAGGCGGGCAACCCGGTCACTTTGCTGACCGGGTTCGGCCAGGTGGGCTACGTCCCCCAGCCGGGTGATCCGTTTCTGTTGAGCCAGTCCAACGTGATGACCTGCACCATGCTGACCGATACGGTTGAAGTTTACGGCACACTGGTGGGCGGCGCCCACAATCGATGCCTGAGCGTTCTGGGAACCGCTCAAATCGATCAATTCGGCAATATCAACACGGTGAGAATCGACGGCGCGCAACTGATCGGCGTGGGCGGCGCCGGCGATGCCGTAAATGCCAGGGAAACCCTGGTGGTGGCCAAGCAGTCTGCCGGACGATTTTTGGAAAAGCTGCAATTTGTCAGCTGCAGCGGGAAAAGCGTCGGCAAACTTGTGACGGACCTGGGGGTTTTCAGCAAATCAGCCGATGGGCAGCCGTTTACGCTGATCAAGTACTTTCAAAATCCGTCACCTGACGGCAGAGAGGAACAACTTGTGCAGATCCGCAAAAAGTGCGGCTGGCCGATAAAGACCGCGGATGCGCTTGAAGAGGTCCTGTGGCCGACGTCGGAAGAACTTTATCTGTTGCGCGCGCTGGACCCGAAAGGAAGCTTTACCGGGAAATAAAACAGCATATGGACAGGATGATCGAACAATTTCAGCAATGGTATGAAAAGCGCCACGATTATCAGAAAGCTTATAAAGCCAGGACCGGCAGGAAGATGGTGGGTTATCTGTGTACCTATGAACCCGAGGAGCTGTTCTATGCCGCAGATATTCTGCCGGTCCGGATTTTGGGGTCCCACGAGATGCAGGATGTCACCGAGCCCCATATCTTTACCATGTTCTGTCCGTACTGCCGGGATGTGCTGGCCCAGGGCCTGAAAGGAAAATATGATTATCTGGACGGCATCACCTACGGCCAGTCCTGTCTGCATCTGCGCCAGGCCTTTATGAGCTGGCAAATGCGTAAAAATCCCGGGTGGAGCCATTATTTGCCCACGCCCCATCATGTTCAGAGCCCCCAGGCCCTGCCGTTTATGGTGGCAGAATACAAGATCCTGAAAAAGAAGCTGGAAGCATGGATCGGCCGGGATATTACCGGTGACGATTTACGAAGAGGCATTGACATCGTCAACCGGGCCCGGCGGGTTTTGAAGCAGATTTTCGAGTTGCGCAAGATGGATCCGCCCCCCATAACCGGTGCGGAAAGCATGATTTTGGCCGTAAGCGCCATGTTTGTGGACAAGGTGGAATTTGCCCAAGCCGCCGAGGGGCTTTTACAGGGTCTGAAAACCCGCAAGCTGGACCGGGAGCCCGGGAAAAGGATCATGCTGGTGGGCAGCGAAAATGATGACATCGAATATGTCAGAATGATCGAAACTCCGGGGGAAGGGGTATCCACCGCCTGCACCGTGGTAATTGAGGAACACTGCACCACCACCCGGCACTTCTGGGATGAGGTGGACACGGGCATGGCAGACCCGCTGACCGCCATTGCGGACCGGTATGTCTGCCGCACGCCGTGTCCGTCCAAGGACTATCCCCGGCGGAGTCGGTTCCAGAGGGTATTGAAATTCGCCCAAGACTGGAAGGTGGACGGTGTGATCACCCTCCAGCAGAAATTCTGCGACCCCCACGAGTTCGATATTCCCCGGTTGAGAAAATTTCTGGAAGACCACGGCCTTCCCACCTATTATATTGAACTTGACGTCACCATGGCCGCCGGGCCCTTTGCCATCCGGACCGAGGCCTTTTTAGAAACCCTGGAGTCAGACGATGGTCTATTTTAGGGATATAGATTTAAGTTTTAAGATTTAAGGATCTGAAGGGTCTAGCGCTCTGAATTAATTTTATGTTTCAACAACTTAAATCTTAAAACTTAACACTTAAAACTTGATGAATTCGGCTTTTGACGAATTCATCGCTACTGGAGTGAAAATTATGGATAAACGCAATGAGTTTTCAGTGATCGGGAAGCCGCTTGCCCGGGTGGATGCCAATGAGAAAGCAACGGGAAAAGCGCAGTATGTGGATGATCTGACGCTGCCGAACATGCTGTACGGCAAGATTCTCAGAAGCCCGCACGCACATGCAAAGATCCGCCGCATCGATACGGCTGCGGCCCGGAAGCTTTCCGGCGTCAAAGCGGTCATCACGGGAATGGATCTTCCTGCCAAACTTTACGGGACAGATCCCCGTTTTGCCGACGAATATGCCCTCTGCCGGGACAAGGTGCGCTACATCGGCGATGATGTGGCCGCGGTTGCGGCCGTGGATGAAGAGACCGCCGAACGGGCGCTGGACCTGATCCAGGTCGAATACGAGCCGCTGGAAGGCCTTTTTGACGTGTACGCGGCCAGAGAGCCGGGAAAGCCTGAAATCCACGAAGGCAAAAAAAACAATATCAGCCAGGAGATTCATCTGAACGCGGGTGAGGTTGAAAAGGCTTTTAAGGACGCCGAATATGTCCGGGAAGACACCTTTTTTTCCCAGCCCACCTATCATGCGCCCCTGGAACCCCACGCGGTGATGGCCCGCTGGGATGAAAACGGAAAGCTGACGGTCTGGGGCAATAAGCAGATCCCCTTTTACATCCGGCGGCTGCTGTCCCATACGCTGGAAATTCCCGAAAGCCACGTCCGGCTTATAAAACCCTATGTCGGGGGCGGTTTCGGCGGCAAGGGCGAGATGTTTGCTCTGGATGTCTGCGCGTGCCGGCTTTCCCAAATGACCGGACGGCCGGTTAAAATCATCTACACCCGGGAAGAATCGCTGGTTTGTACCCGCAGGCGCCACGGCATGACCATCACGCTCAAGACCGCCATGAAAAAGGACGGGACCATCCTGGGCGTTCAGGGCACCCTGCTCTCGGAATCCGGCGCCTATAATGCCACCGGTCCGCTGGCCACCTATCTGGCCACGACATTTTTAAATCTTCCCTACAAGATTCCGGCGGTCAAAATGGACAGTTATCTGATCTATACCAATCTGCCTCCCGCCGGGCCCCAGCGGGGCCACGGGGTCCTTCAGATGCGATACGCCGCCGACTGCCATCTGGATGTCATCGCCAAGGAACTGGGGATTGATCCTTTAGAGATCCGGTTAAAGAATGCGGTGAGCCAGGGGTACCGCACCGCCAACAACATGAATGTCAAAAGCTGCGGCTTCACCGATTGTCTGACCCGGGCGGCCGAAAAGATCAACTGGAAGGCCAAGAAAGGCAAACTTCCACCCTATCATGGAATCGGCATTTCCGGCATGGGGTATCTTTCCGGCTGCAACCTGGTGCCTCACACCGGCGCGGCCGCTTTGGTTCACGTGCATGAAGACGGCGGAATCAAGCTGCTCACCGGGGCCGCTGAAATCGGTCAGGGCTCGGACACCTACCTGGCCCAGCTGGTGGCGGAGGAAATGGGAGTTCCCCTGGAGGACGTGCAGGTGATCTCCGGGGATACCGGAATTACCCCCTATGACCCGGGGACCTTCGGCAGCCGGGTGGCCACCATGTCGGGCAACGCGGCTAAAAATGCCGGACGGGAGGCCATGAGACAGATTCTGGAGGTTGTGGCCGAAGAAATGGAGGCCAAGGTGGAAGACCTGGTGGCCCGGGACCGGAAAATTTTTGTCAAGGGCGCGCCCGAAAAGAGCATCTCTTTTCGAAAAGCTCTCAAGATCTACATGTACCGGGATCTTCCCATGCCGGTGGTGGGTCAGGGGTTTTATCAGGCCCCGGTGCATGTGCCGGACTGGTTCAAGGCAGAAGACGACCCCTCGGCCACCTACAGCTTCGGGGCCCAGATCGCCACGGTGGTGGTGGATCCGGAGACCGGAAAAATCTCGTTAAAGGAAATGGTCAATGCCCATGATGTGGGCATCATGATCAACCCCATGGCGGTTGAGGGCCAGCTGCAGGGCTCGATCCATATGGGAACCGGGCACGCCCTGACCGAAGACATCATCATCAAGGACGGGCTGGTCATGAATCCGGACCTGCTGGAATACAAAATAGCTTCTCCTTTTGAGATGCCTTTTGTGTACGGCATTGCCGTGGAGTCCGAATCGGACGGGGTGGGCCCCCACGGCGCCAAGGAGTGCGGCGAGGGAACCCAGATCAGCACGCTGCCGGCCATCGTCAATGCCATCTATGATGCCACGGGGATCATGTTCAAGGAACTGCCGGTTACGCCCGAGAAGGTTTTAAAAGCGTTAAAGAAGAAAAATGAAGGAGGGAATTAGCCATGACGCTACCCAGGTTTACGCATATCATGCCATCCAGTCTGAACGAGGCTCTGGATCTTCTTCATGAAAAAGGAGAAACCGGGCGTATCAAAGCGGGGGGGTCGGACTTTGTGGTCGCCATGAAGCATAAAACGGCCCTGCCGGAGTTTGTGCTGAACATGGCCGGTCTTAAGGAACTGGACTTTATCCGGCCCGAGCCCGGCGGCGGACTGGTGATCGGCGTTTTAACGACGCTGTCCGCCATTGTCGGGTCCGAGCAGGTTCGAAAACAGTATCCAATTCTGTCGCAGGCTGCCGGGAAGGTGGCGACGGTTCAGATCAGAAATGTGGCCACCATCGGCGGAAATGTCTGTCTGGACACCCGCTGCTGGTACTACAACCAGAGCGCCCAGTGGAGAAAAGCCGTTGCCCTCTGCTATAAACTGGGAGGGGACCGGTGCCATGTCATCAAGAACAGCGACAAGTGCAATGCGGTGTTCCTGGCCGATACGGTGCCGGCCTTGATGGCGCTGGATGCCCAGCTGAAAGTTGTTCGAAAAGGTGCTGAAAAGATCATTTCCATGGAAAAATTTTACAATGAATCCGGGCATCCGCCCAATCTGCTGAGGCCTGATGAGCTGGTCTCCGAGATTCATATTCCCAGGGGGCCCGAAAAGGCATTTACCTTCTTTTACAAGGATGCCCCCCGGGATGTGATTGATTTCGCCCTGGTGAATCTGGCCATGCGGATCGATTTTCAGAACCATGACGGGGTCTGCAAAAGTGCGCGCATCGCGGTGGGCGGGGTGACATCCTTTCCGGTATTTTCGGAAAAAGGCGTCCAGGTCTTAAAAGGTGAAAAAATCACCGGAGCCCTGATAGACAAGGCGACGGAACTGGTGCTCAAGGAGATCGCCCCCATTTCCCCCATATGGGTTTCACCCGGCCAGAGACGGCAGACCGTAGGCGTTTTCGTCAAGAGAGGTCTGACTGCGGCGCTGGCCCAAAATCTTAACAAATAGCATATAGGGGCTGCAGGTAAACATAGAGCCTGGTTTATTGACCGATGGAGTAATAAATGAAAAAACTGATACAACTCAATGTGAATGGGGATACCCGAGAGGTTATCGTGGAGGATCATTACACCCTGCTGCAGGTGCTGCGCACCGAGATGGGCTTGACCGGGACCAAGCGGGGATGTGACCATGGCGCGTGCGGGGCCTGTACCGTGCTGGTGGAAGGCAAGGCCATGCTTTCCTGTTGTCTGCTGGCCGTGGAAATGCCGGGCAGGAAGATCGAGACCATTGAAGGTTTAACCGGCGGAGGGCAACTGCATCCGCTTCAGCGGTCGTTTATAGACAACGGCGCCATACAGTGCGGGTTCTGTACGCCCGGGATGATTTTGACGGCCAAAGCGCTGCTGGATGAAAATCCGAAAGCCACGGAAGAGGAAATCAAACGCAGCCTCGGCGGAAATTACTGCCGCTGTACCGGGTACAACCAGATTATCGATGCGGTAAAGAAGGCAGCTGCGGCCATGTGAAGGGAATTTGCGATTGACGATTGGCGATTGGCGATTGAAGGAATTCTATCAATTATAAAAAAGATAGAGCGAAGCGATTCAACAAATCAACAATCGACAATCAACAATCAACAATTCAAAGGCAATAAACAATTGCGACGTTCAACGGCATAAATTGGATTTTTGTGAAACCGTCGAGAATATATGGAGGAAAGGGTTTAAAATGGCTTTGGATTACACAACCTACAAAGAGGCAAAAGAAAAATTCAGATGGAGTCAGCGCTGGTCGGTTTTTGACGGGTCAAAAGACCGCTTTAATATCGCTCACGAATGTATCGACCGGCACCCGGTTCAGGAAGTTGCCATCCGGATTAAATTCGACGACGGAAGAACGGAACAATACACTTTCGGCGAGTTTTCCAGGATGACCTGCCAATTTGCCAACTTCTTAATCCGGCTCGGGATAACGCCGGGGGACAAGGTGGCGCTGCTGCTTTCCCCGTCCATTGAGTTTTATGTGAGCATGTTCGGTATCTTCAGGCTGGGCGCCGTGGTAACTTCCTGCTCCCCGCTGTTCGGGCCCGAAGCAGTCGCCTTCCGGCTGGAAAACTCCGCAGCCAAAGCGATCGTTACGACCCGGGACTGCGTCAAGATGATTGCGCCCGAGCTCATTGAGAAGCTCAAGTTGAAATTTATCTTCGCTGAAGATCTTGTGGGAGACCTGAAAAAGGAGGATGCCCGGTTCAGCTGGAATACCGATGTCGATACCCCCAGCATGGTTCAGTTTTCCAGCGGGACCACCGGAGCGCCGAAACCGATATTTTACCGGCACGGCGCCATCACCGTGAGCGCGGTGGTGGTGAAGTTCGCCGGCGGGCTGACGCCCGATGATACCTATTTCTGCCCTTCTTCTCCGGCCTGGGGCCATGGCATATGGTATGGCACCATATCGCCCCTGATATACGGCAAAGCCATCGGCGCCTACTCGGGCAAGTATGATGTTGAAAAGTGTCTGGAGGCCCTGGAGGAATGGGGAGTTACCAACATGGCGGCCATATCCTCCCACTACCGGCTGATCATGGAATCGGACAAATGCGACAAATATAAATTAAAACTGAAAAAAATCACCTATACGGGCGAGGCCATGGGCAAATGGGTGGTTGAAACCCTCCGCGAGAAATGGGGGCTGACCCCATACTGCCAGTATGGGACCACCGAAGCCGGGCCCATCACGCTGGATTATGCAGGATTTACAGATTGGGTGGTCAGGCCGGGAAGCCTGGGCAAACCCATGATCGGCGGATTAAAGGTTACGGTGATCGATGAACAGGGCCATGAGCTGCCTGCCGGAGAAAAAGGAGAAATCGCCATCTGGCGGGACAATAAATGGGTGGGGATCGGCGACAGCGCCTACATCGATGAAGACGGCTATTACTGGTATGTTTCCAGGGTCGATGATGTCATCATTTCCGCAGGATATACCATCGGGCCCATCGAAGTGGAAGGCAGTCTCATGAATCATCCTGCCGTTGAGGAATGTGCCGTTGTGGGCAGCCCGGATCGGGACAGGGGGGATCTGGTGAAGGCCTTCATAAAGCTCAATGAGGGTTACGCACCTTCGGATCAGCTGGCAAAAAGCATCCAGGATTTTGTCAAGGCCAAGCTCAGCAAGCATGAATATCCCAAAGAGATCGAATTTATCGATGAATTGCCCAAAACGCCGGATGGAAAGATAAAGCGCAAGGTGCTCAAGGAGAGGGAGAGAAAATTAAAGTTGAAGGTTTGAGAAAAACAATAATGAAAAAAAAAGCGGTTCGTCTGGAAAAGGAACACATCCTGGAAGTTGCGGTGAAATTGTTCGGGGAGAGAGGATTCTCGGCAACTTCCATTCGTGAAATTGCTAACAAATTGGATATCAGCGTTGCCGCGCTCTATTATTACTTCAACAGCAAGGAGGATCTGCTCTTTACCATCATCGAATCCATCGGCAATGACTTGCTGGATATCCTTCGGAAGGCAAAGGAAGATTCGGATGACCCGCTGCAGCAGCTTAAAAACATGATGGTCGGCCAGATTTGCCTGGTGCCCAAAAAGAGAAACGGGATCAAGGTTTTTGTGGAAGAACAGCATAATCTTTCCACCGCGGATCAAAAAGTTATTTATCAGCAACATCGTAAAATATATGATATATACGTCGAGCAGTTAAAGGAACTCAAACAGCGCAACATACTTGCCTTTGACCCGCCTTTTCTCGCGGCCTTTGCGATGTTTGGCATGATAAACTGGTGCTACCGCTGGTACAGGGAAAATAACGATCTTAAAATTGACCAGGT
>JAUYIZ010000107.1 GCA_030688615.1 Desulfobacterales bacterium | reverse complement strand
AATTTTAGAATTTGGGTCATTGGAAATTGTTTGCTATTTGTAATTTGATATTTGTGATTTCAATCCTACAATGAACTTCCAACAAAGCAAATCCCCTCAGGGGATAACCAAGGCCTGGTCCTCAAGGCCAGGATATTTACTATCTCATCAGATAGTAGATGCAGGGTTCGGTGCCCAGCTCTTCCTGGACCAGCCTGCCGCCCCGGGCCCGTATCAGCTGGGAAACTTCGGAATTCTCATCGTCCAGGTCGCCAAAATAGCGCGCATTGGCGATGCAGGAGCCGACACAGGCCGGGGTCGCATCCCGGTCCACCCCGACTTTCAACCCCAGCAGCTGGGCCTCGTCGATCCGTTCGGCACAGAAGGTGCACTTGATGACGGTCCCGTTTTCATGGCGGCCCGCGCCAAAAGCCTCGTAGGGTGTCGGCCCGGCCTCAAAGTATCCGTGACCGCCATCCTCGTTAAAATACCTTGCGCTGTAAGGACATGCCAGCATGCAGTAGCGACAGCCCATGCACTTGTCCTTGTCGACCAGCACAATGCCGTCTTCGCGCTGGTGGGAGGCTCCGGTCGGGCAGACTTCCACGCAGGGAGGCTCTTTGCAGTGCATGCACCCGGTGGGCATGAAATGCCGCTGCACCGTGGGGTACTTTCCCACTTCATAGTCATGCACCAGCGTGAAAAACACCCCGGGGGGAACAAAATTTTCAATCTTGCACGCCACCGTACAGGTCTGGCAGCCAACACACCTTTTCAGGTCTATCACCATGCCCCATCGCGTCACGCTACGCCTCCTCTTCTAAAAGGTCTTTGACCGGGCAACCAGGCCATTCATATTTTGACAGGAACAACAGGACGAACGGAATTTTTTACAGCTGTCCTGTCAAAGGGTCCTTTCGTTTATTTTTGATAAAGAATTTCCCTTATATTGTCAACAATTATATAGCCCGCGGATATGAGCCTCCCCCGGCCCGGATTGCCGGCCCCGGAAAAACAAGAGTTGCATTTTTGTCAGAATCAGGCCCGTTTTATGACAATTGTGTGATTTTAATCCGGGCCGGAACCCGGCGGGTTTAAGGGCAACCAATTGAAATCATGCTTTTATATATCGTCTGCACGCCTTGGCACGCGAGTTGCATTAAGAAAACCAAAATGCGAAACCGGAGCTCCCCCCATGGTCGAAAAAAATCTGACGCCCTATAAAGATGCCGCGCAAACGCTGCAGCAACAGCAGCGACGGCTGACCCATGATTTCTTAAAGGGGCAAGCGCCTGATTTCATGGAAGGATACTCCCGGCTGCTGGATGATTATTTCCGCACCAGCTTTGAAAGAAGCATCGTCGGCCCTAAAATCGGCATGCACAAGAACCCCTACGCCATCATAGCCCTGGGCGGCTATGGCAGAAAAGAGCAATGCGTCCATTCTGATGTGGACGTCCTTTTCCTGTTTAAAAGGACGATTCCCAAAGAGGCCGAAGATCTCATCTGTGAAATGATATATCCGCTCTGGGACATCGGGCTGACCGTGGGGCATGCCACGCGCTCGGTCAAGGAGTGCCTGCGCATCGCCGGCCAGGATTTCCAGGTGCTGACCTCCATCATGGATGCCCGCTTTGTCTGCGGCATGTCTTTGCTCTATTCATCGCTGCTGGAGCAGCTTCAGAAAAAAATCCTTTCCCGGCGTTTTGCGGAAATCATTTCATGGCTTGTTCATGCCAGCGAGGAGCGCCACGGTCAGTTCGGCGACTCGACCTACCTTCTGGAGCCGGACTTAAAGGCCGGCCAGGGAGGATTGCGAGACTACCATTCCATCTTATGGATCGCCGGGACAAAATCCAAAATCAGCCAGCCGGGGGATCTGGAGCGCAACGGCTACCTGAATTCAGATGAGTTGTCGGCATTGACCCGGGCCCTTTCGTTTATCTGGACGGTCAGAAATTATCTGCACCATCTGGCAGGCAGAAAATGCGATCAGCTTCACTTCGAGTACCAGTCCAAACTTGCGCGGGTTTTAAAATTTAAACGGGAAAACGGCCAGAAGCCTGTGGAACGGTTCCTGGGAATGCTGCACGGCCAGATGGATTTTGTCAAGCAGCAGCATCTGATGTTTCATTATGAATTCGACCGCGGCAAAAGGAGAAAAGGCGCGTTGGCGGGAAAAAAATCATGCCGCACGCCCGGATTGATCGTGTCCCGGGACATGCTCGATTTTGTCTCGGCGCGGGACATTGAAGCCGCCCCGGAACTTCTGATCAAAATATTCGAAGAAAGCGCCCGCTTGAAAATTCCCCTGAGCATGGAAGCCAAACGGCGGGTAAAAGAGTTTTGCCCTCTGATCGATGAAGAGTTCAGGACCTCAGGGAAAAACGTCCGGTCTTTTGAACGGATATTGACCGCCCCGCCGGCACGTTTCAATGTGCTGAACGAAATGTTGAGCGCCGGGTTTCTGGTTTGCTATCTGCCTGAATTCCAAAGAATTGTAAATCGCATTCAATATGATGAATATCACCTTTATCCGGTGGACAAGCACTCGATTCGCACGGTCCAGCGCATTAAAAATTTCAGGGAGGACCGCAACGACCCGGAGAAAACCGATCTGTTCAGCGCCCTTTACACAGAGCTTGCGGACCCCGGACAACTTTTGTGGGCGGCCCTGCTGCATGACATCGGCAAGGGAGAAGCGGGCAAGGGTCATTCTGAAAAAGGCGCGAAAATCGCCGCCGCGCTGCTGACCCGCAGAGGTTACAACCCCCGGGAAGTGGAAACGGTTTCATTTTTAATCCGGGAACATCTGCTCATGATGAACCTGGCCACCCGCCGGGACATCAACGACGAGGAGACCGCCCTGTTATGCGCCAGAACAATTCAGGATATCGATCGGCTGAAAATGCTCTACCTGTTAACCTGCGCCGACGCCATGTCCACCGGCCCCAAGGCCTGGAACGACTGGACATCCAGCCTCTTGAGGGATTTTTTTTTCAAGGTGCTAAACATCCTGGAAAAAGGGGAGCTGGCAACCCTGGAAGCTGTTGAAGCCATTGAAAATAAAAAGAACGCCGTTTTCCGTGACGCTGCCTTATCGGCGGAAAAACCCCGGGTGGAAGCCCTCTTTGACGTGATGTCCCCCAGATATCTGCTCTATGCCCCGGCAGAAGACATTGTCGAGCACATCCGTCTGTACAGCCGCCTGAAAGATCAGGATTTTGTCTGGCAGATCGATGAAACAGCCGAATCGAATGCCCGGAAAATAACGATTTGCGCCAATAACATGCCCGGTTTTTTTTCCAAGGTCGCCGGAGTTTTCACCTTAAACAGCCTGGATATTCTGGATGCACAGATTTTTACCTGGCGAAACAATATCGCCCTGGACATTTTCAAGGTGACCCCCCCGGCGGACCGTCTTTTTGAAATTAAAAAATGGGCCCGCACCCAGGAAGACCTCCTGTCGGCGCTTGCCGGCAAGCTGGACATTGCCGCGGCTCTCCAACAGCGGCGTCCTTTTCTGCGCCCGAACAGGTTGCAGGACCCTGAGCGTCCCTCCCGGATCATCGTGGACAACAACGCATCCAGCTTTTTTACCATTATCGAAGTGTTTACCTACGATTTTCCCGGCCTGCTCTACCGTATCACCAGCGCTCTTTTCCGCTGCCGGCTGGACGTATGGGTCGCAAAAATCGGCACGCAGATCGATCAGGTCGTGGATGTTTTTTATGTCAGGGATTTTGACGGGCAGAAAATAGACTCGGCCAAACAGGTTGAGACCATAAAAACAGAGATCTCCAGGGTGCTGCCGGAGGTCGCTTTACCCTAACCGTTTAAGGAGGAACCACCGATGATTAATTCTGGAGACACGGCCTTTATGCTGCTGGCCACCGCGCTGGTGATGCTTATGACCCCTGGGCTCGCCCTGTTTTACGGGGGAATGGTACGGACAAAAAACGTCCTGTCCACCATTCTGCAGAGCTTTGTCTGCCTGGGGGTGGTAACGCTCATCTGGGTGCTGTACGGCTACAGCCTGGCCTTCGGCCCGGACCGCATGGGACTGATCGGCAATTTTGACTGGGCATTTTTGTCCGGCGTGGGGCTTGCGCCCGGCCCTTATGCGCCAAGCATACCCCATCTGCTGTTCAGCGCTTTTCAGCTCATGTTCGCCATTATCACCCCGGCGCTGATTACCGGTGCGTTCGCGGAAAGAATAAAATTTTCCGCCTTCCTTCTTTTTCTTGTCCTGTGGACCTCTCTGGTGTACCTGCCGGTGTGCCACTGGGTCTGGGGCGGGGGGTGGCTTGGAAAAATCGGGGCTCTGGATTTTGCCGGCGGAACGGTGATTCACATCAATTCCGGGGCCGCGGCCCTGGTGGCCGCGCTGATCATCGGCAAGAGAAAAGGGTGGGGCCATGACTCTTTCATGCCCCATCATCTGCCCATGGTGGTTCTGGGGGGGGGCATTCTATGGTTCGGCTGGTTCGGCTTCAACGCCGGCAGCGCCCTTTCCGCCGGACCCACGGCCGTGACGGCCTTTGTGACCACCCACATTTCCGCCGCCATTGCCGCGCTTTCCTGGATGGTTGCAGAATGGCTGTATAACGGCAAGCCCACCGTGCTGGGCGCGGTTTCCGGCGCCGTCGCCGGCCTGGTGGCCGTCACCCCGGCGGCCGGGTTTGTTTCGCCGGTTTCATCGGTCATCATCGGCCTGGTCGCCGGCGTGCTGTGCTACTTTGCCATCATGATGAAAACCAGGTTGGGTTACGACGACGCCCTGGATGTTGTCGCGGTGCACGGCATCGGCGGTTTCTGGGGGGCTCTTGCCACCGGGATCTTCGCCAGCAAGGCCGTAAATCCGGACGGCGCCAACGGTCTGCTGTTCGGCAACCCGGCACAGTTTCTCATCCAGCTGGCCGGCGCCCTGGCGGTGATCGTGTTTTCCGTGGTTTTAACGGCCGTTATCCTTAAAGTTGTTGACAAAACCGTCGGACTGCGAGTTACAGAGGAGGAGGAAGTTCAAGGCCTTGATCTGTCGCAGCACAGCGAAGTGGGCTATACATCGTAAGCTTTTTGCATTAAAGGAGGAGTCGTCATGAAGAAAATTGAAGCCATCATTAAACCCTTTAAACTGGATGACGTCAAAGAAGCTTTAAACGAAATCGGCATTCAGGGCATGACCATTTCAGAAGTCAAGGGGTACGGACGCCAGAAGGGGCACAAGGAAATTTATCGCGGTGCAGAATATGTAGTTGATTTCATTCCCAAAATAAAAATTGAAATTGTCGTTAAAGGCTCCCGGGCCGACCAGGTGGTGGAAACCATCATGAAGGCGGCCAATACCGGGAAAATAGGTGATGGAAAGATATTTGTTTTTCCCGTTTCTGAAGCGATTCGAGTTCGGACCGGTGAAAAAGGAGAAGATGCAATTTAACTAACAATTTGAGGAGGAGTACAAAATGAAACCCGAGCAGGTATTGGAAATGGGAAAGGAAAAAGGGGCCAAAGTGGTGGACATCCGGTTTATGGATTATCCGGGGGTATGGCAGCATTTTACGGTGCCGATCAAGGAATTGACCCTTTCGAGCTTTGAAGAGGGCTTCGGCTTCGACGGTTCCAGCATCCGGGGCTGGCAGCCGATTCATGCCAGCGACATGCTGGTGGTGCCGGATGCGCCAACGGCCAAGATGGATCCATTTTTTGAAGCGCCGACGCTGGTTCTGATCGGCAATATCGTTGACCCCATCACCCTGGAGCCCTATTCCCGGGATCCGCGGTATATCGCCCAGAAAGCCGAAGCGTATTTAAAAAGGACCGGCATCGGCGATACGGCGTATATCGGCCCGGAAGCAGAATTTTTCATCTTTGACGACGTCCGCTTCCGGTCCACGGCCAACAGCTCTTTCTATGAGGTCGATTCCATCGAAGGCGTCTGGAACAGCAGCCGGGAGGAAGATCCCAATTTAGGCTATAAACCCAGGCACAAGGAGGGCTACTTTCCCGTGCCCCCCGCCGATAAGTTTCAGGACCTCAGAACCGAAATGCTTCTGACCCTGGAATCGCTGGGAATCGATGTGGAATGCCAGCACCATGAGGTTGCGACCGCCGGGCAGGCCGAGATCGACATGCAGTTCAAACCGCTGCTCCAGATGGCCGACCAGCTCATGTGGTTTAAGTATGTCCTGAAAAATGTGGCCCACAACAACTGCCACACCGTCACTTTCATGCCCAAACCGCTGTTTGGGGACAACGGTTCGGGCATGCACACCCACATCAGCATATGGAAAGACGGCCAGCCGCTTTTTGCCGGGGACAAATACGCCGGTGTCAGCCAGATGGCCCTGTACGCCATCGGCGGAATCCTGAAACACTGCCGGGCGCTGTGCGCCTTTACCAACCCGACCACCAACTCCTACAAACGGCTGGTCCCCGGGTTCGAGGCGCCGGTCAACCTGGCTTATTCCAGCCGCAACCGGAGCGCCGCCATCCGCATCCCCATGTATTCGGCCTCTCCCAAGGCCAAACGCATCGAGTTTAGGACGCCGGACCCTTCCTGCAACGGGTACCTGGCCTTTTCCGCCATGCTCATGGCGGTCATCGACGGGATTGAGAACCAGACGGACCCGGGCGAATCCCTGGACAAGGATATCTACGGCCTGCCCCCCGAAGAACTTGCCAACATACCGTCGGCCCCCGGGTCCCTGGAGGAGGCGCTGGCAGCGCTCAAGGACGACCACGGGTTCCTTTTAAAGGGAGATGTGTTTACCCAGGACGCCATTGACATGTGGATCAAATACAAGCAGGAAAAAGAAGTCAACGACGTCAAACTGCGGCCCCACCCCCACGAGTTTTTCCTCTATTACGACATTTAAGGGTTTTTCCCGTGCCGACAGCCCGTGCGTGAAGCACGGGCTGTCGGCACGCTTTTCACATCCGGGTCTTTTCCCGTCAAAACATCCGCTTCGCCCTTGCCCCGGCCCGATAATTCTGGTAATGGATCGTCTATGGGAACTACCGTCGAGGAAATGAAAAGCCGGCTGCGCCGGATCGAAGAAAAGATCCGCGATTATAAAGAACAGATGCCGGCCCACTCGGTGAAACCAATGATGATGCAGCGGCTCCTGGAGCTTGAAGATGAAAGGGATGCCCTGCTGGCGAAAATAACAAAATGAGACCTTTGAAAAAGGCTCAATTTCGTTCAAGTTCAAGGATGGCGAAAAATTTAACCACAGGAATACATTAAGTATTTTGAGGATTAAATTTTGAGCCAGACGCCGAAATTGGGCGAAAGGGGGTGTTTTTCAAAGGTCT
>JAUYIZ010000106.1 GCA_030688615.1 Desulfobacterales bacterium | reverse complement strand
AATTTTAGAATTTGGGTCATTGGAAATTGTTTGCTATTTGTAATTTGATATTTGTGATTTCAATCCTACAATGAACTTCCAACAAAGCAAATCCCCTCAGGGGATAACCAAGGCCTGGTCCTCAAGGCCAGGATATTTACTGCTCCAGGACCAGTTCGTCCCGGTGCCCGAATCCGGCCTCATTGTTGATGAAATACACCCGGCGGGGTTCCAGATGGTAGAAGTGGACGCGGCCTATCTTGTCAGCAATGATCCGGCCCAGTTTTTCCGGAGAAAAAAGAAAGTCGGCCACGCCGGGAAATTTCTTTACGTAGGCGGCTGCGACACGCGCGTTTTCAAGTATTCCACCCACATTGTGCACCCGGCCCTCCAGCTGAATGCCCTTGATCTGGTCCCAGGCCGAGTAATCGGCATTGATCGTGGCGGATACCTGTGGATTTAAAGAAATATTTTCTCCGTGCCGGCTGGTGGGGCTGCTGAGAAAATATAGATGAAAGCCCCGGTTGACATAAAAAACCGATGCGGCGTGCGCTATGCCGTCCCGGGTCGTGGCCAGGGATAATGTGTTGCAATCTTCCAGGTACTGCAAAATCGTATTTTTCAGTTCCGGTTCCGTCATCAGCGTCTTTATACAAACATAGAAAACCTGGTCCTCAGGGCCAGGATCTTTACCTTCCTCCTAAATCAAATTTTAGGAAGCGGCACGGTGCCTTTTCCGTTAACCTCAAACCAAAAGGAGGTATCGAGATGAAAATCTCAAAGGCGGCAAAAATTTGGATGGAGTTTCAGATTGATTTTAGGTGAGTTTAGGAGTATCCAAGAATAGGGGTTATCTGGCTACCTTGCGCCTATGATTTTCTCATATTGGAACCGTCTTCTCCCTGGTAACGCGTAGTTTCGATTGGGTCAAGACACCGCGTTGAAAGGAGCCGGGCGGCCATCTGTCAAGCGCCGCAAGAAGGCCGGCCCTTTTGGGATCAATCATCTGCGAGAAGAGATTCCCTATGAAAAAGTTTCAAAAGTCATGGCTGTTTCTGACGGTGACAGCATCGATCCTCCTGGTCTCCTCCGCCGGGGCATCGGAGGCCCAGTCCGGTGTTTCTCGGTCCTTCGTCTATCTCCTTTTCGAACTTTCCCTGGTTCTGACCGCGGCAAAACTGGGTGGATGGATCGCCAGGGTGATAGGCCTCCCTGTCGTGCTGGGGGAACTTTTTGCAGGAATGCTGCTGGGGAATATGACCCTTTTGGGGGTAAATTTTTTTGAACAGATCAGCCGAGATCCCAGCCTTGCGACCCTCGCTGAGTTAGGCGTGATCCTTCTGATGTTCGAAGTCGGCGTCGAAAGCACGGTTCCTGAACTGATGCGCGTGGGGAAAGCGGCGTTACTGGTCGCCCTGATCGGTGTGGTAGCCCCTTTCACCTTGGGGTTCGGCACCGTCCGGCTATTCTTCCCTGCCCTCTCCCTCTGGGTCGACATTTTTCTGGGGGCGACCTTATGCGCCACCAGCGTCGGCATCAGCGCCCGAGTGCTGAAGGATTTGGATTATATCCGTCAACCGGAAGGAAAAACCATCCTTGGGGCGGCAGTGGTAGACGATGTCCTCGGGCTGATCATCCTGGCCGTCGTCGTTGCACTCATCGGCACGTCCACTGCTCCGCCGGCGGGAGCCCCCTCCCTTGCCATCCAGATTGGCGTCATCGTTCTGAAGGCTTTCGGTTTTCTCATCGTGGGTACGGTCTTGGGCGTCCTGTTTTCAAAGCGGATCTACCGGTGGGCAGCGGGCCTCCATCTTCGGGGAATGCTCCTCACCCTTTCGCTGACACTCTGCTTTGCTTTTGCCTACCTGGCCCATGAAGCAGGGCTTGCCCCCATCATAGGGGCCTTTGCCGCAGGATTGATCCTGGAGCCTCAACATTCCGAATTTTTCTTCGAACAGGAACGGGAATCCCTGGAACATTTGCTGATTCCACTCTCCACGATCTTTGTGCCCATCTTCTTCTTTCACATCGGGATGCAGGTCGATTTTAGCGTTCTTCTCTCATCCCGGGCCGTTCTGGTCGGTGCCGTTCTTTCGGCAGTGGCCGTCTTAGGAAAGATGCTTTGCATAGCGGGCCTGCTCTTTGGCCGCAGAGAGGCGGACCCCTGGGCCGTCGCCATCGGTATGATTCCCCGGGGTGAAGTGGGCCTCATCTTCGCAGGCTTGGGTGTCGGACTTAAGGTAAACGGAGCCCCCCTTCTCGATGCCACGCTCTATGCGGCGATTATCGCCATGGTTTTTGTAACCACCGCCATCGCGCCATCTCTTCTTGAGTGGAGGCTCCGTCGGATTAAACAAAAAAGAGCGCCAATGCCGGGAAAGCCTCCCATGTCCCAATAGCCGAAAAGGACAATCCCGACTCTGCGTTCGAGAATACTTCTTCGGGAGTTTGCGGGAATAATACCTGCCCCAAGGCGCCACGGCCTAAGCGGGGCTTCTAAAAATACGCTGCTATAAGAATCACCCTGGGAACTGATCGTTTATGATATCAATTCAAGAAGATAACCGCTCCCGAGGATCGTAATAAGTATGATCAAATAGCTGTTTTTTAAAATCGATAAAGCTTTCACCGCGGTTGAGTAATTGTATCCACAAGGGCGGGTTGACCAGCTTTAACACGTTCCATAGCCCGGTGCACTGCCGCCCCGACATCTTTGGCCTTGTCAATGGGCCCTTCCGCATACCAGCCCAACGCCCGCGCGACTGATGCGAAATCCGGGTCGGGTCCGGATATATCCATTCCTATACAGGCACGCTCAACAGGGGTCCCCCGCTGGCGTGCCATTCGAATCTGGTGGTCCCAGTCATTATAATAGGCCCGGTTGTTAAACATCACAACTAACATCGGGATCTTATGTTTGGCTGCAATCCACAGGGCCCCCAAGTCAAACATGAGATCACCGTCCGGTTGCAGATCAACGACCAGCCGGCCCGTACCACGGTGCGCCAGCGCTATCCCTAGTGAAATGCCGATCTGGGTAGCAGTTCCCAAGGAATCACCGACATGCCGATAGGGTTTGTCAAAATCCCACAGTTTGTAGGCCCATCCCCGGAGCGAACCAGCAGTTAATACCCAATCTTCGTCTTTAATAACCTGCCACACTTCGTCCGCCAGGCAGGCTAATGGAATCGGGCTTTTCCCCTTGTCTCTCTGCGCTTCTTCGGCCCATTGCCTGCGGGCGGTTTCATGGCGCTTCCGGGTGGCTTCAAAACGCTTTTTCAGCTTGCTTTTAAGGCTGGGGTTTTCATCCAGCCGGTTTTGGCAAAGCTCGGTTAAGGAGGGTATGGCAAGTGTTGTGTCGGCCAATATCCTGATATCGGCATGCAGCAGACGTTGATAATCAAGCGACCAGCTGCTCAACTCAAGGTCGTTGAATCCAATATCAACCCACTTGCACTTGACAGGCACTATACTTCTGACTTCCCGGGTTGTACTCACGAGCTTTGTAGTGGGATGTTCAAAATCGCGAACGTCAAGACATACAATTAAGTCTGCGTCAGTAAAAATATCGCTTATCTTACTTACGTTTAAAGGATGGCAACTGGGAAAATTCAGCCTCCGCTCCAAGCTGTAAACAGGAGCAGCCATGGTTTCGGCCAACTCTATCAAATATTGGAACCCCTTCTGATTGCGGCCTGCATATTCTGTTAGAATGACAGGATGTTTTGCTTTAACCAGCAAATCTGCAGCTTTTTCTAAGGCTCCGGGATCCGGTGCCATGGGAGATGGCACTTTGGCGGCCGTAACCGGCGGCAAGGCAACGTCGTGATTCAGAGGCGATTCCTGCAACAAGGCATCATAACACATATAAACCGGCCCCTGTGGTTCAGTCATCATCACGCCATAGGCCCGAGCAAATGATTCCGGCACACCGTCGATAGTGTTCGGTTGATAATCCCATTTGGTAAACTCCCTGACTGCCGTTCCCTGGATATGGGCGGAATGGATCCAGTCATAATGAGGGACTCTTCGGGTTTCATTCATTGGACCGGTGGCTCCCACGATAAATATCGGTGCCCGGTCTATGTATGCATGATAAATTGCCATCGTGGCATGCAGCAACCCAACCAGATTGTGCAAAATTGCGACCATAGGCTCACCGCTGGCTTTGGCATAACCATGGGCGATCTGAACGGCGGTTTCTTCGTGCTGGCACTGGAGCATTTGAGGATAATTCTGGCCGTAATTGACAATTGAATCATGCAGCCCGCGATAGCTGGAGCCAGGGTTTAAAGTAGCATAGGACAGGTCATACATTCGGAACAGGTCAACAATAACATCTGAGGCCCAACGCTGTCTGGTGGGGACCACTTTTGGTTTGGATACACGCTCGATCTTTTTCGCCATAACCTTCTCCTTAAGTTTATTTCGTCTTCTTTTTACTTTCGCTTCGGACCACCGGCATCCCCATAGCTTGAAGAATCTTTGCAAGGTCTTCATCCGCATGGACGCTGTCTTTCCAGGTAGCGTAAAAAACTTTCTTGCCTTTGAGAAGTTTATTGACTTCCGTCCCCTCAAAGGAAGGATGTCCGGAAAAATTTACATCTTCAAGAAGGTTCTGGGCTTGCTGGGTAGCGGTCCATGCCAAAAACAAAACACCTGCATTGGGATGTTTGGCCTTGTTGGGGACATAGATTAGCTCCCCCAGGCCGACCGGAACGGGCTCTGGAAACACCATACCGAGGGATTTGGCTTCGCCGTGAACCTGAAGATCTTTAACTTGTGTTCGTTGCATTCCACAAACCATATGGTAGGCGCCTGCCACGAGCTTAGCTGCGGCGGTCGACCGGCTAGATTCGATTGCCGGTTTGTTGGCAGCCCAGCGTTTGGCGTAATCCAGAGTTTTTTCTCGGCCCCATGCGTCATTCACGTAGAGCCCATTTAGATGCCTCGGCCGATCATCCATAGCGGTCTTGCCTTTCCATTTGGGGTCGGTGCAGGTTTCCCAGGTGAAGGTCTGGGCAACTTGGTCCGGAACGAGATCCCGGTTATACGCAATCCCGAAAACCGGTGTTCGCAGGGGGACTCCAATGTTTTCAGGGTGAACTAAAAATTGGGGGACGCCTAATTTCTCCCACTCTACCAGACGAGGCAGTTTTGCGTTAATGAGGGTGTCAATCTGCAGCTCGCTCGCCGTGGCCACATCATAATTAAAAATCCCCGCCATCATTTCGGTTACAATTCGCTCCCGTTCTCTAAATCCGCCGATTCGTTTAAAGGTCACTTTTAAAAACGGGTAGCGCTTTTGAAAAGCCGCGATATACAATTCTCCTGCAGGCTTTCCGTGGACCTTTTCGCGCAACGTCACCCCGATGGTCACTGATCCTTCTTTTTTGGCACCTTCGATGTAAGGATCGAGCGGGTCTGAGTGCACTGGAAAAGGTTGGACAGCCATTATCACGCCACAAACCAGGAGCAAAAAGCATATTTTTGATATTCGACTCATTCGAAACCTCCTTTTTTTGCTGAGAGTTGTTAGGCCAGAATATTAAAATCAAAATCGTGCTGTGGCTGACGGCAGGAGGCATCTCAACTGCCGGTAGAGGGAGCGCGGAATTCGGAACAGTATTTATCTGATTTTCAGATAGAGTTGCTCATATCTGGTTCGGAAGTTTCGTTCATTTTTTTTCTGTGCCGAAAGGCAGACTGTGGTCTAATTGTTTTAATGCCTGGACTGAAGCACCAATTTGATCTCTTTCTGCCACTGCCGGTATTCTTTTGATAAGATGAGCTTCAGCATTTTTTCATCCCGGGTATTGGAAATTTCACGGATGCCTTGCTTTCGGTTCTGCACCCGAATGTCATGCTCATAATTGCCGGGGTAGTAGATATTTCCGCCGCCGGCCTCTTCCAAGGTAAACTTAGCCCCAGCCGGGCTGGCAAGGTAAACGGCCAACAGTTTGGCTGCGTTGGGATGTGCTGCCCCCTTGGACACGGTTAGGGAATAGTCCGTAAGCTCGCCAAAATCCAGAGATTGCCATGCCGTGGGCATGCCTTTCACCTGGGCCAGTTTCATAAACTGACTGGTTATAAACGCCATCCATACCTCGCCCAACAGATAGCGATTGAGTTCATCCGCATAGCGCCCCTGAATCGGTTCATTTTTCATTATTGCCCTAAGGTCGGCCAGGACCTTTTCCCTGCCCAGATAATAAGACCATCTCGTGTAAGAGCTTGCAGAAGTGGGAATGGCGACCTTTCCCTTCCATTTTGGGTTGGCCAAAGCCGATAGGCTCCTCGGGACTTCAGCAGCAGGAATTTTGTCTGAATTGTACATCAAACCCATGTAGCCGGTTGTAGTGAGAATACCGCTGCTCATGGAAGGTACCTCGTTCAGCACTTCAGACGGTGTGCCTTTGAGCAGAAGTGGCTTCCAGTCCACTTTTTCCAGGATACCGGCTTCATCAGCCTCTTGGACATGCTCACTGTTAACCACAAGATCATAGGTGGGCGTCACTTTTTTCATGTGTTCCATCTTCATCGCCGCCAAGGTCTGG
>JAUYIZ010000087.1 GCA_030688615.1 Desulfobacterales bacterium | reverse complement strand
ACCTGTTATGCATCGGTGCCGGACTGGCAGGGGAACGGGTGGCCATCGAAACCGCCGCGGCCGGTTTCCAAGCGGTCTGTTTGAGCATCGTTCCTCCCCGGCGTTCCCATTCCTCGGCCGCCCAGGGAGGCATGCAGGCCTCCCTGGGAAACTGCATCATGGGAGAGGGCGACAGCCCGGATGTGCATTTTGAAGATACGGTCAAGGGCTCCGACTGGGGGTGCGATCAGGAAGTCGCCCGCATGTTTGTCGAAACCGCACCCGCAGCCGTCCGGGAAATGGCTTTCTGGGGGGTCCCCTGGAACCGGGTCGTTCCGGGAAAATCAACTTACTTTAAGGGCGGCAAACAGTTTGAAAAAACAGAACCGGCAGATAAAAAGGGCCTGATTACCGCCAGAGATTTCGGCGGAACGGCCAAATGGCGAACCTGTTACACCTCCGACGGCACCGGGCACACGCTCCTTTATGCCATAGATAATCAGGTGGTCCGGCTGGGCGTCACCGTTCATGACCGGATGGAGGCAGTTTCCCTGCTTCACGACGGTCATACCTGCATGGGTGCGGTGGCCAGATGCCTTAAAACCGGACGGCTCCGGGTCTACCTGAGTCCTGCCACGCTCATTGCCACCGGAGGCTATGGGCAACTCTACCGGGAATCCACCAATGCGGTGATCAATGACGGCTCCGGCGCCATCATGGCCCTTGAGACCGGAATTGTTCCCCTTGGCAATCCCGAGGCAGTCCAGTTTCACCCCACCGGGATTGTTCCGGGCAATATCCTCATGACCGAAGGATGCCGGGGTGACGGCGGGACCCTGCTGGATGTCAACGAAAACCGCTTCATGAACGAATACGAGCCTGAAAAAGCCGAACTGGCCTCCCGGGACGTTGTCTCCCGCTGGATGACTCAGCATATCCAGAGGGGATTCGGCGTCAAAAGCCCTTACGGAGATCATCTCTGGCTGGACATCCGGCATCTGGGCGCCAGGCATATCAAAACAAAATTGCAGGAAGTTGATGAGATCTGCCACAATTTTTTAGGAATTGACCCCGTTACCCAGCTGATCCCGGTGCGGCCGGCGCAACATTACAGCATGGGAGGGGTAAGAACCGATAAAAACGGCGCAGCCTACGGACTCAAAGGACTTTTCGCCGCCGGTGAAGCCGCCTGCTGGGACCTTCACGGTTTTAACCGCCTGGGGGGAAACTCTTTGGCGGAAACCATTGTCGGCGGAAAAATCGTCGGCAAACAGATAACAAAATTTCTGCAGGGACATGAGGTAAATTTTGACTCATCCGTTATCCGGGATGCCGTAAAAAAAGAACAGGAACGGATCTACCGGCTGGTCCATGCCAAGGACGGCAATGAAAATGTATATGAAATTCGCAGCGCCGTTAAAAACGAACTCATGGAGCGTGCGGGAATCTTCAAAAACGGGAAAGACCTTCAGGAAGCCGTTGACGCCCTGCAGGCCCTTTACGCGCGGGCGAAAAAAGTCGGCCTGCGCAGCAACGGCGCCGGCGCAAACCCGGAGCTCGGGCTGGCTTTACGGATCCAGGGCACGGTAAAACTGGCTCTGTGCGTGACCTATGCCGCGCTAAAGCGCACGGAAAGCCGGGGCTGTCACGCCAGGCAAGACCATACGGCAAGAGATGACCGGGACTGGCTGAACCGGACCCTTGCCACATGGTCCGGGGACGATACCCTGCCCGCCTTGAATTACGAACCCGTGTGTGATGTCATGGAACTTGCTCCCGGACAACGCGGGTATGGCGCGTGTGAAATCATCGGATGTAACGAATAGAATCTGTGAGATTACAATGGAACGAAAACTGTCATTTGATATATTCAGGTATAACCCCCAGGATCCGGCTTCACATCCCCGCACGGAAAAATTTTATCTGGAAGAAACGCTCAACATGACGCTTTTTATTGCCCTGACCCGTATCCGGGAAGAGCAGGACCCGTCGCTTCAGTTTGATTTTTGCTGCCGGGCCGGCATCTGCGGCTCCTGCGCCATGATCATCAACGGCCGGCCCGGCCTGGCATGCAAGACCCAAACCCGGACCCTGCCGGCGGAAATCTGCCTGCTGCCCCTGCCGATCTTTAAACTTATCGGCGATTTGTCCGTGGATACCGGAACATGGTTCAGGGCCATGAATGAAAAAGTTGAATCCTGGATTCACACGGAAAAAATTTTTGACCCCTTGTCCCGGGAAGAAAAAATGGACAACGCCCTGGCCGAAGACATTTATGAACTGGAACGCTGCATCGAGTGCGGCTGTTGTGTGGCCGCCTGCGCCGTAGCAAACCTGCGCGAGGATTTTTTAAGCGCCGCGGCCATGAACCGCATCGCCCGGTTCATGATGGACCCCAGGGACGGCCGCACGGAAAAGGCATATTTTGATATCATCGGCACGGACGCGGGCATTTTCGGTTGCATGGGGCTTTTAGGCTGTGAAGATGTTTGCCCCAAAAATCTCCCCCTCCAGGATCAACTGGGGATTTTGCGCCGTAAAATGGGATGGAGCGCTGTTAAACAGCTGTTTTAAGCCGCCCGCCTGATCCTTGTCCGTCCTTTTAACGAGGCCATCATTTTTTAATGCATTCTTTCATTGACAGCCAGAGCATGTCATGTTATCTTCCATCAAAATCATCCGTCGGTTTTTGTCGCATTATTTTTTTTCTTGACATCTCTTTTTCTTGTTTATAGTTAAGGCATAATAGAAATCTTCCAGGTTTCACCACAGTCCTAAAGAGCGCTTAGAACCTTTTTCGTTATTCAATGTTCAAAACAAAAGGAGGTTTTCATGAAAAAAGTCATTGGGGGATTGATTGCGATAGTCATGGTGCTGGGTTTAATTCAGATCACAGCCACCGCCAGCCACGCAGAGGAAGCAAGCCCTAAAGTTGTCATCGGTACGCCGGTGGTCCAGATGAGCAAAACGTCTAAAGTAATCATTTTAGGCTCCGGCTTCAAACCCGGCCAGGAAGTTCGCCTTCTTTTTACCACGGACGACGGCTTGCAGTCGGACATCGGATATGCCCTGAACCCGGAGCCCAAAGCCAATGAAAACGGCGTATGGGCAACCACATGGGAAGCCGGGCGCTATGTCGGGCAAAAATTGGTCAAGCAAGGCGCTTACGTCATCACGGCCACCGACGCGGACTATAAAATTATCGACCAGGCACCGGTAAGTTTTGCCCAGAGCGGCGGTGACGACGCGGCCAAAAAGAAAAAGAAAAAATAGATCGAATTTTCAATCCCACCTTGAACCGGGGAAGCCTTTATTGAGCGCTGAATGCATATTTTAACCCTACAGGCATCACTTTGTAGGGTTAAAATATGTGTGGCGGTCTTTGTTTTCAATGCCCCCGCCCCGCCGGCAATCCGGTTATCTATTTTTTCCAGGCTGTTATGAGATCTTCTTTTTCTTTCAACCCATCAGGACCGAGCGATGATGAATTTCAATGATATGCACGACATCGAGGACGTGATGTGGGCCATCTGCACGCGGTCTGATCCGAAAGAAATGGATATCGTCAAAAAATCCTGGAGCAGTCCCCTGGATCCCGGGATCCGCAAGCCCACGGACGATTATACCAACTCTCACGGAATTATTTATGCGGTCAAACCATATTCGTGGATCAAGGATTTTCCGCCCACATCCCTGAACAGCGATGCCTTGAGGTCCGAGGTGTTTTCCAAATGGCAGCGGCATTTTAACGACAGGTGGGGCAATTTTTAATCAAAGGAGGGAGACATGACTGAAAAAACATCCGGAAACACCAACCGCTTACTAATCATCCTTTTTCTGGTATTTTTGATTGTTCCGGCCATGACGCGCGGGAATGCGGCAGCAAAATTTCCATCCAAAACCATTACCTACATTATTCCGGTAAGCCCCGGCGGCGGTTTTGACACCGCCTCGCGCATGCTGATCC
>JAUYIZ010000052.1 GCA_030688615.1 Desulfobacterales bacterium | reverse complement strand
AATTCCTCTTCAATTTATCCGCTCATTTTTATCAGGTTTTATCGGGCTGAAGCCCACCCCAACATGTTGGGGTGGGCTTCAGCCCGATTTACTATTGCTATTGCCAATATTTTTCTTTATAAAAAGCAAGTTCTTATCTTTTTAAAATATTAGCCGATCCAAAGAAGTAAAAAGTTATCGGCAACTGACAAGGTTGGATAAACATATGCGGTTGAAAAGAAGAGCCTATCTACAAGATAAATATCATCACATCATTTTCTTATAAAAAATCACCAATTCGTATTGGCTGCTTCAGACGGTGTGAAACCTTTGCAGAATTCAACATGTTTCAAGGGTCCCGGCGCCGGTAGGCCTCGATATAACGCCTGGCGCGCACGTCACGGCCCAGCACCAGGTCGGCGGCCAGGATCATCTGGCGCACCTTGGCCGCGTCCACGATAAGGCTGTTCACCCCGGCGGCGCTCACAATCACCACAAAGGCGCTGTTGAGCACGTCACGCAGCGGCAGTCCGAACGAGATGTTGCTGGCCCCTAAAACCAGGTTCACCCCCAGGCTTTCCCTGACCATTCGTATGGTTTCGAGGGTGACCCGGCCGGACCCGGCATCAGCGCCGACCGCCAGCGCCAGGCAGTCGATGAGGATATCCTCGCGGGCAATGCCCGCCGCCTCGGCCCGCTGCACGATCTTATGCGCCACGGCAACCCGCCGCTCCGGGTCGCGTGAAATGCCGTCATCGTCCTGTGTCAAACCGATGACCGCCGCCCCGTATGTCTTGACCAGGGGCAAAATCCTGGCCAGAGAATGCTCCTCGCCGGTAACCGAGTTGATCAGCGCCTTGCCCGTATAGACTTTGAGGGCGGCTTCCAGCGCCGCCGGGCTGGAGCTGTCAAGGCAGAGGGGCACATCCGTGGCATCCATGACAACCTCCACCGCCCGGGGCAGCAGGGCGGCCTCGTCAACGCCGAAGGCACTGACGCAGATATCGACGATATCCGCTCCGGCCCGCTCCTGGGCCTGTGCCTCCCGGGCAACGATCTCCAGCCGGCCCGCCAGGACCGCCTGGGCCATTTTTTTCTTGCCCGCAGGATTGATACGCTCGCCGATGAGCACCGTCGGCCGGTCAGGACCGATAATCACTTGTCTGGCGGCGCTGGATATCCTGGTTTCCATCTATCACTCCCGGCTCATATACCGTTACGTCCTGCCGGAATATCCCCGGGCACGGTTCATTGGTACACGCCATATTCCTTGGTAAAGTCAATCATGGCCTTAAGATTTTCCGGCTTCACCTCATCCAGGGCGCTTTCATGGGACATGATAAACCCGCCCCCCTTGCCGGCCACGTCGATGAGTCTTTTGCAGTAGTCGATGACATCCTGGGGGGTGCCGGTCTGCAGCAAAGAGGACGGAACATTGCCCCGCAGACACATGGTGTCGCCCAGGATTTCCTTGACCCTGGCCATATCCACCTGGCCGAATTGACCGAGCACCTTGCCTTTCGGCAGTTCCAGCAAGTACTCGAGGCGTGACGTGTAGTCCCCTTCAAAGAAGGGATAGGGGGTTAAGCCCTCATCGATCAAAGCCAGCATGAGCCTTTTTAACGTCGGCCAGTAGAAGATTTCAAACTGTTTCGAGCTCATGAAACCATCGGCGCCCCGGTGGAGGGGAATAAATACCCGGGGGTTGCCGCTGCGTTTGGCGGCCGAGACGCCGCGCTCGATGGACATGGGCAATATTTTCTCGCAGGCGGCAAGCAGATTGTCGGGTTGCCGGTACATGTCCAGCATCGAGCCGCGCATGCCTCTCAAATGGTCTGAAATCACGTCGAAGGGCGCGGTCGAGACCGCCGTGTAGGACTGGGGAAATCCCAGCCCGGCCATTTCCGTGCCGAAAGCGCCGGTTTCGGCCTGCCACCGCGAGGCCTCCCGGCCGGCTTTGCCGAGGGCCTCAAAGGCGGCGGTTAATTCCGGCCGGGTCAGCACCCGGGTTGACATCAAGGCCCCGTAGCCGAACATCATGGACCGGAGCGGCGGAAGCATCCGGAGCGCTTCCAGCGCCCCGTTGTTGCGCGGCAGAAGGGTCCGCAGAACATAGTCGGAGGGGTCGTCCAGGAAGGCATCGTATTCGTCGGCTTTCATGTATTCCCCCTCGACGAACTGGAAGGTGTGGTTGGCGGGCACGCCATGGCCGGGCCACTTGATCTGCTTGTTGTCCAGAACTTCCAGCAGCCCCCCCGGCAGATTTCCGGCCGACGCATGGAACATGTCCGGCGCAAAATCCAGGATGGTTTTCCTCACCGCCGCCATCCACTTGCCAAAGTCGTAAAACGCATCCTCACAAGTGATCCCGGCGTACTTGGCCGGGAAAAAACCGGGGCGCATCATGATGGGAACCCGGTCCGGCACCTGCAGCCGGATGGCCGCTTCAACCCGCTGTGTTCTCTCGGCATATAATTCTTCAGGAGATTTTTCCAATTGTCCCTACCCTTTGGTCCATTGCTTGGCCAGCATTACCCCGGCCATCGCATCCCGGCCGTAGGCATCGGCGCCGGCATATTTGCATACTTGCGCATCCATCTGGCCGCCACCGATCATAATCTTCACCTGATCCCTGTGCCCGGCCGCCTTTATCGCTTCCACCGTCTCTTTCATGGAGTCAAATGCCAGGGTCAGAAAGCCGCTCAGGCCCACGATCTGCGGCTTGACCTCTGCGATCTTCTCTACGAACTTGCCGGGCGGAACATTGACACCCAGATCATGGACTTCGAACCCGTTTACATCCAGCATAAAAGAGACGATGTCCTTGCCGATGTCGTGTATATCGCCGGCAACGGTTCCGAGGACGAATTTAGCCAGCCGGCTGGTTTGGGCAACCTGTCCCAGTTTTGGTTTGACCATCTCGGTCACCACCTTCAAAATCTCCCCCGAATATATCAGGTCCGGCATAAAATACTCGCCGCCGGCAAATCGCTGGCCCACAATCTCCATGGCCTTCCGGCTGTCTTCCAGGATCAACCTGGGCACATCACCGCTTTCCAGCCTCTGCCTGGTTATCCTGAGGGCATCTTCTTCCTTCAAATCGGCTATGGCCTTCACAAGATCTTCACTCATTGCTGGTCACCTCTATTTTTTCGTTACCATCCTGTAAAAATCATCCGCGATGTCCTGGGCCTTCATGGGCCCGGTATCCGAGTACCATTTGATGACCCAGTTGCACATGCCCAACAGGCCGAACCGGACCAGCCTGGGGTTCAAACCTTTAAAGAGATCTGTGCCTTCATCCGCCTGAATCTCCCGGATAATTTTATCAAAATAACCCTCGTAATCTTTTCTCTTGCTCTTGTACTTTTTCTGATTTTCTGAAGACAGGCTTCTGATTTCGCTTAAATAGACATTGATATGGTCTTTATATTTACACGTGACCAGAACTTGTTTTTCCAGCGCATACTTTAGCTTTTCCATCCCGGTCAAGCGGGGATCGTTTACGATCTCGTCCAGAATCGTCAAATGCTCGTTGAGGGATTGATCCATGATGCCCATCAGGATTTCTTCCTTGTTTTTAAAATAATGAAACAGGCTTGTCTTGTGGAGGCCCACTTCATCAGCGATATCTTTCAGAGATGTCGCATCATATCCCCGGGTGCTGAACAAGTGGCTCGCCACCTGAATAATTTCTTCCGCCTTTACTTTTCTGTGCTCAGGATCGGTCAAGACTATATTCCCTTAGCGTTGGATTGAATTTTCGCCGCAATGTCCTTCTCCAGCTCCATCTTAAGCACCTTCTGGCCGTCCGCCCCCAGAGGCAGGGCCTCCAGCGTTTCCAGGCGCTCGGGCCATTTATAAGGCGCGATGCCCTGCTCTTTTAAAAAGGCAATCAGTTCATCAAAAGTGAGCGACTCGCCGGGTTTGGCGACCGCATAGGCGCAGGCTTTTTCCCCCATGAGATCATCGGGCATTTTAACCACGGCAACGTGTAAAATTTTTGGATGGGCCGCCAGAAGATTCTCAATCTCAACCGGATAAATATTCTGCCCGCCCCGGATAATAACCTCCTTTTTACGCCCCACGATGGCGAGATCTCCATTTACGGCAAAGGTGCCCAGATCGCCTGTTTTATACCATCCATCCGGGGTCCAGGCCTGCCGGGTCGCCTCGTGGTCCCGAAAATACCCGGAGCTGGCCCCGGGGCCCCGGATCTGAATTTCCCCGGAAACCCGGTCCGGGGAAATTTCCCGGCCCTCCTCGTCCACCAGCCGGACTTGGGCGCCCCCATAGGGTTTGCCCACCGTGCGCAGGCGCAGCTCGGAAACCTCCTGGAGGGATCCCGTGCACGCAGCCGCGCAATCGATGCTGCCGTAGTTGGGAACGATCGGACAGCCCAGTTTTTCTTCAACCTCCACGGCAAGCTCGTAAGGCAAAGGGGCGCCCATGGTCAAAACAAGCCGCAAAGAGGTCAGATCGTAGTTTTCAAAATCAGGTTCTCTGATCATCATGGCAAGCTGGGTCGGGACAAGGGGCGTAACGGTGATTTTCTCTTTTTCGATAAACGCCAGGGCGGTTTTGGGTGTAAAATGTTCCAGCATGGCAATTTTAGCGCCGATCATCGGCGCCCCGAAGTATGCCCGGGCATTTGTCCCGCCGGAGGTGGGCGACAAAGCGCCGATCACGTCGGCGCTGTTGAGCTTCAGGTTTGTAACACAGGCACGGTCGCGGACCATGACGGCACATATGGGGTTCTCGACAAATTTTGGAAATCCCGTGGTGCCCCCGGTGGGCAGAATCAAAGAAAATTCTTCCGCCGGGAACTGTGTTTTTTTAAGAAAATCAATGGGATATTTTTTTTCCAGCGGCGTCTCAACCATCTTCCGGATGGAAACAGCCCCTGGCGGCACCGTGTCGCCGGTGACAAATACCTGCTTGAGCTCGGGCAGGCCCGGCCGGAGCTCTGCCACCATTTGAAAATAATCAAACTCTCGAAACTGCCGGGGAATTACGATTCCGGCGGCATCCACCTGCTTTAGAGCATAGCCCAGATCCCGGTGCCGCCAGGTTCTCAACACCGGCAGGCAAAGCAACCCGGCCCTTTCCATGGCCACCCGCAACAGGCAAAGCTCCACGCTGTTGGGCAGCTGCAGCACGATGAGATCATCCTTCTTAAAGCCCAGCTCCAAAAATCCCAGAGACAGCCGGTCGATCCATTGGTTGGCCTGCTGCCAGGTCAGCCGGGTCCCGGAATCGACGATGGCTTCTTTATCCGGGTAGTCTTTTGCGTTGCGCCGCCACAGATCCGATGGCGTTTCAGAGTTCCAGTATCCTTTGCTCTTGTATTCCGCGTACATCTGTGGAGTATATCGATAGGGTCGTGCCACTGCTTTTTTTTCCTCCTTAGAATTCCAGCTCGCTTCTTTTGATTATTTCGTCCTGGACCCCTTTGTCCAGGTAGATGAAAAATGCGCTGAAACCTGCCACCCGGACAATCAGGTTGGCATTTTCCTTGGGGTTCAACTGGGCTTGCCTGAGCGCCTCGGAGCT
>JAUYIZ010000050.1 GCA_030688615.1 Desulfobacterales bacterium | reverse complement strand
GTGGTCTTGCCGGCCCCGTTAGGGCCTATAAGTCCGGTGATGGAATTTTGCGCAATCTCTAAGGAAAAATCATCAAGAGCGATCGTCCCGTCAAAATTCTTATTAATGTTTATGATATCTAAAATAGGCATGATTTATTTCTTAAAGGAATATTCACCGATAAAACCCTGGGAACGAAAGAGCATGCAAATGACCAACAAGGCACCGTAAATAATTTGCCTCATATTGGCGGCGATAGCGCTCGGCATTCCCAAAAACCGTAAGGCCTCCGGCAGAACAACTAGCACGGCCGCCGCCAGAACAGACCCCCAGATGTTGCCGGCCCCGCCAATAATAACGATGGATATAATAAAAATCGATTCCATTACCGTGAAGCTGGTGGGGTCGATGAAACTGATATAATAAGCATATACGGCCCCCGCTACCGAAGCCATAACCGCACCGATTACAAATATAGGGATGCTAAAAGCAGTATCAGAGAAGATGCACCTTTATGCCTGAGAGGACGGTAGACGAAGCTATCGATGATAACGCCGAGCACGGCGCATAAACCGATTGATATTGGAATTGCAGCGATAACCGGCCAGCCCATCCAAGCCTTGAATAAATATGTAAAATAAGCCCCTGCGGTAAACACAACGCCGTGCGCAAAGTGAAAAAACCTTACCGTTCGGTAGATAACCGCAAAGCCAACAGCAACCAGGGTATAGACACTTCCTGCGATTATCCCGTTAAGTATGAGTTGATTAATCATATCGGTTCCCGAAAATACGTAATCGGATCAACCACCCTAATTTGCCCCTTATCATAGGGCCTTCTTATATTGGCCACGATCTGTGTGGCTTTTTCCGGTTTTAGGCGCTTTGCATAATAAAGAAGATGTTTCGAAATATTGTCATCAGAATATTTTGCTTCGATCAACTCTTCCAGCCGTCCTTCCTTTATGACGGCAAAATCAACCTCCCGTCCTTCCTTATCCCGAATGTAACGCAGCTCATATCGATACCCGTCTCGATCCTCAAGAAAATGCAGCCGTTTTAAAAGTGATGCCGCCACAAGATTTTCAAAGCGCGCGCCCTCATCTGCCAACACATCGCCATTATCAAAAAAATATACTTTGGGAGGCTTTAACACCGCTCTTGGCAGAGATTTTGTATAGGGCCAAACAATAAAGACAAGATACATTCTTTCCAGAACCTCAAGCCATGCCTTGGCGGTTTTGGGAGAAATTTGTAAATCAGATGCCAGGTTGGATACGGTGATCAGCCCGCCGACGCGATACCGAAGCATATCCAGAAACATGCCGAGCAACTGAATATTACGTATTTGTTCCAGGTCCCGCACGTCTTCACGAAGTACCCGGTCAAACCGTTCCCGCCGCCACCGGCGCGCGTGGCGTTCATCCCCATCCAGAAATGGTTCCGGGAATCCGCCGACGGTCATAAGTCTCTTAAATGCCTCTTCCGGCGAAATGCCATCGGGAATTTCGTCAAGAGTAAAGGGATGCAGACGCCAGTAATGATATCGCCCCATTAAGGAATCGCCGCCTCGCCGGTAAATGTCAAGACGGGCCGAACCGGTTATCAGAAAAGTGTGCTTTTCGTGGGATACATCGTAAATCCCCTTAATCCAACCTTTCCAGCGAGGGAATTTATGCAGCTCGTCGAACACCAGCAGGTTATTTTCAGTGCTCCATCTTTTGCGCAGGATATCCTGGCGGTCCTCGTCATAATCCCAGTTCAGGTAGCGGCCTGCCGGAAAGTTCTCTGAAAGAACGGCCTTGGCCAGCGTTGTTTTTCCGACTTGCCGAGGACCGCCCACAAAGACCATTTTTTGCTTTAAATCCGCAAGGACATAAGGCGTGATATAACGCATATGGCCATATTAACCAAAACTCCAAAATAGTCAAGGCTATTTTGGAGTTGGGTAAAATTTAGATAAAGAGGGTTTGCCGGAAAAATGGAAAATATGTCTGTTGCGATTCTGTTTGCTCGGTTATAACTCGGGATAATTCTTAAGGCATCATCTATTAGCCCTTTATTTTGTGTAAGGTGTAAATCTTATCCTCACTTTTTCCGGATGATAGGCTCTGTGGTGTGTTATTGTATTTGTTTGAACCATCGGAATGAGGATGACTTACGACGTTTTCCTCTGCATTTTTGCTTTTCTTTCTGAAGCTAATTAGCAACTGTCCCATAATCTTCTCCTTAATTCTATGTCCCATCCTCAAAAGAGGCAATCCAGTTTGCAACAACATAGAGGTGGACCTTCAGCGATGCGATGTCTTCTGAAAGAATGTTCATGGCATCGGCGGCACGCTCACAGTATTCCTTTGTCTTGGAAATGCAATACTCAATGGAACCGCTTTCCTTTATTAAGCAGAGCGCCTCACTAAGGGCTTCGTCGGATAGACTTGTAGCTCGTAATAGGTCTTCAAGCTTCCGCCTTTTTCTTCCACTTAATTCCTGAAGCGCCTGAATCAACGGGAGACGCATTTTACGTCGCCGAACATCTACACCAATAGGCTTTCCTGTGAACTCTGAGTCGCCTATGACATCTATCACATCATCCCGGACCTGATAAGCTATTCCCAAATAATATCCCGTCCTATCAAGGGTTTTGATAATTTCCGGGCTTGCATCCCAAAGCATTGCGCCTGCAACAAGAGGTGATTGAATAAAGCAAGCTAATTATAAAATTCCGAAGCGATTCCGATACGAGAACGCCACGATTATCAAATATAACGAAATCCTTGAAGGTCTCGTTATTAAAGGATTGTCTGACAATTTTCTTCAGACTAACATTTTCATGTAATTTCTCTATTTTGTCCCAATCGGCTTCGTCGAAAAATTTTTCCGGCACCATGAACACTCTCTTACATATAGTAAGATCTTTTGAATAAACAACCCTGCAGCAAGCTGCAGGGTTGTTTATTTATACGGCAGCATATTCTCGGATAATGTCGAGTTTAATTTCAGACCAGTAGCCGATTTCGTCGTATTTTAGTTCTTGTGGCATGCCTTTGCCCAATTCGAGCATTTTCAAGCAAAACAAGAAGGAATACAGATAAAATTTGATTCGATAATGACAACTATATCGCTACCCTATCGAAATATCAATTGTTTAAACACGTTTGAATTTATTCACCATGAAGCGATTTCCCAGATAGAGGACAAAGGGACCATGCATTTATGCGTTTTGCACAGTTTTCAGATTGAGCCCCAACTCTTCGTTAATGCTGCGTCCCCATTGAGTAGCTCTGCCGGCAGCGAATTGGCGCAATCATAGTCGAAACAATGCGGCATTTAGGTACTTTTGGTGTAAAACACCATTATCGATATCCGGCTGGATGTACGCAATAGAAAAAAAACAAGGGCCGCTTACAATTGAGTACCATGCTGATTTTATGCGCCCATAGCGACATAAAAATCAAGGGGAAAATGGGAAGCGGCCGTTAGGTATTATCCAGTTGCCAGCAAACGCACAGTGAAAATTCCATCTTTTGTTAACGTTTCAATAGAAGATTCAGGTACTGTTATGACGGCTATGGTATCGCCGACAGCATTAAATACTTCCAAAGAATATCCATCCTCCCCATCAGAAACCGGATGATATTCCACGACAGTCGCAATATCACCCTCCTTCAGTCTTTGATCTGGAAATTCTTTTTTTAAAACAACTTCTTCAAATAATTGATATTTCATGTTTATCACCCCCTCTTATCCGGGTACATGGTGATGAATTTCGTTAAACCGGTTGCATTTTCTGTTATCCAAACGGTACAGACAGAAAGCTTCTTATGATTTGGCCCCGTTAATACGCCCCTGATTTCATACAATTGACCATAATGTGTGCTTTCAATCGGCATGGCATCAATTGATAATTTGCCTTAACAGTACGACATTCAATAACTTTTCGGGTAAAACACCATTATGGATACATGTTGCGCAATAGGCTCCTGAATGTCAACTGCCAAAGAATTCGTGCCATTTCTCCAAATAAATTCTCATATATCGAGTTTGAAAAAATTTATCAATATCAAATCAAAAGGGCATTACAACTTTTAAATTTTTCAAACACGATATGCATGTTCCACAGGGATATAGATTTTACAACCAGTTAAGTGGCATATTATTACGTCCTCTGCCGATTCGCCAGCATGCGCACAATTGCGTCGAGCACATCGTCGAGCTGTGTCCCCACGTCTTCGGCAAGAAACCGCAAGACGACATAACCGTTCTCCTGAAGCAATAAATCCTTGCGCCGGTCGCGACGGTAAGCCTGGGGATCGGCCAGATGCTGCGCGCCATCCAGCTCGATTGCCACGCGCGCATCGGCATGTAGAAGATCGACCTCCATTTTGCCCCGGCCGTCGAAGGCAATGGGCAACTCCGTATTCAGTCGGAACTTGCCGGTTGTCTGGGGCAGTGACTCCAACCGGCGATACAGGAACGCCTCGGTCGCGCTTCGGGCGCGTTCGACACCTTCTGAGCCGGGATACACGGAACGGGTCGCATGGACAAACAGGGTGGCAAGCGGCCTATCTACACCATCGCGAATCAAGCGCCGGACGCTGGCGGTATAGTCCTGTTTCCACAAAGGATCGACGGGAAGCGGTACATCGGCCGGCCAACCCGGTATGGCGCTGGCCGGTAACTGGACCGTATAACCGATCGCCTCATATCCCTTGCAACGCCGGTCGAACATCCTTGCCAGCATGGGTACGTCCAGGTCGGCGTAGTCGTATACGCGAACCTCGCGCTTGCGATCGTGCAGGCGGTGAAGCCGGCCTGCATACTGGGTGATGGTCCCGCGCCACGACACCGGCAGAGCAAGAAACAGGGTGTCCAGCCGGGCATCGTCGAAACCTTCTCCAATACATCGGCCGGTAGCCAGCAACACCCGGCCTTCATTTTCGGGAACGCCTGCCAATCGGGTGGAAACGCCAGTTAGCGTTTTTTTGCCCATACCGCCTCGAAAAACGATCAGGTGGCGCACATCAGGAGAAAGCTTTTTCGCCAGATGCTCAAGGTGCTCGGTTCGTTCCGTTAAGACAACCGGCGAACGTCCTTCCCGGACGGTTTGAATCACATCCCTGCAGATGAGCCGGTTGCGTGCTTCATCGGCGACCAGCTCGTCGTATAGGTCGTGAAACTGGCTGCGAACGTCCGGGCCGGGTGTTGCCCGGGACTGAAAGCCGGTTGGTCGTACAAATACGTTGTGTCGGAACGGTCGCGCAAGGGCCTGTTTCTTAGGATCGACGCGATACCGCACCGGACCGCATTGCATGAAAATGATCGGGTGACGACCATCCTTGCGCGTCACGGTGGCCGACAGGCCCGTAAAAAACGTGGCTTTTGCCCGCCGGGCGACCTGCTCAAAGCTTGCGGCAGGCAGATGGTGGCATTCATCGAACACAAGATGGCCATAGTCGCCCACCCGGTCGTCGACTACGGCTTTGCGTACCAGGCTTTGGATGACCGCCACGTCCAGCGCGCCAGTCACCTCTTTCCGGCCGCCACCGATCCGGCCGATCTCATTGATCGGCAAGCCCAAAAACATGGACAATCGCTCAGCCCACTGCTGCAGTAACTGCCGGCGATGCACGAGGACCAGGGTGTTGACCCCTCGTTGGGCGATCAACCACGCTGCGACCACTGTTTTTCCGAATGCCGTAGTGGCGGATAGGACCCCAATATCGTGTGCGGCCATCGCGTCGGCAGCAGCCTTCTGTTCTGGTCGCAATTCCCCTTGAAACGAGACCGAAAGCGGTCTGCCCCCAAAACGTTGGTCGTGGACCACGGCCTTGATCTTCAGCTCCGCCAGAAGTCTTCGCACGTCCTCCAGACATCCGCGCGGCAAACCGATGTGCTGCGGGTAATCCTCGGCGCAGGCGATGATCCTATCCTTGCCGTAAGTCGAAAGACGCATGGCCTGCGCCTTGTAGAATTGGGGGTTCTGAAAGGCCGCCAGCCGGAGCAGCCGGTTACGAAGAGCCGGAGGAAGCCCCTCTTTGGCGATGTAGACCTGGTCTCCGAAAACGAGTTCCAGTCTCTTGGGCGGTGCGTTGATCGGAGGTTCCTTGCACCGGCGCGAAGCCGGCGCCGCCCAGGGCGCATGATCGTCTTCATTCATGGGGGCAAGACGGACTCCCACGATCCGTCCTTTTGCTTCAGCTTCACACACAATCCGTTCCGCCTCGGAGCGGAAAATCTTCCGCACGGTTGCCAGAAATGCCCACTGGTCCGCATGGGGAATGAAGCGTTCATCGAGAAACACGCTATTTGCATGCTCTCGCGCCTGCTTCTGCAGCGGCAGCGCGATGAGGCTTCCCAGCCCTCCTTGGGGCAATGTGTCCTGACTGGGGAAAAATCGGTCGTAGGAATCAAGGCCGATATCCGGACGGCGTTCCATCGTCTCGGTGAGGATGTATGAAATGAGCTTACGCGCCAAGGCAGCCGGAATAGCCTCATCGAAAAAAAGCCATACGTGGCCGCCATTTCCGGAACGGGACCGCTCCAATGCCGCAGGCAGATTCATCCGGCGGCATGTTTCCATAAATGCCTTGGTATCCTCAGGCCAGCTTTTCTTGTCGAAATCGGCTGCCACGAAAAAACATTTTTCGTCCTGGAGCATCGGGTAGACACCCATGACGAAAGCGTGGCCTGCGTCGTCCTGCCCTGAAAGATGCCAGCGGATCGCATCGTCCGCGACGGGAATAAATCGGCAGTTCGGGCACTGTGTGCACTTGACAGAGCGTTTATCACACAGGCTTTTCACCCATTCGTTGGCGCAAGCGGGCTGGTAGCCGGACTTGCCGGTTTTTCGGCTCTCGAATCGGCGGGGATAGACGTCGTCGCGCCCGCGAAAGAAAGCCCGAAACAAGGCGATCTTGACGGCAGGCAGGCTATGGTGATGAACGGATTCTTCTTTCATCGTCTACATTTCCCGCGGTCAAAAAATAAAGTTATTTTTATTATCCTCCCTTGGGCCAAGAATTGTCAGATACCCTTCACCAAGCGCACCAGCCGTATCTGCCCCAACCAGGACGAAACCTGGCCCAGACGGCCGTGCGGAAACAACAGTGCCTAATTTTCGGGTATCAAATTTCCTGAGTCAATTCTTTCTCAAACAATTCAAGATTCACAATAAAAAAGGACTTAATCGTATCCCATTTCCATTCTTGGCCTGATAATAGCATCTCCGGAGAAGGTTCCTTCTCAGCATCTTCAAAAAAGACCAGGCTTTTCAATACGTGATAAACGTTTAGGTCAAAAGCCTTAAAGCGCTGTTTAAAAAAGCCGCAGATGTCTGCAATGGTATATTTCATTTTGTCTGCCGCATAAAGATCGATGAAATCCTTTTTAAACGGCTTCGGTGAAAAGAAAACGAAATCATTCGATTTTCTGTGTCCCAATTGCAATGCAAATCCCGTCCCACCGGACAAATAAAACTCCTCTAATCGGGTTCCCAGTGATTCGACGACACTTATAGCATTTTCCGGTAATACTTCTTCAAACATGAGACATCATTTAAGGAGATATTGAATTTGACCGCCCAATATTTTCCGGTTTGTGGGAGTAACCCTCTTCTTGTACGGACGACTTCGATGATTTTTTCATCGGAATATATTTTTCTGAGCGTCTTTACATCATTCATGTCTCCATAGTCCAGGATTCGAGCGATAATGTAATCGGCATGATCCCATGTATCGATTTTATCCGCATCCCAGAAAAGAGATGGCCGAAACATTGATTTGATTTTTACATTTTTCATGTTCGCAAAATCGATATCTAAGTTACGGAAACTTTCTTTTTGTAAAGAAAAGTATGTCAAGAAAAGGGCTTTGTGTCAAGCGGCCTATCCGCTCCATCTTTAATAATCCCGCCGATTTTTATACAGTCGCCCGGCAGTTAAAATGATAGAAATAAAGGGAGATCTATAGGTGGAAATTATAGCCGAGTTATAATCCGTTTATTGGCTGCTCCTATTCAACGTGTAGGGCATCAAGAACCGCCTGGGGATTCATTGATGCTATTCTTAACAATGCATTAGCAGGCCCTTCTGGTTTTCTTCTGCCTTGCTCCCAGTTCTGTAAAGTTCGAACGCTGACTCCAATCATGATCGCAAATTCATTCTGAGAGACATTGAGTTTCTCTCGTACATTCTTAATATCAGGCGGCTTTATTTCATACATACGACTCGGCTTACTAAGCCCGGATTTTATATCCCCAGCCTCTTTAATACTGATGACAAGCTTTTCAAACTGTTCTTTTTTCATAACAAAAACTCCTTTACCATTTGCCGGAGAATTTTGAGCTGATCCGGCGTCAAATCTTCTTGTTCCGACTTCCTATACGGGAAAAGCATGAAAATCGTATCAGGAGGACTCCAATAGTAGATTACACGTAAAGCACCTCTTTTACCTGTACCAGAAAGATTCCAACGGATCTTCCGTAAGCCCCCACTTCCCCTAATTAATCTTCCGGCATCTGGTCGGAACATCAATGCAGTCTGAAGCATCCGATAGATATCGTCCGATATCAGGCAATGATATCACAATGCGTCTAAAAAATAGGATATGTTTGGAGTCCGGCAAGAAATCTGTAGCCGAACCTCACAACCTCCCAAAGACATATTGTGGTTTTAGCTTGTCTATGATATTGAATAGTTAATTCTCAATCTGTACCTGATTTCGACCTTACCTGACCCAGCACTGTGGCAAGATGCACTTTTCAAACACATCCGAAACTACAGGATACAAAAAATATACGTCAATGAAATTTTGGCGGCAGATACTGTTGACAAATGCAGGTTATGTGCTGCACAACACGCTGAATTACTCCTAATTTTTTAGATTGGAGATCTTTCTAATGGCCCCAAAACCTACAGAGGAATCGCTCGAACAAGCAAAAATACTTGAGGAACTTTTTAATCAAGTCGCTGACGGAATTTGTGTTTGCCACAATATTCCCGATGCACCGTATGTGAAATTTACCTCCTGGAATCCCAAGATGAGTGACATTACAGAATATGCGATGGATGAAATTAATCGCCTCGGTTGGTATCAAACCATGTACCCAGACCCGGAAGTTCAAAAGCGTGCGATTGAACGTATGGCTTCAATGAGAGATGGTGTCGATATTCAAGCTGAAGAATGGACAATTACGACCAAAAATGGAGAGAGAAAGACGCTTTCTATTTCGACATCAATCGTTAAAAAAGAAAACGAAAAAACTCATATTTTGGCAATAATGCGGGATATTAGCGAGCAGATACGGACGAGGACGGCATTACGCGAGAGCGAGGAGAAGTATCGGGGGGTTGTAGAGAATGCAAATGAAGGGATTACAGTGGCTCAGGAGGGGATGGTTAGATTTATAAATCAAAAAATGTCTGAAATTACAGGGTATGGTAGGGATGAGGTGTTATGCAGACCTTTCATGGATTTTGTTCATCCGGATGATCAACAGATGGCAAAGCAGTACAACATCAAAAGGTTCCAAGGAGAAGAAATTCCTGAAACATATATTTTAAGAATCATTACAAAGGATGGAGATATCAAATGGCTTGAAAACAATGGGGTGGTAACCACATGGGAAGGCAGACCCGCTTCATTACATTGTTTCACCGATATCACCGACCGTAAGCATTTGGAGAAAACGCTCCAACTGCACAGTGTTATTATGGCCAATCTTGCTGAAGGAGTTTATCTTATCCGCGCCGGCGATGGGGAGATTCTATATGCCAATCCACGGTTTGAGGAGATGTTTGGCTATGGTCCAGGCGAGCTTATCGGCAAAAATGTTTCTGTAGTCAATGCGCCTACCGAAAGGAGTCCGGAAGAAACCGCGCAAGAGATCATAGAATCCCTAAATAAAAACAAAGAATGGTCCGGCGAGATAAAAAGCATCAAGAAGGACGGCACCCACTTTTGGTGTTACGCGAGCGTTACCAAGTTTGACCATCCTGATTACGGAACAGTTTGGGTTTCAGCGCATACTGACATCACCGAGCGCAAGAAGACGGAAGAAGCGCTACGAGAGAGCGAAGAAAAATACAGGGAGATGTATTCTCAAGGCGAACAACAAAACAAAACACTCACGACCTTATTTTCTATCTCCCAAACAGTAAACCAGTCCTTGGCCCTTGATCAGATCCTAAACGACGCCCTGGATCAAGTAATGGAACTATTCAAGCCGCATTCCACCTCTGTCCGGCTTTTAGACACCCAAACTCAAGAGCTGGTGTTTGCCGCTCAGAAAGGGCATGCCCCTCATGAATTGGAACTGCTGGCAAAAAGTACGAAACTGGGCCAAAGCACCGCCAGCATTGTCTTAAAACCAGATGATGTTCTGGTCATTGAAGACATATTAACCCATCCCCGTACAGCAAACAGAAAAGGGTTTGCAGCAAGGACCGGTGCCCGTGGGCTTGCCGTGATACCGCTTTATGCCAAGGATAAATTGCAGGGCAATATGACCATGGGATCTATCGAACCGCGTGCTTATACGGCTGAAGAAATACGGCTTTTTGTTTCCATTGGACATCAGATCGGCACCGCCATTGAAAATGCCAGACTTTATCAAGACAAGGAGGTCACCATACAGAAGTTAAACGAGGCCCAGGAACATTTGAAAAAGTCCAATGAGGCCTTACGCATCACCATGGCTGAGCGGGAAAAAATGAAGGAAGAGCTTTTAACAGCCCAAAAACTAGAATCTCTCGGGATTCTGGCCGGCGGCATCGCCCATGATTTCAACAATCTTCTGACTGTTATTTTAGGCTATATTTCCTTGGCAAAGGATTCTGAAAGTAAAGATGATATCATTGAATTTTTAACCGAAGCCGAGAATGCCTCTTTAAAATCAAAGGAGCTGACTCATCAATTGATTACCTTTTCCAAGGGAGGAGCGCCGGTAAAGAAAACAGCCCCCATTCTTGAATTTGTGAAGGAGTCGGTTAACTTTGCTTTGAGTGGCTCTAATGTCAGGTGTGAATTTTTCCTGCCTGAGGATCTGTGGCAGGTTGAATATGATGAGGATCAAATAAAACATGTCATCAACAGTCTGACTATTAATGCCCTTGAAGCTATGCCGGAGGGTGGGATAATTAAGTTATTCGCAGAAAATCTCGTGATTAAGAGAGAAAAAGAAGAATCAGAGTTCCGTCTACAAAAAGGCCGATACGTAAAGATTTCCATCCAGGACCAGGGATCCGGTATTTCCGCAGAGAATCTTCCCAAGATATTTGACCCTTATTTTTCGACCAAAGACAGAGGCATTCAAAAAGGGATGGGGCTGGGTCTTTCAGCCGTCTATTCCATAATCAGGCACCACAATGGGCGCATCGTCGTAGATTCGAAAAAGGGTGTGGGGACGACTTGTCATATTTACCTGCCCGCTTCGGAAAAAACGGCGCTAAAGCCTGAAAAGAAGGAAGAACAACCTGATAAAGGCCGCGGCAGGATTCTTTTCATGGATGACATGGAGATGTTAAGGAACATGGCAGGAAAAATGTTGAAACAGTTGGGATATGAAGTTGAGGTTGCGGCCGATGGCGCTGAAGCGGTTGAGATGTACAAAGCAGCCAAAGAATCGGATAAACCTTTTAATGCCGTCATCCTGGATTTAACCATTCCCGGAGGGATGGGCGGTAAAGAAGCCATTGAAAAGTTATTCAAGATCGATCCTGAAGTAAAGGCCATTGTCTCCAGCGGCTATTCCAATGATCCGGCCATGTCAAATTTTAAGGCATACGGTTTTAGCGGGGTTGTGCCAAAACCCTTTGAAATGAAAGAGATGGAAAAGGTGCTGCATGAAGTGCTCAGGGGTGAATCGAATTAACGAACGCTAACCCCACAGCTGTCGTGATTCTTAACAAGCCAAAGCATGTGCTCTCTTCGGTTACAGCCGCAAAGAATTGTTGAAAATGACGTCTGAAGATTTGGTTGCTCCGGATTATCCTAAACAGAGGATATTGAAAAACACTCGCATGATTCTGCAAAAAGGATTTCATTTTTTCGAAAGTGTACATTATTCAAAAGATAAAAGGCCAATTCCTGTTTAGATCGGCAGCCGCCGTATCACCTATAAAGGAAATACAGCCATTTTAAGCGTCGTTCGGGATATCACCGGTCGCAAAAAAGCCGAAGAACTCCTGTGTGAGGCCTATGAAAAACTGGAACAGAAAGTTTTGAAACGCACCCAAGAACTGTTGAAAGTAAATGAGCGGCTCAAGCAGGAGATCGGAAAATGCCAACAGGTCGAGGAGGCGCTGAAGAAACGCTCTGAAGAATTACAAATTAAGAGTCAAAACCTTGAGGAAGTCAATATAGCCCTCAGGGTGGATTTGATATGGGAAATCTCGAGATATAGGAGGTCAAAATGGAACAATATTCAGTAGTAGGTCGATCCCTCCCTAGGGTGGATGCTGTAGAAAAGGTTACGGGAAGGGCAAAATATAGTGTAGATCTGAAACTTCCAGGGATGCTCTATGGGAAGATTTTGAGAAGCAAGTATCCCCATGCCAAAATCATATCAGTTGACGTTAGCGCGGCCGAAAGGCTGGGGGGGGTAAAAGCCATAGTAACCTCCCAGGATCTCTCTCCGCGTAAAGTCCCAATTAAGTGGGGGGCATTTGGAGCGCGAGATACCTACCTGTTAGCTAGAGATAAGGTTCGATACGTGGGCGATGAGATCGCAGGGGTAGCAGCCGTGGATGAGGAAACAGCTGAAGAAGCTTTAGATCTGATAAGGATTCAATATGAGGAACTGCCTGCGGTCTTTGATACTGAGAAAGCGATGGAACCTTGCGCTCCTATAATTCATGATTCTGAGTCGAATATTATCAATGAGGTAGACGTCGAATATGGTGACGTAACCAAGGGGTTTCGGGAAGCGTTCTACACACATGAGGATAAGTTCAGCATACCATATGTCCATCAATGCCATCTGGAGCCAACTGCGTGTTTGGCCGATTTCGACGGATCCGGCAAGCTAACCTTGTGGATAACTTCTATGGATCCCTTTGTGGTTCGGCATTTTCTCTCTGAGGGTTTGGATATACCTGAAAGCAAGGTTAGAGTGATTCAACCATATATTGGGGGTGCTTTTGGCGCGAAAGGTGAATTGCTGAGGCAATACGTTGTTTGTGCTCTCTTGGCCAAGAAGGTAGGAAAACCAGTCAGGATTGTGAACACAAGAGAGGAGGAGCTCACATCAACCCGTCCTCTTATGCCCCTCACCGTTCAGGTGAAGATTGGAGTAAAGAAGGATGGAACCTTTATAGCGCTACATATAAAATCCCTTGCAGATGCGGGTGCCTATGGTCGCGCACCCAAGATGATGATTGAAGGTCTTGGAAGGCCCACTGGCCTGTATAGGTGTCCGAATGTAAGGCTGGAGGGAAAGACGGTTTGCACCAACAAGGTCCCTGTTGGACCTTACAGATCCTTCGGGTCTTTTCAGGTGATGTTTGGATTTGAATCTGTGCTTGATATGATAGCGGGAAAACTGGGCATTGACCCGGCAGAGCTGAGACTGAAAAATGTCCACAAGACCGGCGATGTGTCGATTTTAGGAGCGAAAATCGACAGCTGCGGGATCGAGGATTGCATTGGAAAGATAACTGAATATGCGCACTGGCGAAAGAAGAAGGCGAATAAGCAATCCAACCGGGGGATAGGAATCGCATGTAGTTCATATCTTTCCGAATCCAGGGTGATGGACTTTGGCGGTTCCGTTGCTTTCATCAAGATTTTAGAGGATGGTAGAATCGGTATAATTTCCGGAGAGCTTGACTGGGGGCAAGGGACGGCCACCATCTTCAGACAGATTGCAGCTGAGGAGCTGGGTGTTTCGTTAAAGGATGTTGATTATTCCCCTTTTGACACTGATGTCGTGCCGTTCATTTTGGGGCCTTACGGGGGCGGTAGAAATACCGTGAGTGGAGGGAATGCTGTAAAGATAGCAGCCAATGATGCCAAAATACAGATCCTTAATGTGGCAGGGGAGATGCTCGAGGCTAAGGTAGAAGACCTGGAGATGAAAGATCGACGCATCTATGTCAAAGGCAGTCCAGATAGTGGAGTATCTTATTCTGAGATAGCAAGGTTTGCTATATTCAGAAGGGGAGGATCAGCTATAATAGGTAAAGGTATCGATGAACCCGATACCGTGAAAAAAAACCAGCGAATGTTCGGGAACGCCACAAGGGCCTATCCGTTCACCGCCCAAATTGCTGAGGTGGAAGTGGATAAAGATACAGGAATAGTTAGGATTTTGAGTTTTGTGGCCGCCACCGATGTAGGAAGAGCGATAAACCCCTCCCTTGCTGAAGGTCAAATGCAAGGGGCTATAGCACAGGGGATTGGGGCAACTCTTATGGAAAAGATCATGTATGAAGAGGGAGTTGTTATGAATCCTAATTTTACTGAGTATAAGGTCCCCACCGTGCTCGAGGTTCCCTCGGTCAAGACGTTCCTTGTCGAGACCAATGATCCTCATTGCCCTTATGGAGCTAAGTCTATCGGTATGGTAAATATGATGCCGGTGGCTGCAGCATTGGCTAATGCCATTTATGATGCGGTAGGGGTAAGGATGAAAGAGCTTCCGATTACGCCTGACAAGGTATTAAAGGCATTGGAAGAGAAAGGGGGAAGGTGACGTGTGTTCAAAAACTGGGATTAATTTCAGTATATTATCCATAGCCCCTTCAACGTATCCCAGTTTTTCATGGCTCTGAAAACTATGGATATCCATACCATCACACCAGCAGGCAGCAGTTGGCTTTTGCCATAATCCCCCACACTGCCGGTTAGACCTGAACAGTCGTGTTTTTTAGATATCAGGGTGCTCAAATAATCAGAAAAAATAGGCCGATAGATTAATTTGAAACCCATTTGGTGGTTTACTCAACCACGGCAGGAGATGCCATTAGGGAGATATTCACAGTTTTTCCAGCTAAATATGGTGTAAAGGTCGATTATGTTGTTGGGCGTGGTCGGGAGTTGGCAAGAAAAATGAAATCGGAGCGGACGGCCTCTGTTTATGTGCCGGATGTCATCATGTCGGGGGGAACGACATTGCTCGTGGTCATGAAACCGGCCGGCCTTATTGATTCATTTGCCGGAATATTTATTCTTCCGGAAGTGCTCGACAAGACGGCCTGGGTGGCGGGAGAGATGCCCTATTTGGACAAGGATCAATACGGCATAGGTTTTCTTGCCATCTATCAGCGGTATCTGACGCGTAATACGAACATGGTGGGAGAATCCGAATTGAAATCTTATAAGGACATCCTGGACCCCAAATGGAAAGGCAAGCTGGTCTTTAATGATCCAACGGTTTCAGGCGGGGGGAATGCTTTTGTCTCCCATCTGGCCAACGACATCTGGGTATGGAAAAGACGCTGGATTACATGCGAAAACTGGTTAAGCAGGAACCTGTCATCACCAGGAATACAGGACTCCAGGTAGAATGGTTAGCCAAAGGGAAATATCCTGTCGGTATTGCTCCTATGCAGGAAAGGGTGGCCCACTTTATGGAGGCCGGCGCTTCCCTGTCCCAGGTTAAGGTTGTGGAAGGGGGGAAACAGGGGGTCTTGCTCTGGCCAATAAGCGTCCCCATCCCAATGCCGCTGCCCTTTATGTTAATTGGCTGCTCACCAGAGAGGGGCAGGCTCTGGCAGTTAAGGCTTATAAATATCCGGGTACCCGGGTGGATGCCCCGAAAACAGGTGTACCATCAGCATTTTACCCCGGCCCCGGGGAAAAGGTCTTCAGAACTGCAGAAGAGGATATATTGGCCGGGCGACAGATGATGAAACACAGCAAGGACATTTTTGGTCATTTGATTATATAAAAATTTGAACGGCGATGAAAAAATCAGGATTTCGTGATGATTCTTGAAAATTCAAAGTTCATCAGCCGGTGCGCCATTGTTTTCATGATCGCGCTGGTAATGAGCTGCAGTCGCAGTGAGCGGATGGAGGCGCTCTATGCGGAGCGATGTCTGAACTGCCACGGGTTAACCGGCAAGGGGGACGGGCGGCTCGCGGCCCTGCTTCCGGTGCTCGTACCGGATTTCAGAGACACTGTGGCGCGTGAAAGCACCGGACGGATTCTGAGAATCATTGCCAAGGGCAGTGGCATAATGCCGGCTTACGATCCTGCATTAACGCCGGCGCAGATCAATGACATGATGCGGATGGTTCGCTTTCTGAGCCGGGAAGGCCGTGATTTGGCCTGGTGGGAAAAATACGATTTTCTGGTGGTTGCTCACTGCAGCATTCCCTGGGATACGGTTTTAGGCTATGGTGAGCCCCCGGAACCGCCACAGCAACCCGGACCCGATTAACTTCTTCATTCTCAGCGCCTTCTTGGGGCGCACCGCACACGATACAGGGAGACAGACGATGGTAATCCGGAACAGGATATTAAGATCATTACAACTTTTCGTCATACTGCTGGCCATCTTCACCGATTCGATTGCGGGCCAGAGTCACGATCCGAAATTGATGCAACCCGTTCGGAAGACCATGCGCCGTGAGGTCCGTATCCCCATCCAGGATTTTACGCTGATCGATCAGGCTGCGCGTCCGCTGGCCTTTGAGTCGCTGCGGGGCAAGGTAGTGATCATCACTTTTTCCTACACGACTTGCCCGGATATCTGCCCGCTGCTTACCGCGGCCATGCACCAGGTGCAGAGAGGGCTCAAAGGAGTGGAACGCCGGCAGGCCTTCTTCGTCACCGTCACCACCGATCCTGAAATCGACAGCCCGAAAATTATGGCGGCCTACGCCAGCCGATACGGCCTCGACCTTGCAAACTGGGCCTTTCTCACAGGTGATGCCGCCACCCTCAAAAAGGTCTGGAAGAACTTTGGCGTTGGTGTGAAACGCATCGCACGCGGGCTCGTCGATCACACGGCGCTGACGGCTCTCGTGGACAGGAACGGAACCATGCAGGTTGCTTACGACGGCCCGTCACCCGACCCCAAAGCGATACTGAAGGATGTGCAAAGGCTGATGCAGGGAAAATGATCCAGCCCAACTGCACCGGGTATAATAAAATCATCGAAGCCGTTGCTTCCCTGTCTCAGCATTGAAGGCTTTTAAGATATTCCTCCCATTCCATGGGAAACAGCTGTTTTTTTCTGCTGTTGCAATCCTTGCAGGCCGTAACGACGTTTCCTTTTGTGCTTTGTCCTCCACGAGCAATGGGAACCACATGATCCATGGTCAGCGCTCCGGGGGGGAAGGCCCTGCCGCAGTAGTAACAAATCCCCTTGGCCAGACGCCGTTTCCACCACTGGGATGCGCGCAATTCTCTTGCCTTCTGGCGCTCCCGTTTCATATCTGCTTCTTCAAGATCAAAAGCAAACGGTTCCACGGTTTTCCTCCGGATGTCTGGTTGATCTGGTTATCTGGTTGATCTGGTTATCTGGTTTTTTCAACCCTTGAATCCTTGTTTCCTTGTCAGTAGCCCAGCTTCCTCAGGGCCTTTGTGTCTCTGCTCCAGTTTTTTTGAACCCGGACAAAGAGCTGTAAAAACACCCGGCGGCCGACCATTCTTTCAATCTCAATCCGGGCGGCTTCGCCGATGCTTTTAAGTTTGCTCCCTTTTTTGCCGATGATGATGCCCTTCTGGGATTCCTGCTCCACGTGAATCGTGGCGTGGATAAGCACCAGGGCTTTTTTGCCGTCCTCGGAAAAAGAATCGATGGTTACGGCCGTGGCATAAGGAATTTCCTGCCCGGTTAACCGGTAGATCTTTTCTCTTATCATTTCCGCGGCGATAAATCGCTCCGGAACATCGGTAATGGTCTCTGCGGGAAAATAGGGCGGGCCGACGGGAAGTTGGTTTTCCAGGGTCTCGATCAGCCGGTCAACCTGTGTCCCTTTTTTTGCGGAGATGGGGACCACGGCTTTGAATACATGCAGTTGCGACCATTTGCCGATGATGGAAAGCAGCGCCGGTTTTTCAATCCGGTCGATCTTATTCAGTGAAAGTATTGCGGGCGTCCGGCTTTTTTCAAGGTGCCGTATTAGAATTTCTTCGGAGCGCGGGTCGGGGTGTACCGCATCGACCATGACCAGGATACAATCCACCTGGGCCATGGCCCCGAGAGCCACATCCACCATCCGGGTCCTTAAAGGGCCGGTTGCTTTGTGTATGCCGGGCGTGTCCAGGAAAATGAGTTGAGCAGAAGGCCGGTGCAGAACGCCCAGGATCCGGTTGCGCGTGGTCTGGGGTTTTGGGGATGTAATGGATATTTTTTCCCCCAGCGCCCGGTTTAAAAATGTTGATTTTCCCACATTCGGCGGGCCGACGATGGATATAAAGCCGGACTTATATTGATGATGCGCCTGCTGTCGCGGCTCAGGGGGCTTATTATTTTCCGGGTTCGTCATCTTATCCGCCTTGAATCCGTTTCGGATGTCTCGATCAGATTTTCTATTGCCTGCCATACGTTTTCCATGCCCTGTTTTGATTTGGTCGAAAAAAGAATCAGCCGGCTTTTATCTGTCTCAAATGATTTTGCAAAGGACTCATGTTGGGCTTTTTGTCCGGTTTTGGAGAGTTTGTCCGCTTTGGTCAGGATGAGGATTTTTGCAATGCCATGATAGTCGAACCAGTCGATCAGATTCGTTTCCTCCTGATTGGGCGTACGGCGCAGATCCATGATCAGAACTACACCTTTGAGCGTCTTTCGGGTGGAAAGGTAAGTTTCGATCATGGCCGGCCATTTTCTTTTCACCGCTATGGGGACTCTGGCATACCCGTAGCCGGGCAGATCCACAAAAGAAAAAGCGCCGTTGATATCAAAAAAATTGACCAACTGGGTCCGTCCGGGAGTGTTGCTGGTCTTTACCAGGCTTTTCCGGTTCACAAGGGCGTTTATCAGGCTGGACTTTCCGACATTGGATCTGCCGCAAAAGGCGATTTCGGGCAACACCGCAGGCGGATATTGTGACGGCTGGGTGGCGCTGGTAATAAACTGGGCCGATTTTATGATCATTTTTCAGTGGGTTGGGATCATATTATATGACTTTGTTTAAAGGATATTCCACAATACCCTCTGCGCCGTTGCTCAGCAATTGCGGGATCAGATCCCTGACGACATTGGAACTGACCACGGATTCGACGGAAAACCATTTGGACTCGTAAAGCGTTGCGATGGTGGGCGCGTTGAGGCTGGGGAGCAGACCGACAACCTGTTTCAGATGGGTTTCCGGCACGTTCATCTTGATGCCCACCATTTTTTCGCCCAAAAGGGCGCCCTTGAGCAATAAGGCAATCTGTTGGATCTTTTGTTTTTTCACAGGGTTTTCCCAGGCCAGGCGGTTGGCGATGAGCTGGGTGTTGGTTTGCATCAATTCTTTGATAATCCTGAGCCCATGGGCCTTTATGGTGCTTCCGGTTTCGGTCACTTCCACGATAGCGTCCGCCAGCCCGGAAACCACCTTGCCTTCGGTGGCGCCCCAGGAAAACTCGACAATGACATCGATCCCCTTTTCTGCAAAATATTTTTGGGTAAATTTGACAAGTTCCGTGGCAATTTTTTTGCCTTTAAGGTCTTCGAGCGTTTTGATGGGAGAGTCATAAGCAACGGCAAGAATCCATCGGGCCGGCCGTGAGCTGACCTTGGAATATATCAGGTCGGATACCACATGCACATCCGAGTCGTTTTCGGCAATCCAGTCTTTGCCCGTCAACCCGGCATCCAGGGTGCCGCTCTCCACATAATTGGACATTTCCTGTGCCCTGCAAATGGCACATTCTATGGTAGCATCATCGATTTCGGGAAAGTAACTTCTCCCGTTGACATTAATGTTCCAGCCGGCTCGCTTAAAAAGAGAAATTGTTGCGTTTTGCAGGCTTCCTTTGGGAATGCCCAGTTTTAATCTATTTTTCATTTGCGGTACACCTCCTCGGGGTTAAATACCGGTTTGTCTAAAATCTGGAGGGAAGCGTCCTTGACAATTTTATGAAAACAGCTCCGATAACCGGTATGACAGGCCGCTCCCCCGATCTGTTTGACTTTTAACAGGACCGTGTCGTGGTCACAATCGATCCGGATTTCCTTTACGTGCTGGAAATTTCCGGAAGTGCCGCCCTTGATCCACAACTCCTGCCGGCTGCGACTGTAATAGGTGGCGTTTCCGGTTGAAAGGGTGGCGTGGAACGCCGGTTCATTCATATATGCGAGCATCAGGACTTCGCCGGTTTGATAATCCTGCACAATAGCGGGAATCAGGCCGCCGGTTTTTTTAAAATCAAGGTTAATCATTACATGTTTTCCCTGTCAGGATTGGTGAATCTTTAAAAAATAGGGATATCTATTTATAAAACTTAATTAATTACCCGGTTAACCGTAAAAAGTCAATTTGTTTTTTGCATCAAAGGTACGTCTTGCATTCCAGATAGATATTTGGTAGCAATTGGATGGATACGAAGATCCGGTCGGTCCGGAGTGACGGATAGAGGATGACATGACCAAACCTAAAAGTACATCTCAAGTATTGCAAAAACGTGCGAATAAAGAAGGGCGGGGCTTATTTTCGATACTGGCCAGAGGATTTCTATGGGCGGCAGTTGCCATGATAATTTTAGGGGCAGCCGGTATCGTCGGGACCTATGTCTACTTCAGCAGAGGGCTGCCTAAAATTTCGTCCCTGAGTGATTATCGGCCTCCGATTATCACGACGGTATATTCAGATGACAATCGAAAAATAGCGGAATTTTACAAGGAGCGCAGAATCGTAACGCCCCTGCAGGAGATGCCCCAGAATTTGAAAAGCGCTTTTATCGCCGCAGAGGACTCCCGATTTTACAAACACGCCGGAATCGATATTTTAAGTATTGTCCGGGCCTTTTATAAAAATATCGAAGCCGGGGCCATTGTGCAGGGGGGCAGCACCATTACCCAGCAGGTGACCAGATCTTTTTTACTGACCCCCGAGAGAAGTTATATCCGGAAGATAAAAGAAGCCATCCTGGCCTACCGGATTGACAAGGCCTTGTCCAAAGATGAAATTCTTTTTTTGTATCTCAATCAGATTTATCTGGGCCATGGCGCCTACGGCGTGCAGGCGGCGGCGCAGAATTATTTCGGAAAGTCGGTCGTTGAATTGAACCTCGCAGAGTGCGCCGTGCTGGCAGGTCTGCCCCAGGCACCGAGTCGATACTCGCCCTTCCGGCATCCGGAACGGGCCAAGGAACGCCAGATTTATGTTTTAAACCGGATGGTTGCTGAAAATTATATCACAAATATCCAGGCGACCGAAGCCATTAACACCCCGCTGGATATTAAACCCCGGCGCAACTGGTATATTGAGGAAGTTCCTTTTTACACCGAATATATTCGCCAGTACATAGAGAAAAAGTACGGGCCGGATCAGCTGTACAACAACGGGCTCAAAATATATACGGCCGTCAACATTGAGATGCAGAAGTTTGCCCGGGAGGCCGTGGAAACGGGGCTGCTGGCGCTGGATAAGCGTCAGGGATATCGCGGTCCCCTGCAACATCTTGCCCCGGAGGAAATCGAAGCTTTTTCAAAAACACTTCAAAAAGAACTGGATAACAATCCATTGGAAAAAGGAAAAACCGTAGACGGCGTTGTGGTGCAGGTGAGCGACGACCAAAAGGCCGTGACGGTCCGCATGGGAAATTCCATGGGCACCTTAGCGCTGGATGACATGCGCTGGGCCAGAAAACCGGATCCTGAAATTGAGTATTTCAATATGCGGGTTCGCCGTGCCGGAGACGTATTAAAAGTCGGCGATGTGATCATGGTAAGTGCGAAAGGAAAAAGCAAAAATCCGGAGTACTGGCAGCTGGCTTTAGAGCAGAAACCCAAGGCACAGGCGGCGCTGTTGTGCATCGAGTCGGAAACGGGCCTGGTTAAAGTCATGATCGGCGGCCAGGATTTTGCAAAAAGCCAATTTAACCGGGCCATTCAATCCAGGCGGCAGCCGGGGTCTGCATTTAAACCGGTCATTTATGCGGCCGCCCTTGACAAAGGGTATACCCCGGCCACGGTTATAATCGACTCGCCCATCGTGTTCAAGGACGAAGAAAGGGATTTTAAGTGGAAGCCGAAAAACTACAGAGACGAATTTTTCGGGCCCACTCTTTTGCGAGACGCGCTGGCAGCGTCTCGCAACGTGGTGACGATAAAAATATTAAGGGATATCGGAATCGATTACACCATTGATTATGCGAGGAAATTAGGTTTCACCAACGATTTCAACAAAGATCTTTCCCTCGCACTGGGGTCCTCGGGTGTGTCCTTGTTTGAGCTTGTCAGTGCTTTTTCGGTATTTGCCAACCAGGGATATCGGGTCAAACCGGTGTTTATCAAAAAAATTGTGGACCGGACCGGCAAGGTGATCGAGGAGAGCAACTCTGAGAGAGAGAAGGTGATTGAAAAGAGCACGGCATACATTATGACACATCTTCTTGAGGGCGTGGTCAAAAGGGGAACCGGCCGAAGTGTGCTGCCGCTGGGCAGGCCTGCAGCCGGCAAGACCGGAACGACCAATGATCTTTTTGATGCCTGGTTTGTGGGCTACACGCCGCGCTATATCACCGGAACCTGGGTCGGCTTTGACGAGGAAAGTTCCCTTGGAAAAGGTGAGACCGGCGCCCGGGCCGCAAGTCCCATCTGGTTGGAGTTTATGAAAAAAGTATTGAGTGATAAACCGGTGCGTGTTTTTCAGGTACCCGAGGGGGTAGTGTTCGCTAAAATTGATGCCGAGACGGGGCTGCTGCCGATTCAAGAGTCTAAAACAACGATTTTCGAAGCATTCAAAGAAGGAACCGTGCCCGCCGAACACACCAAAAAACCCGACTCCATTGTTAATCCGGAGGAGTTCTTCAAGTCCGAAATGTAACCTACAACTCAAACTCGGACACAACGAAGGTATGATCGGAAGGCCGGTCGGCAAGCCGCGGCTGGTCGTCAACCCAGGCGGTGGTGGATAGTTGCGCCAGTTTTTCCGTCGCCAGGATGTGATCAATCCGCCAGCCGATACCTCTTTTCACCGCGTTGGGGACACGGTAATCCCAAAAAGTGTATTGCTTGTCGTCCGGATGATGCTTGCGAAAAAGGTCTATCAATCCCCAATCCTTAAGGCGGGCAAGGGCAGCGTGTTCCGCGGGGTGGTATCCCACGGCGCCCTGCAATTTTTCAGGGTCGTAAACATCATTGGGTTCCGGGGCCACATTAAAATCTCCGGCGCATACCAGCAGGCAATCGGGCCTGAAGTGTTGCCCAAGATACGCCCGCAGGCGTTCCAGCCAGTCGAGCTTGTATTTGAATTTTTCCGAGTCGGGGTCCTGTCCCTGGGGCACATACACGTTGACCACCGTTATTCCGTCGATGTCTGCCCGAATGAGCCTTGCTTCCTTGTCCGCCTGGGGCTGCCCGGCCGTGTTTTCGTCAAAACCAAACCCGACTTCCCGGGGTTTCGCCGTGCTCAAAATCGCAACACCGTTGTAGCTTTTCTGCCCGATGAAACTAAGGTGGTACCCGGATGTTCGAAACGCTTCCTGCGGAAAATCAGCATCTTGGACCTTGGTCTCCTGAAGGCAGAGCACGTCGGGCGATTGCATCTCGAGCCATTTGAGAATTACAGGGATTCTGGCCCTTATGCCGTTGGCATTAAAGCTTGCGATTTTCAAATTTGCAGTCCCCTTTTCCGCTTGCCTGGTTTTTCCTGACCCCTTGTGTTGAGGGCTCGCGTAAAAATAAATCCACAGAATTGGTGCCCTTAATCCAATATAACATAATCTTTGTCCGGGATACAGGCCGTGACGCTGATAACAACCTGAGACTCAACTTTTTTCTTGATAAACCCGGGGTAAGCGAATATATTCAGGCCGGTTGTGCTAGGCGGGGAGCTAGCGGTGCCCTGTACCCGAAATCCGCTATACGCGGGGCTGAATCCCCCCTGAAGGGTTCGAATTGAAGATGTCGGTGTCATTTTGATCGGCCGCCATGCAACAGGCTCCCATGAACCTCGTCAGGTCCGGGAGGAAGCAGCGATAAGTGGCGCAGTCTGTGTCGTGGATCGATCCCGATCTTTTGGATGACCTGTTTTTTCATGAAAACTCGACAGGGGGTGCACAACCGATCCCATGGGTAACAGACCGATGCAATCTGCCCTGTAATTATCGCCTTGACATTGCCCAAGAGCGTCTTATTTTCTGTGCATTACTGTACACTACCACAGATGAACCAGGCTTGCGAGCTCTTGAAGAAAAGGGTTGCCGATGACGAACGAAAAGAAAAATATGGAAGATCTGGATGACCGGGAAGACGGTACGACGATCAAGGTTTCCCAAGAGACGGATTCCGCGGAACAAGCCCGGAAAGAGCCGGATCAGGCAATAAAAGAAATGGAAGAAAAGCTTCAAAAAGTTGAAGATGAGGCCAAAGAATCATATGACCGGATGTTGAGAGTTTCAGCGGAATTTGAAAATTATAAAAAACGAAATATGCGGGAAATGAATGAATTCAGAAAATTTGCCAATGAATCCCTCATCAAGGAACTGTTGCCTATCGTGGACAACCTTGAACGGGCCATTATCCTTTCGGACAGCGACAGCCAGATAAATAACAGTATCCTTGAGGGTGTGAATCTAACGCTCAAAGACATATTGAAGGTACTTGAGAACTTTTCCGTCAAACCCATCGATGTGGTGGGGAAAGACTTTGATCCCGGATTTCATGAAGCGGTTTATCAGGAAGAAACGGATGATTACCCTGAAAATACGGTGATAAAGGAATTGCAAAGAGGCTATATGATACATGACCGGCTCCTGAGGCCTGCAATGGTGGCGGTCTCAAAACCGGAAGCAAAATAATACAAATCTTAAAGGATGTTGCATAGATAGAGGCAAGGAGGAAAGGACATGGGCAAGATAATAGGTATTGATCTTGGCACCACCAATTCGTGTGTGGCGATCATGGAAGGCGGTGAGCCGAAGGTTATCACCAATACCGAAGGCGGCCGGACCACGCCGTCGGTGGTTGCCATTTCTAACAATAATGAAAGGTTGGTGGGGCAAATTGCAAAACGGCAGGCGATTACGAATCCCGAAAATACGGTGTTTGCCGTAAAACGGCTGATCGGGCGCAAATTTGGATCGCCGGAGGTTCAAAAAGACATTACGGTGCTGCCTTACAAAATCGAGCAGGCAAGCAACGGTGATATCCGCATCAACCTCAAGGGAAAGCAGCACAGTACCGCCGAGATATCTTCGTTTATTCTGGCAAACATCAAGCACACTGCTGAAGAATATCTTGGAGAACCGGTTACAGATGCCGTGATCACCGTGCCTGCTTATTTTAACGACAGCCAGCGACAGGCGACCAAGGACGCCGGGAAGATCGCCGGCCTCAATGTGCTTCGCATCATCAATGAGCCTACAGCGGCTTCGCTTGCCTATGGACTGGACAAAAAGAAAGATGAGAAGATTGCAGTTTTCGACCTGGGGGGAGGCACCTTCGATATTTCCATACTCGAAATCGGGGAAGGTGTCTTTGAGGTTAAGGCCACCAACGGCGACACTCATCTCGGGGGGGAAGATTTCGACTTGAGGTTGATCGATTACCTGGCCGATGAGTTTAAAAAAGATCAGGGCCTGGACCTGAGAAAAGACAAGATGGCCCTGCAGCGGCTTAAAGAGGCGGCGGAAAAGGCAAAAATGGAGCTGTCTTCTTCCCTGGAAACCGATGTGAATCTGCCTTTTATTACCGCCGATGCCAGCGGCCCGAAACACCTGAATATCAAAGTTACCCGGGCAAAGCTGGAAGCGCTGGTATCTGACCTGCTGGATAACCTGGTACGGCCCTGCGAGACGGCCCTGAAAGATTCCGGTATTCCAAAATCGGACGTGGACGAAGTCATTCTTGTGGGCGGCATGACGCGGATGCCGGCTGTTCAGGAACGGGTCAAACGGATTTTCGGGAAAGATCCCCACAAGGGGGTCAACCCGGATGAAGTGGTGGCCATCGGCGCCGCGATTCAGGGCGGTGTGTTAAAAGGAGATGTCAAAGACGTGCTGCTCCTGGACGTCACGCCCCTTTCCCTGGGGATTGAAACGCTGGGCAGTGTGATGACAAAACTGATCGAGAAGAACACCACCATCCCCACGAAAAAGAGTCAGGTTTTTTCAACGGCCGCCGACAACCAGCCTGCAGTGTCCATCCACGTGCTTCAGGGGGAACGGGAAATGGCGACCAACAACAAGACCTTGGGACGATTTGAACTGGTGGGGATTCCTCCGGCGCCCAGGGGCATGCCTCAAATTGAGGTCACCTTTGATATCGATGCCAATGGTATCGTGAATGTTTCAGCCAAGGATATGGGAACCGGCAAGGAACAATCCATCAAGATTACCGCATCCAGCGGACTGTCCAAGGAGGAAATCGATAAGCTGGTCAAGGATGCCGAGCTCCATTTGGATGAAGATAAAAAGAAAAAAGAGCTGGTGGAAGCCCGCAATGGCGCAGATTCCCTGATCTATTCAACGGAAAAATCCATCAAGGAACTTGGAGAAAAAGTGGACAGCGGAACCAAAAGCCAGGTGGAATCGGCCGCCGCAGCCCTCAAGAAAGCCATGGAAGGCGATGATACGGCGCAGATCAAGCAGTTGAGTGATCAACTGACCCAGGCAGCCCATAAACTGGCCGAAGCCATGTATCAGCAATCCTCCCGGGATGCCGGGCAGCAGGACGACGAGTCCGGTGAAACAAACGCCCAGTCCGGATCCTCCGGTTCTGACGATGATGTGGTGGACGCAGATTTTGAAGAAGTTAAGGATGATAAAAAGTAAAAAGTTCTAACACTTTTTGATGATTAATAAAAATCCCGCGAGGATCGCCTTCGCGGGATTTTTGTTTCCGACCGCGCCCTGGGCTTAGATAGTGCCCATCCACCAATCTTATTGGGGCACGACGGTGTTTCCAATTCATAAATGAGCAATTTTTCGCAAGGTCAAGGAAATCAAGGAATTGCGCGGAGACGTACGAAGGTACGTCGCACAAGCGATTCCGAAGGTTGACGTCGAGATTGCGGAAAAGGGCCATTTATGGATGGAAAATAGATAGTTCTTGAAACCACATTGCTTATGGTGGATACTTAACAGCCTATGTTAGACAAGATAAAAGACAGCAGGTTCTGGATCGGCATCCCACCGTGGGTATTTATAGGTGCCGTAGCCATTTTACTGCCAATATTTATTTTTATAACGGCGGAAAATATCAAACGGCAGGAGCAGCAGGGCACCCGTCTGCTGATAGAGAAAGGCGCCGCTCTGATCAGATCTTTTGAGGCCGGCACGCGCACGGGAATGATGGAGATGCACAGCAGGGGATTTCGTCTGCAAAGGCTTCTGACCGAAACAGCCCAGCAACCGGATATCGTCTATCTGCTTGTAACCGATACTACAGGCAAGATTCTAGCGCATAATGACCCCCTGCAGATATCACAGCTGCACGGGACGGGACTGGATTTTAAAACCATAGCCGAATCGCGTGAAGTCAACTGGCGCCTGCTGACCGAGACCAACGGGGATAAAATTTTTGAGGTTTTTCGAAAATTTTCCCCTGCCAGGGAGCCCATGGGGATGGGGCGGGGCCGCATGATGCTCCACAGGTGGTTTGAACTGCAAATGGAGGACCGAAACGATGTTTTATCCAGCGATCTGATTATTTTTGTCGGTCTGGATATGAACTCAATTGAAGCGGATAGAAAATCAGACGCGAAGCATACGGTGATCATGGGGCTGATCCTCTTGCTCGTGGGGTTTGCCGGAGTGATTCTGCTTTTTTTCGCCCAGAGCTATCGCGCAACCAAAGCCTCCCTGTCCAGGATCAAGGCCTTCTCCGATAACCTGGTGGAGCATATGCCCATCGGCCTCATTGCCATTGACACCGGCAAGAATATAGTTTCTTTCAACCAGGTCGCCGGCTCGGTTCTCGGGCTTTCCGTCCATGAAGCCATGGGCAGGGATATTAGGTCAACGATCCCGGATGAACTGTGCAAGCAGATCGATGCCCTGGAGCTTCAGCCGGATATTCTGGAAAGAGAGGTCGAATGCCCGGGGAAAGACGGCGTGATGATACCCCTGGAAGTCAGCGCAACCCTGCTTGAGGATGAAAACCATAAGTTTTTGGGCTATGTGCTGATTTTTAAGGATCTGAGCGAGGTGAAAATATTAAAAAAGGAAATCGCCCGCAGTCAACGCCTGGCAACGGTGGGGAAACTGGCCGCCGGAGTCGCCCATGAAATCCGAAATCCTTTAAGCTCGATAAAAGGGTTTGCGACATATTTCAAGGAAAGGTATCATCGGATTCCGGAAGATTTGCATATTGCAAAAATTATGATTCAGGAAGTCGACCGGTTAAACAAAGTGGTGGGGCAGCTGCTGGAGTTTGCCAAACCGGTAGTTGTTGCGAAAAAACCGGTATCCATGGCCGCGCTTATCGAAGATTCCCTTAAGCTCATTGAAAGGCGGGCTGCCGAAGCCGGTGTGGCGGTACAAACTAGGCTTTCATCCGGGATAGATCCGGTAGTTGTCGATCCGGATAAAATCAAACAGGTATTGTTAAATCTTTATATTAATGCCATCGAAGCCATGGAAAAGGAAGGAATCCTGGAGGTCGAGCTTGTACTAAACTCCGGGACGCATCACCTGGAAATCCGGATTTCAGACACCGGCGCCGGAATTGCGGAAAAAGACCTGGCCCATATCTTTGATCCATATTTTACCACCAAGGCATCCGGCACGGGGCTGGGCCTGGCCATTGCGCACAACATCGTGGAGGCCCACGGCGGCATGATCAAAGTGGACAGCAAGTCCGGCCAGGGCGCCACGATCACCGTGGCATTGCCCTGTTCCGGACAGCGCGAGGAAATATGAAAGAAAAAAACACCGTTCTGGTGGTGGATGATGATCATTCCCATCGCACGATGCTGAAAACTCTCATGGGTGGATGGGGCTATGACGTGACCGAAGCAGATGACGGGTCTGTGGCCGTTGAGAAGGTAAAGCAGGGGCCGTATGACCTGGTTTTGATGGATGTGCGCATGTTAAAGGTCTCCGGGCTTGAAGCGCTCGAACAAATTAAATCCTTCAATCCGGCCATTCCGGTAATTATCATGACGGCCTATTCGTCTGTTGCGACCGCCATAGAAGCCCTGAAAAAAGGGGCGTATGATTATTTGACCAAACCCCTTGATTTTGACAGGGCCCGGCTGACCATCGAACGGGCGATGGAACATGTCCGGCTGAAAGAGGAAAACCGGCTTCTGAAGGAAAATATAGGCGAGCATTTTGACCAGCGGAAAATCATCGGCCGCAGTCCGGTCATGATGAGGCTATTGGAAACCGTGGCCCAGGTGGCGCCATCGGAAGCAACCGTGCTCATCACGGGAGAATCGGGAACCGGCAAGGAGTTGATAGCCGGGGCCATTCACTTCAACAGCTCGAGGAAAAACGGCCCCTTTGTTAAAATAAATTGTGCCGCCATCACCGAGACACTGCTGGAGTCTGAACTTTTTGGTCATGAAAAGGGCGCTTTCACCGGTGCCGACCGGCGCAAGGAGGGACGCTTTTTGCAGGCCCAGCATGGAAGCCTTTTTTTAGACGAGGTCAGCGAAATGCCACTGACCATGCAGGTAAAGCTCTTGCGCGTTCTGCAGGAAAGAGAAATCAGCCGCGTCGGCGGGGAGGATGTCATTAAGGTGGATGTCCGGCTCATCGTGGCGACCAACAGGGACCTTGAAGCCATGTTGCAGGACAGGACATTTCGTGAGGATCTGTACTACCGCTTGAATGTCGTCCGCCTGGACCTTGCGCCCTTGCGGATGAGGCGGGAGGATATCCCTTTGCTGACCCAGAGGTTCGTCACAATGTTTTCAGAACAAAACAGCAAACAAATTAAAGGACTGACACCCCGGGCAATGGACTATCTGATCCGGTACGATTGGCCGGGAAATGTTCGGGAACTCATGAATGCCATCGAAAGGGGGGTGGTGCTGTCCCGGTCGGAATACCTGGATATAGCAGATTTGCTGATTACGCAACACCCGGTGGATGGAGCGGATGAACCTTTTGCGGCTCTGGAGATAAGCGGTGCGGATATGCCGCTGGATGAAGTTGAAAAAATTATCATTTTAAAAACGCTCAAATTTGCCGGCGGCAACAAGAGCGAGACCGCGCGCAAACTGGGAATCACCAGAAAAACGCTGCATAAAAAACTAAAATCATACGGAGAAATGAAAATTTGAAATTTAAATCTGTTATATTGATCGGCTGCCTGATCTTGATTTTATCGGTTTCAGCGGTTTTTGGTGAGCAAGGGCTGGTGGCAGAAAGCCTGCAATCCAATGTCCCTGCCGCGTTGCTCAAAGAAATTATTGAAAAAATCGAAACAAGATACTCGGCTTCAAGTTTCTCGGCAGCCTTCTTTCAGGAGTCCACCTTAAAAGCCATGGAGATTACCGATTCGGCTGCGGGAAAAGTATATGTCAAACGGCCGGACAGACTCCGGTGGGAATATGAATCCCCGGAAAGACAGATCATCATCACGGATGGCAAAACGCTGTGGATTTTCAAGCCGGAAGACCGGCAGGTGATGATCGGAAATGCGCCTTCATTTTTTAAAGACGGCAAGGGGGCGGGGTTTCTTTCGGATATCAAACAAATTCGAAAAAATTTCAATATACTGTTAACCGCAGAGAAAGAAACCTCCTATATTTTAAAACTTTTTCCGTTAAACAAAACCATGGATTTTTCCTATTTACAGCTGTCCATATCCAAAGCCACCAGTGATATCATTCAAATCAACACCTACAATACATACGGAGATGAAACCCGCATCATGCTCAGTGACTTTCAGTACAATGCGAAAATGGAAGATTCCTTTTTCACCTTTACCCCCCCCGAAAATACGGATATTCTCAAGTTGGACCCATAAGCTGCCGGAGCATCTCCGGTCAGGCCATTTTGTCGATCACCGTATCGTCAATGTCGGCATTGGTGTAAACTTTTTGCACATCTTCGCAGTCTTCAAGGTATTCCATTAAGGTCATCATCTGCTCGGCTTCCTTGCCGATCAGGTTGATGGTGGTTTTGGGAAGCATGGTGGTCTCTGCGACCGTATAAGGAATGGATGCCTTTTCCATGGCTTTTTTTACCGTCTCAAAATCCTGTACGGCCGTGACGATTTCAAATATTGAGCCATCGGCCTGAATATCTTCGGCCCCGGCTTCCAGGCCGATTTCCATCAGGGTCTCCTCATCGGCTGCGTCTTTGTCCACGGCAATATACCCTTTGTTGCTGAACATCCACGAAACGCAGCCGTTTTCACCCAGGTTGCCGCCGAGTTTGTTGAAAATGTGGCGGATATCCGCCACAGCCCTGTTTTTGTTGTCCGTTAACGATTCGATGAGCACGGCAGCTCCACCCGGGCCGTAACCTTCATACATCGACTCTTCGTAACTGACGCCCGCAAGTTCGCCGGTGCCCTTTTTAATTGCCCGTTCAATATTATCTTTGGGCATGTTTTCGCTTTTAGCCGCCTGGATGGCGGTTCGCAGCCTTGGGTTTGCGGCCGGATCGCCGCCTCCCAGGCGGGCGGCCATGGTAATTTCTTTGATGAGCCTGGTAAATATCCTGCCGCGTTTGGCATCCGCGGCACCTTTTTTATGTTTTATGCTAGACCATTTGCTATGCCCTGACATAAGTTCCTCCTATTTCTTTCCTTTTCCAATTATATAAATTTCACTGCTGGCCTTGCGGCTGCTTTGTGGCTTAAATATTTTATAGTTGTGATAAACCGAGGCCACATCTTCACAAAAACTTTTAAAGCCGTCCCCTTGGAAAATCTTGCAAATAAACCCTCCGCCCGGAAGCAGAAAATTTTGTGCAATGGACAGGGCGGCCTGGCAAAGATGAAAAGACCTCGTGGAATCCACTATCCTGTTTCCGGTTGTGTCCGGCGCCATGTCGCTGAGGACGGCATTATACTCCTTTCCGATCGATTCCAGAAGTATTTTATCAAGAGACAGGATGTCACCGGTAATAATTTGAACATGGGACGGCACGGGGATGGATAGGGGTTTCAGATCGACGCCGACAACCTGTCCTGAAGGGCCGGTAAGCTCTGCGGCATAAAGGGTCCAGGAACCCGGCGCACAACCGAGGTCAAGCACTTTGTGACCCTTTTGAATGAGGGCGTGTCGATGCTGTATCTCTTTGAGCTTGTAAACGGACCTGGCCGGATAATGTTCTTTTTGCGCTTTGCGCGTATAATGGTCAGCCCATTTGGCGGGCTTTTGTGTGGGCCGTTTCATGCACTTAAAAAAGCAGTTCCATGGCATCGGACACGGTTGAAATTCCGATAACTTCGATATCGTTATTGCGCGGCATGCGTTTTAAGTTGGTTTCGGGGACAAAACATTTCGTAAAACCCATTTTTATCGTCTCTGTCATGCGGGTGTCAATATGGCTGATGGCCCGGACCTCTCCGGTCAGCCCTACTTCACCCATGACGACGGTGCCGTCCGGAACGGCGCGGTCTAAAAAACTTGAGGCGATGGCCGAAACGATTCCCAGGTCCACTGCCGGTTCATCCACTTTTGCCCCCCCGGCAACATTCATGAAAATATCGTGACGCATCATTTGCATACCCAGTTTTTTTTCCATAACCGCCACCAGCAGCGACACCCGGTTGTAGTCAAGGCCCAGAATGGTTCTGCGGGGAGTCCCGAGGCTTTCCGTGCCGGCCAGAGCCTGAAGCTCGACCAGAATGGGCCGGGTCCCTTCCATGGAGGCGGTGACGACCGAGCCCGGCGCATTGGCCGGACGTTCGGATAAGAATAACGCCGAAGGGTTGGCGATTTCCTCCAGCCCTTTTTCTCCCATTTCAAACACACCGATTTCATTGGTGGAGCCGAATCTGTTTTTTACGGCCCGGAGAATCCTGAAAATATGATTCCGGTCGCCTTCAAAATAAAGGACCGTGTCCACCATATGCTCTAAGAGCCGCGGGCCGGCTATGGCGCCGTCCTTGGTGACATGGCCGACGAGCAGGGTCGGGATGCCCGTTTTTTTGGCCATCAGCATCAACTTCAGCGTCGATTCCCTGACCTGGCTCACGCTGCCGGGCGTGGACGTCAAATCGCCGCTGTAAACGGTCTGGATCGAATCGATGACCAGAACATCCGGCTTTTTGGATTGCACCAGGGAGAGGATGATGTCAAGATCTATTTCAGAAACGGCCCATAAATTCGGCGACATGGCATTAAGGCGCCGGCTTCGCATGGCAATTTGCCTTACAGATTCTTCGCCGGACACATACAGGACCGTGGTTTGGTTTTTCGCGAGCCCGTAAAGGGCCTGCAGCATGAGGGTCGATTTGCCGATTCCCGGATCTCCCCCGATCAGGACCATGGACCCGGGAACCAGTCCTCCCCCCAGGACCCGGTCAAATTCCCGGATGCCGGTTTCCATGCGCCCTTCATTTTCGAATTGAACGGAATCAATGGGCACCGGTTCCTGCTTGTCGGAAGAAAAACCGCTGACCTGACCAAATGGGGCCCTGCCCGTTTGAACCTCTTCCACCAAGGTTTCCCACTGGCCGCAGTCCGGGCATTTGCCCATCCATTTGGGCGTTTGGTAACCGCAGGCCTGGCAGCTGAAAGTTGTTTTTGAAATTTTTCCTGCCATATTCTCCCATCTTCCTCTCACACTGCTTGACTTTATTATTCATATCATGCCATTTAGGGTCAATCAAGGTATCTTCTCAATCAAAGACAACCGATCTTTTGGCAGGACAGATTTGGATACGGCGCTGGTTATAAGATGGATCGTCATCGGAATGGTCTTTTATGTATTGACCAGTCTGGCCATCCTCGATGTCGCACGCAAGGATTTCGGTTCCTTGGGCATCAAGGCACTCTGGGGGATCATTGCCTTTATCCCCTTTATCGGGTGGTTGATTTATCTGGTATTCGGATTCAGAAAAGGAAAGAAAAGGGAGCCCGGGAGGTCCGGCCCCGAAGCCAATCCCCCGCCATCGGTTTGACCCTGCGTTCCGGGCCGGGTAGCCGGAAAAATAAGGTTTGACATTTCCCCCGTCTTTTTATATCGTCCAGTTCTGCTTTTTTGACCCACCGGTCCCATCGTCTAGTGGTCTAGGACGCCGGCCTCTCACGCCGGTAACCCGGGTTCGAGTCCCGGTGGGATCACCATTAAAATTAATATGTTATGGTTTTCAGTATTTGCCGCTTGGGGAGTTGACGGCTCCCCAGACGGCTTTTTCTTTTTAGATGACATTTCCGTTTCTCTTTTTAGCCATTTCGCTGATGGCAATAACTTCGGCTTCCTCCGCCTCGGCAATGTTCTCCAAAGCATCCCGAACACGCTCCAGACCAATGCGCCGTAAATACCTCTCCGTTGTGCTGGGGCTTTGATGACGCAATACGATCTGAATAACCGCCACTTCGTAGCCCAGTTTGTAAAGGGTTGACGCGGTCAGATGACGGATACCGTGGAAGCCGAACGGTTTGACCCCCGCCTTTTCGCACAGTTTTTCCATAAAGTGTTGGCGGGAGGTAAATGGCTTACCGTAGTGCGGTTGACAAAAGTTTCCCTCATTAAGGCAAACGAACACGAACGGGCTTTCTTTAACAGGTCGGCTCTCCCACCACCCTAAAAGCATCTTCCTCAACTCCTGGGTTATAGGAAGCCAATCGAATTCAAGGGTTCCGTCCGTCCTCTTTTTCGTCCATAACCTTACCCTGCTACTGGGGAAATCCACATCATCCCATTTCATGCGGAAGATTTCACCCCGCCGAGCGCCAAGATGAAGAAACGCTGACAACATCAACTTGTCCTGACCTTCGGCAACTTTATAAACCTTCCAGAAATCCTGCTCTGACGGCACATATCTCGGATACCGTTTCTCTGGCATTTTTTCCACAAGACACGGATTTGGAGCGGGCAATACTGGGGTAAGATACTTCATACCCCAGTTCCATCCAGCCACAAGGTTCTTACGGTCTTTGTTGGCGCAGTTTCCACCCCGCTCCTGGCTTTGCTTAACGATATGATCCATTACCATGGCAGGCGTCAGTTTGCTTACTGGTGTTTCAGGGTCGATTACCTTGAAAAAGTGTTTGAACATCGTCCGTTTTTCTGTGTAAGTTTCGTCTGAAAACCGCACCTTTACAGTATCCATGTATGCTTCCGCCCAGTCAATCAAGCATGTCATGTCGGTCTTCTCGCTCCACTCGTTTACTGGCTTTCGCTTCATTTCGGCTTCCCAGTCCTTTGCCTCCTTCTTGGTCTGGAACACTTTGTTCAGCCGTTGTCCATCCTTCCGCACCTGGGCTATCCACTGTTGTCCTTTTTTGTATGGCATCGATAATTCTCCTTTCAAAAAAAATGTATCGGCTACCCAAGCGCATTCCACCTAATTCCTTATAGTATTTGATAATGGTTTTATCGTCAACACCCAGGTAGTCGGCAACCTCTTTGGGACGCAACGCTTTTCCCAAATCTTTTTCTACAACTAGTCCATATCTATACATATCAGCTAAGTTATATAGGGCATCTACATTATTAGCTTCGGCTTGCTCAA
>JAUYIZ010000076.1 GCA_030688615.1 Desulfobacterales bacterium | reverse complement strand
TGCAAAACCCCCTATTTTGCCCGATTTCTGTGTCAGGCTAAAATTTTAATCCTCAAAATACTCAATGTATTCTTCCGGTTAAAATTTTCGCCTTCCTTGCACTCGAACAAAATTTGACATTTTTCAAAGGTCTCTAATCACTGGCTGCCGGGTTGAGGACGGATGGCTCACCGCCAAGACGCAAAGAACGCAAAGTTTTGGTGAACCTTTTTCCTGATTGAAAAAGACCGATCAGGAAAAACATCACGCCCTTCGGGCATAACAAACCCTATCCAGCCGGTGCAAAACTCGCCGGAGGCGATGCAATCTGCAGCTTTTCGCCCCGCGAAAAGCTGCATGGTTCTGAAACTTTGCGTTCTTTGCGTCTTGAGCGCAGCGGGCGGTGAAAGCGCTTTTGAACCTAAAATACGGCATCATATTTACGAATTAGAGCACTGCAGCTTTTTTCGAAACCGTCTTACTTGACCCGTTTAATGGCCGCCCCGAGGCCGCGGAACTTTTCCTCGAGGCCCTCGTATCCCCGGTCTAAATGATACACCCGGTGGACTTCGGTTTTTCCCTTGGCCACCAGGCCTGCCAGAATCAACGAGGCGCTGGCCCGCAGATCGGTTGCCATGACCGGCGCGCCGGACAATTCCGCCACGCCCTTGATGATCGCCGCATTGCCGGAAAGCTGAATATCGGCCCCCATGCGTTTGAGTTCCTCGACATGAATAAACCGGTTTTCAAAAACCGTTTCGGAAACAATGCTCAGCCCCTGGGCCACGGACATCAAGGCGGTAAACTGGGCCTGCATGTCGGTTGGAAACCCCGGAAAGGGCAGGGTCCTGATGTCCACGCTGGTGATCCGGTCGGAGCCGGTCACCCGGACCGTTTGATCATCCAGCTTGAAATGGGCGCCTGCCAGCGTCAATTTCTGGATCAGGGCCTCCAGGTGCTGCGGCTGGCTGTCCAGGAGCCGGATGTCCCCCCGGGTCATGGCGGCCGCAACCATGAAAGTGCCGGCCTCTATGCGGTCGGATATAATCCGGGTGGAAACCGGATGCAGGCACGTCACCCCCTCGATGGAAATGACCGAGGTCCCGCCCCCCTGGATTTGGGCGCCCATCAGGTTTAAAACATCGATGAACGACTCAACCTCGGGTTCACGCGCCGCATTGCGAAGGATGGTGCGGCCTTCGGCCAGCACGGCGGCCATGATGATGTTTTCCGTACCGGTGACCGTGGGGGTGTCCAGGTAGATATCACAACCCTTCAGGGTGTCGGCCGAAGCCTCCACATACCCGTGTTTCAGTTCGATGGCGGCCCCCAGGCAGGCCAGGCCTTTCAGGTGCAGGTTGATGGGCCGGGCACCGATGGCGCATCCCCCCGGAAGGGACACGCGGGCTTTTTTAAGCCGCGCCAGCAGCGGTCCGAGAACCAGAATGGAGGCCCGCATCTTCCGGACCAGCTCGTAGGGCGCCTCGGAATTGCAGAGACCGCCGGCGTTGATGCGGACGAGGCCGGGTTCTGTTTCCACCCGGGCCCCGAGGGTGGTTAACAGATGAAGAATGCTGTGGACATCCTGTAGATCCGGAACATTCGCATAGGTGTTCCATCCATCGGTCAACAAAGAAGAAACCAGTATGGGGAGCGCCGCGTTTTTTGCGCCGCTGATTTTCACGTCCCCTTTCAGGCGGTGTCCCCCTTCGATAAGAATGCGATCCATTGGACCTCGTCAGTGGTGTGTGCCCGGTCGGTTGTGGATGGAAGCCATGACTGCTTTAATGACACAGTAGGCCATGCCGAGGCCGATAACGGCCAGGGAAAACCCCACGCCACCCATAAAGACCATATGGCTCATATCCCAGATCCATTCAAATATAAACGGAAGCATCGTTTATCCTCCTTAAAAGGCTATCCTTCGATCGGGTTTAATTCCTGCTCCTGCGGGAATATCGGCAGATAGCGATAGGACAGGGCAATCAGGATTACACCGTAAGCTATGGGCAGAATCGTTGTGGCCACTTCCTGCCAGCTGGGCAGGTACATATTCCAGCTCTCAAAGGGCAGAACCGGAATGGCCAGCAATTGAAGAATCATCACCCAGCGGTTGACGCTGACACCCACAACTGCAAGGATCAAAGCGGCCGTGAACGCGATGGGGTTGTTACGCCACCGAGGAACAATCAAAATTACCGCCGGTAAAATGCCGCCCAGGACGATTTCCAGAAAAAGGATCCAAATACCATAAAAGGGGTTATTGGAATAAAAATCTATCAGAGTAAACCCTTTCAATGGTGCGGTGACCAGGGCCCAATAGAGGGTGTCGGCGATCTTGGCGATGGTATATGTGGCGAGCATCCAGCCGGAAATTTTGGCCAGCAGCTCGACGGTATCGTGCTTGACAAGCTGTTTGCGGGTGATTTTCTCGGTGATTTTGGTGATCAGGAGCGTAAAACAGGGCCCGCTGGCAGCGGCCGACCAGGTAAAGAGGAAGAACGTCCAGGGCCATATGAAAATTCCTTCCCGGTAGGCAAAAGGACGGCCGAACAACACGCCCGAAACACCGCCGAGGGAGCCTTGATGGAAAAAGGAAAGAAACACGCCGACAGCGGCAAACACGGCCATTCTCTCATGAATATTATGAGACAGGTGATGAAAAAAAGGCACTTTGTCGATCTGCCGGTTTTCGAAAACCAGCGGCAGGTATTCGATCACCAGCACGCCGAAGTAGATGGTCAGGCAAAAGGCCACTTCCGTCAGCATGGAATGCACATTGGCATGCCAGAAAATAAACCATCCCCGCAGGGGTTGTCCCACGTCCAGCCCGAGGATCAACTGGGCGGAGCTGTAGCAGATAAAGCCGATGAGCACCGCATAGTTGATGATATTTTTTAAGATGTCCTTGCCAACGACATATCGCAGAAATCCGGTAAAAAAAGCCCCGCCGCCCAGAGCGATAAATGTCAAATCCGCCCATATCCACAGTGCAAATCCATAAGCGTCGTTCATATTCGTCTGGTTAAGGCCCTTAATCCATACCAGCAGCATGGCATATACGCCCCACATCAGGACAGCGCCGGCAAAAAAGATCAACAGGGCAAATCGCCACAAGGAGCATCGCTTAACTCCCTTTGGGATGAGGATAGCATCCAAGGGTGATGCGCTCCTAACCGAATCGATAAATTCTATTATCTTAGTGAGTCCTGGCGAGGTTTTCATTTTTAAGGTAATTATCTCCTAAGTTTCTGACCCATTGCTTACTCGAAATATAATAGATCTTGGGATTTGTTTCCAGCTTCTCAAGGAGCCGGAACGCGTTCGGGTTTTTTTTCTCCCGGGACACCGCGTGCTGTGGATTGTTCAGGTCGCCGAACGTAATGGCGCCGGCCGGACATGCCTGGGTGCAGGCGGTCTGGTATTCATCCTCTTTAACTTCCCGGTTTCCTTTCAAATAGGCTTTGTCTTTGGCCAGTTGAAAACGATGAAAGCAGAAGGTGCATTTTTCCACGACCCCTCTCATACGCACCGACACGTTCGGGCTTAAATACTTTTCCATGCCGTCGGGCCATATGGGATCCCACCAGTTAAAATAGCGCGCATGGTACGGGCAGGCCGCCATGCAATATCTGCACCCGATGCAACGGGTGTAGATTTGACTCACAATTCCGGTTTCCATGTCATAGTCCGTGGCCGTTACTGGACATACCGATACGCAGGGCGAATGCCCGTGTTCCCCTTGGCCCGCACAATGCATGCAGGGTCTGGGAAGGTAGCAGATATCTGCATCCGGAAACGGCGCTCCATTGGTTAGTTTATAGACCCGCATCCAGGTTATGCTGTCCAGTTTGTTGGTCTCGTTTTCCTTGAACGGCACATTGTTTTCGGCCATGCAGGCAACCATACAGGAGCCGCATCCGGTACACTGGTCTAAATCAATCACCATGCCGAACTTTTTTGCTTTCGTCGTTGCACCCTCTTGTGTCATCAGAACCTCTTGCGATTGACGATTTGACGGTTCGGCAACAAGTCTCCCGCCTTTGGCGGGACGTTGCGCTGCATTTCGTTGTCATTGCGGCGTACGCTCAGTACGCCTCATGTCACGAAACTTGCGCGCCTTGAATTTGAAGCTTTTCCCGAAACCGTCTGAAAATAAAACTTTTTCCGAGACCATCAAACCCGGGAAAGATTTGCGCGGATTCCCCATGCGGCGTCGTGACCGGAGGCATGGTCTTCCACAGGTTTGATCAAATCGTTGATATTTTTGCCTTTTCCGGCCAGGTGTTTATCAAAAGCCGTGTGGCCCAGCCCCCTGGGCATGCCAACCACCCCCGGCATGATCCCGTCGAAAAGATGAATTTTTACCCTGGCTTGGCCGGCCGGGGTAGTTAAATCGGCATTCTGTCCTTCAGAAAAACCAAATTTGCGGGCGGTCTCAGGGTTCAGTTCTATGACGACATCCGTATCCTTGAGAACCGTGTCCGGCACGGTTTTGATGACAAAGGGAGGGTCGCCGACCGCCGTCCCGAGAGCAAGCCTCATGGAGTCAAAGGGGATAAGCATCAAGGGAAATAAGGCGCTGTTGCCTTCGGGCGAAACCGGCAGGTAGTGGGGAAACACTTCGACCCATCTTTTGGCGCCCTTGTCGGGTTCATGGCTGAAATTAAATTTTTTACGGGCCGTGCCGAAGGTATTTTGCAAGGCGTCGGCCCGGTAATCTGCCGGGGTCCAGAAACCGTGCTGGTTTAACGCCGCCCAGTGGGTGGCCAGGGTTTCCGTAAGACATGTTTGATAGCTGTCCCACGGAAAGGCTGCGCCGATGGTGCCGCCCAGCGCTTTGGCCAGGCCGAGGATTGCATCCCCGATGTGCCGGGTGTTAAACTGCGGCGGCACCACGGGCCTTGAAAGCCCCAACACGGGTTTTGGCAGGCCCACCGGGGAAGGAATGTCTTCATAACGTTCCAGATAGCAATGGTTGGGAAGAATCATATCGGCCCGCGCGGCGGTTTCGTCCATATAGGAGGAAAAGCTGGCAATAAAGGGTATCCTGTCAAAAGCCGCCTGAACGGCTGCCCGGCCGGCAAGACTGTAGAGCGGATTGCCGTCCGCGCACAAAAGCGCCTGCACCGGGGAAGTGCCGCTGGCATTGATCTCTTCGGCAAACCGGTTCAACAGATACCTGGCGGCCGGATATTTTTCGCCGCCGGCCCCATCGATCCGCGGGTGTTCTAAACCGGCAGCAGCGATACTGTCCGGTAGGGCGGCCGGCCACCGGATGGTATCGAGGTCGGAAACCGGCCATACTCCGCCGGGTTTGTTGATATTTCCCACCAGTGCATTCAGGGCATGGACGGCCATAAACTCGTAAAGACTTCCGGCGGCCGCCCTGCCGTGTCCTTTGCCGCAGACCGCCAGCGGGGTTGACGCGCCCGCAAAATCCCTGGCCAGGGTATAGATCGTTTTCTGATCAATTCCGGTAATCCGGGACACTTCTTTGGGGGGGTATAAATCCAGGACGCGCTTTTTAAAACCGGAGCGGGAATCGCCCTGATCATCGATCCAGTTGTCGAAACCCACCGCGTAATTTTCGACAAAATCTTTATTGTACAGCGACTCGCTGATAATTACATGGGCCAGACCCAGGGCCAGGGCCCCTTCCGTGCCGGGCCTGACAGGGACCCACCGGTCGGATTTGGCCGCGGTATTGGAAAGCCGCGGCTCGATCTGAATCAGCTTGCCGCCGCGTTTGATCCGGGCGCTGTTGGCCCGGAACATGCGCACGGGAGATCCCCATCCGTCGATGATGCCACTGCCAAAGCTTAAAACATAACCGGCATTTTCGATGTCGAACCCGGCCGAGGTTTCCGTGCCGTGCATCAGGCGCAAGGTGAGATCAAAAGAATCTTCCATGGAAGGTGTGCGCATAAAATTGGGTGAGCCGTAGACGGTTAAAAGCCGGCGGAGCAGACCCGGAACCGTTCCCCGGGCCGAGGTGGTAATTGCCGCCACGGCGTGGGATTGACCGTTTGATCTTAAATCAGCCAGCCTTTGGGCAACTTCCGACAGGGCTTCATCCCAGGAAATCCTTTTCCATCTTCCTTCCCCCCTTTGCCCCACACGTTTCAGGGGCGTCCGAACACGCAGGGGGCCGTAGAGCAGCTGCAGCCCGGATAAGCCCAGCAGGCAGATGCCGCCCCGGTTGACGGGATGATCGGGCAGGCCTTCTATTTTAACCGCGCGCCCTTCCACCTTGCGCACGGTGATGCCGCACCCGCCCGGGCAGAGGGTGCAGGCGGAATTGACGTAACTGACCGCACCGTCCGGCGGGACCGACGTCCAGGGCCACATCTGGGTCCATATGGCCGAGTCGTCGGCCATCTTCCACGGCAATGGGGAAAGGGCGGTGCCGACAGCAGCACCCAGGCCCAGGGACAAAAAGCATCTTCTGTCTATTTTCATCTGTTCAACCCCTGACGGTTCCGTAAAAAGTCCAACTTCTGTGTTGCGCTTCATTTCGCTGTCATTGCGGCGTACGCTAAGTACGCCTCATGACACGAAATTTGCGCGCCTTGAATTTGAAACTTTTTACGAAACCGTCTGAATTTTTACTTTTTACGAGGCCATCAACCCCTGATATGCTGACAATTCACTTGTGGCATACAAAGCAGGCTTCCTTCTCAGTTTGCACGCTCGATTTTCTTGCGGTTTTTTCCGCGTGGCATCGGGCGCAATCGTCCATTTTCATGCGGTCCCACGAATTCAGCGCCAACCCTGACAGGTTTCGACCCCAGATATCCCTGCTGTAACCGGTGACCCGGTTTTCTTCATAAGTCTTCAGGCTTTCGGATTGTTCGATATAGCCGTGGCAGGTAACGCATTCCATCTTGGCGAGCTTGACGTGAGCCGCGTGAGAGAAAAAAACGTTGTCCGGCTGGCGCGCATAAATCAGCCAGGGGACTTCTCGGTTTTTGGCCACGTACTCATTGACAAAGACCGCTTCCTGAGGGTCGATGCCCTGCACCTCTTCATGGCAACCGGAAACGCACTGGGCCAGTTTTGCAACTCCCGCAAAGCTTCCGTCTTCGCGGAAAAAATGGCAGCTTTCACACCCGTTTTTCACGAGTGGATTATGTATCAGGTGGTTAAATTGGACCGGTTGCTCTTTTTTTGAATAAAGAACCTTTGGAAAAATTACCCACCCCCCGATCCATGCAGCAGAAAGTCCGATGATAAAAAAGAGGATGATGAACCCACCCGGCCCGGGGTCTGCATCTTCAGAATCTGAGGCATTCTTTCGGTGGGCGGTATCCGCTGAAGTGCTCATTTAATCTCCGTCAAGCCTGTGATAGTTTTTAAAAATTTTTGTATATGCGGTTAAATAACCGGAAAAAATATGTTGCGTTTCTGTACCGTGACCCCAGGCCTTTGTCAAGGAAAAATCATTCCCCGCAGCTTGCCGCGGGGTCTTCCATCCGGGGCTCGTACGGGTCCGGGATCGGGTGCAGGCGCATCGGGCAGAATTCGAAAAGACATTGAGAAAAGGATCGATGAATGATAGGTCTGTAATTTATAGATTATCGACGGTTGAGGGGAGTCAATTGAAATTGAAGGCGCAGCGGTTATTTTACGGCTGGTGGATTGTGGTGGCCTGTTCCCTGATCATGGTATACATCGGGGGGGTGATACACTTCGGGTTTACCGCTATTTTCGAGCCGATTTCCAAGGAATTCGGCTGGGATTACGTGCAGATCTCTCTGGCGGTTTCCATGCGGGGCATTGAAACCAGTCTCCTGGCCCCCCTGATGGGGCTGCTGGTGGATCGCTGGGGACCGAGGGTCCTGCTTTTCTGGGGATGCGTCATCACCGGCGCCAGCATGATCCTGCTCGGCCGGATCACGTCCCTCTGGATGTTTTACGGGGTTTTTTTCCTCATGGCCATCGGCAACAGCGCATCGGGGTATACGGTGATGATGACCGCCATATCCAACTGGTTTCAGAACAAGATATCCACCGCGGCCGGCTTGCTGGCCAGCATTGCCGCCACGGGCGGGTTGCTGGTTCCGGTGGTGACCGGCCTGATCGATCTTTTGGGCTGGCGAAACGCCATGGTCCTGCTGGGCATCGGCACCTGGGTGGTCGGCATACCGCTGTCGCTGCTGGTGCGGAACTATCCGGAACCGTATGGCGTTCTGCCGGACGGCGCGGAACCCGGCAACGGGCTCGATCGCGGCCGTGCCGGCGAAGAAAAGCCGGCCAAGGCGCACCTTCCGGCCAGACGGGCCCTGGCAAGCCGTGCTTTCTGGCACATGGCGCTGGCCTTTGCGTGTTACTCGTTTGTGATCAATGCCGTCGTGACCCACGTGATGCCGTATTTAAGCAGCATCGGCATCAGCCGGACCGTCGCAAGCCTTGTGGCCAGCGCGATGCCGGTGGCAAGCATCGCCGGCCGTTTCGGCTTCGGCTGGATCGGGGACCGGATCAACAAGCGGAAAGTATCGGCGGCATGCTTTTTGATCATGGGCCTGGGACTGGTCATATTTGACCATGTAACCGCCGGCGGGGTGTGGCTGTTTGCGCTCTTTTTTGTGGTGTTCGGCCTTGGCTGGGGGGGCAACGTGACGCTGAGAACCGGCCTGGTAAGGGATTACTTCGGCCGGGAGAAGTTCGGCACCATGTACGGTTTTCTGGTGGGGGTCATGATGTTGGGCAGTATCCTTGGAGCGCCCGTGGCCGGGTGGGTCTTTGACCGCCGGGGCAGCTATGACGGGGTATGGACGGTGTTCGCCGGCATGAACGTGGTCGCAATGCTCCTGGTGGCCACGATGCCCCAGAAGG
>JAUYIZ010000075.1 GCA_030688615.1 Desulfobacterales bacterium | reverse complement strand
TTTTTAATCCGGGCATGCCCGTACGGACTGCGCAATATGGCAGCGTGCACCATGTGCGGCAGCTTCACGTCGTTGATAAATTCCCCGTGGCCAACCAACAACCGCGCGTCTTCTCTCCTCTTGGGACTTTGTCCGATCAATTTAAACACCCCCCTTTTCCTGATTAGGATCGTATCGTTAGCACGAAGTTGCCGTACATATCCACCTTGCAGTTGAAACCTAAGGGAACCAGCAGGCTGGTCAGCGTCTGCTCAACCACGGCCGGCCCCTGAATCTCGTCTCCGGCACGTAAGGAACTCCCGTCAACGATTTGTGTCTTATGCCTCTTGCCGCCGAAAACGCACATCCGTTCCCCCACAATCCGCGGCCCCTGCCCGCCCTCCGGGCCCTTGGTCTTGCCCAGCCGGGGTTTGTCGGTTTTCAGCAAGGCCTTGACCCGGTAATTGATGAATTCCAGCTCCATCTCCTGAACATCGAAGTGGAACAACTCTTTGTGGCGCCTATGGAAGTTATCTTTGATTTCTCCTGTGGAATGATGGCCCAGCTTTCCGTCCGGCATCGCAATCTCGGTCTCCCGGAACTGGCCGCAGTAGCGGGCGTCAACGGTGCGCTTAAGTTGAATGTCCTCGCCCAGCTCCTCCCGGGCGCCTTTTTCCATTTCCTCATAAAGCTTATTGAGCAGATCATAATCGATGTTTCCCGAAAGCATCACCTTGGAACGGACAAAATCAATCACCATGTCCGAACGGAGCCACCCGAAGGCACAGAAGCCCGGCGCCATCATGGGCACCACGATTTGAGGAATCTCAAGTTCTCTGGCAATCAGCCCCGCATGCGTGGGGCCGGCTCCCCCTCCGGCCAGCAAAATAAAGTCCCGCACATCGGCCCCGCGGTCCAGGCACTCCCGGCGGATGGCCTGCACTGAATTCTGCACCAGGATTCGAATGATCCCCCCGGCCGCTTCATCCACGCTCAATTTCAGCGGATCCGCAATCTTTTTAATGGCCTGTTCCGCCTTTTTCACATCCAGGGTGCGCTCGCCCCCTAAAAAATTATCCGGGTTCAAATAGCCCAGCACCAGGTCGGCATCGGTAACCGTCGGCTCGACACCGCCCTTGCCGTAACAGGCAGGTCCCGGCACCGCGCCGGCACTGGCCGGGCCCACCTGGATGATCCCGGATGCGTCCAGCCAGGCAATGCTGCCCCCGCCGCCGCCGATTGAAGTCACCTTGACCTGCGGAACGGCCAGCCGGTAGGGGCCCACCCATCCTTCGGTGGTGACCTGGGCTTCATTGTTGATGATCAGAAGCACGTCAAAGCTGGTGCCGCCCATATCGGCGGAAATCACATTTCCGGTGCCGAACAGTTCGCCATAATAACGGGTGGCCGGCGCCGCTGCCGCAGGACCGGAGTTGATGGTCCAAACCGGCCGGTTGAGAACAATCTCAGGGGGAACAATGCTGCCGTTGCACTGACCGATGAAAAGCCGCCCCTTGAAGCCGCGGGCGGCCAGTTGCTTTTTCAAATCATTCAGGTAGTGGCCCATATAAGGGGCAATAAATGCGTCCACGACCGTTGCGCTGAAGCGCTCAAACTCGCCGATTTGGGACAAAACATCGCTGGAAAGGGACACGTAGGCTTCCGGCCATTCCTCCAGTATAAGCTCACGGGCGCGCCGTTCATGGGTCGGATCGAGAAAAGAAAACAGGAAAGTCACCGCAACGGCCGTGGCCCCTTTTTGCCGCAGCGTCCTGGCCGCCTGCCGGCAGGCATCTTCGTCAAGGGCAAGCAACTGCTTGCCTTCATACGAAACCCTTTCCTTTACCGGTATGCGCAGAAAGCGGGGAGACAGGGGCTGGGGAAATTCCACCTTGAGGTTGTACAGGGTGTCCCGGGCCCCCCGGCGCATCTCCACGATGTCCCGGAACCCGTCTGTAACCACGCTGCCGACTTTGGGATCCTTGGCCTGCAAGACCGCATTGGTACCCACCGTGGTGCCGTGCAGAATCAGTTCCACCTTGGACAGAAATTGATCCAGGTCCTCGCTTACGTGCCGGCCTAACTTGGCGCAACAATTCAGGACCCCTTCGCTCAGATTCCCGGGCGTTGTCTCAGCTTTGGCAATATGAATGGCTCCACCCGGCGCCACCAGCACGCCGTCTGTATGGGTGCCCCCAACGTCTATCCCGATCTTGTACATTATCAGCCTCTCCTTTATTGCGCCCTTAAGCGGCGTGTTTCTTCCAGATCGATCTGCATCGTCTGGGAATTGATGGCCACTTTATAGACATTCCGGGCTTTTTCCATTGAAATGTATTCGTTAACCACGTCCATCCTGACTTTTTCCGGATCCCGCTTGGCAGGGTCTCCCGCTCCGGCCCCTCCCTGGGATAACTGGACCAGTATGTCGCCTTGTTTCATGAAGAAAGGCCCGCGCTTGGTCAGAAGCGGTATTTTCTCCGTGGTGCCCTTTTTCAGCAAATACTGGCTGTTGCGCTCGGGAAGCTTGCCGCCGCCGATGGAATAGATGTCGGTCAGGATGCCGTCGGCGTTTCCGGTGACAAAGGCATGCTCCTTTTCCGTGTCGCTCATCCATTCAATCTGGACCCCGTGGCCGCCCCGCCATTGCCCGTCCCCGGGGCTGTCCTGGCGCAGGTCATACCTGTTGACCTGCCATGGATAGCGCGTTTCAATAATTTCGATGGTGCCTTTGCGCAAGGCCCCCAGGGAAGAGAACATGCCCAGGTGGGGCCAGCCGTCATAACCGTAAAGGGCCCCCGAGCCTCCATGGGAGCTGAACTGTGCGGTCCAGAAGCGCTTGCCGGACCTGTCGATGCCAAAGTCGTCAAATGCCAGTTGCCGCGCCCAGCCGGAAGTTACCCGATCCGGTGCGGCCTGGGCCAGGCACTTTAAAACGGACTCAAATATCTGAAGCCCCACGTTTACCGGGCACCCGCCCACCGTGGCGGGATATTTGGCGTGGGCCACCGACCCCTCGGGGGCAAACACTTCAAATGCCCGGTAACTTCCTTCGTTGTGATAGAAAGCCAGGCTGGGGTCCAGCACGGTTAAAAAGGCGGCCGCCACGCGGGGCTGGGTATTGGCCCAGGGGCTGTTTACAAAATTGGACTGCGGGTCGCTTTTGCTTAAATCGAAGTATAACTTGTCCCCTTTAACGGTCATCTCACAACGGACCCACACCGGCCTGTCATGGGTGGTTCCATCATCATCGCAGGCAGATTCCCCATAATAGGTCCCATCCGGCATTTTGGCGATCTCGGCCTTGACGGTCTTTTCCATCAATTCAATCATTTCATCGACCGAAGCCAGAACGATATCCTTGCCGTATCTGGCCAAAAGTTTAAGCACCCTTTCCTCGCAAAGCTGCAAGGAGGCAAACATGGCCTTGATGTCCAGCAGCTGCCGGTCCTTGTAGCGCACGTTATTTAAGATCAGATCATGCACCGCCTGGTTGGGTTTTCCTTTTTCATTCCACTTGATGGCCGGTATCATCATCCCTTCGGCGTGAATATCATAGGCCCCGGGAAAGTATCCTCCCGGATAGGCCCCGCTCGTGTCCAGCTGGTGCGCCTTGGAAAAAGCGAAAAAGATCAGCTCATCTTCATAAAAGACCGGGCGGATGAAGGTCCAGTCGGGAAGATGGGTCCCGAAAGCGGTATAGGGGCAGTTCATGATGAATTCGTCGCCGGGATATATGTTGTCTTTATACTTTTCCGCCACCAGCTGCGCCTGGAAACGCCCGGCGCCGGCCAGAGCCGGCAGGGTGAAGGAAGAAGAAATAACCCTGCCCCGGCTGTCGTAAACGCCGGTATGATGGTCCCGCAGTTCCGCGGTAATGTAGTTTTGACTGGTTCGGCAAAGAAGCGCGCTCATGTCATGGGCGATACTGACAAAAGCCCCCCGCAGCACAGCCAAGGTGGTGGTGTCGATCTTACTCATACTTGATTCTCCTTTCTCTCTAAACTTCTCAGACTTCCGGCTCCCCTTCCCGGTCCCGCCGGATCCAGCCCGCAGGATCCGGCGCATAATCTTTCCAGTAATCCCCCGGCAGGCTGATGCCGGGAATGCGCGGAATCCAATCTTCCTTGAGGAGCTCTTTAGGATCGCCGAACTTTTCGGCCAGGCGGATCACATCGGGATCATCCAGACTGGTAAGATGCCCGTGGTCTATGATGGTAAAAGTTTCACCTTTTTTGGACGTGAGGGTATATGTGGGAAACAGCAGATGAACGTGCAGATGCCCGTAGGGCACCCCCTCCTTTTTGGCCCAGTCTTCGGATTGAGCCAGTATGCGGGTGCCCATGCCCACGTGGATAATCCCGGAGCGCAAGCGCTCGTAAACCATTCCCCGGGAACGTCTCAATACGTTTTTAGGCCTGAAAAATTTCGGGTTGGTCCCCACGGCAACTTCCCAGAGAAAGAACAGCCCGGGACGGGGATACTCCGGATAATGTATATCCTTGGCCATCTCCAGCACCTGTCTCCAGGCCTCGCCATACTCTCCGCCGCCCTCAACGGATTGCACCATTGCCCGGTCCACGTTGACCTTGACGTGAGGATGGGGAAGCCCCCAGTGATTCAGGGTTCCGGCGACAACGCCCTGGGTATCATCCTTGTCCAGGTAGGGTGGCGGATGATGCGCGTGCAGGTGCCCGTGGAAGGGTTCCGGCGTGAATCCATACCGCTGATTTTTAAAATGCTCCTCGGGCATGGTATAGCTGAAGTCGGTTCCTTCCGGGTCCGTTACCCGGACCCGTCCGCCCGGACCGTGCTGCCAGATGGTGCTCCATGCCTTGCGCTCCAAAAGATCCCACAGCTCATAGGGGAAAGTGGTTGCCGGACTGGCCAGGAGCTCCCGGCTGATCCAGGGCAGGCCCTCGTAGCGGTAGGGCGTATTTCTCGTGGGGCCGCCGATTCCCCGGATCAAAAGATCGTATCCGCCCTCGGCCGCCATTTTTTCTACATGAAGCACCCACGGCCAGGGCTCCTCGGGTTCTTTTCCCCACGGGGTATTGCCCATGAAAGCCCTGACTTCATCCAACTCGTCCATTTCCCTGTCCGGATTCGGGCCGGTGCCCGCCACAAACAGATCGACTTCAGCGCCGGCTTCCCGTATGGCCTGAAGAAAAGCTTCCACGACCGCCATGTCCTGGAACGTGTCACAGGCCAGAAGAACCTTCTCACCGGGTTTTATGTCATATCCGGCAGGCAGGCTTCTGCGCACCGAAGGCCCGTGAACCACAAGTCTGGCATATTGAAGTAATGTCTCGAATTCAGTCACCCTCTGGTCTCCTTAATTGATCAAGCGTGAATGGAACAGTTTCTTGCACTGAATGGAAGCGATTGAACCTTTTTCAAAGGGCTCTCCATTGGTAAGTTTCAGGGAAAATCTATCCCTTCCCCCGCCCGAAAAGTCAAGGAATTTTTTAATTTTTACTGATTTCTTCCCTTGGCCCTCCGGCCATTACGTAACGTACCGGTCCTTTCTTTTTTACATCTTTGCAAGGGACCGGTAGATGTCAGAGTAGGGTTGACCGGGGACCGTGAGCCCGAGCTCTTCAACGATCTTGACACCCCATGGCCGGGGGTCTTTAAAGCCGACTGCCGAATGCGCCCAGAGGGTGTCCCACCGGGCGAGGGCTTCGGGCGTGCGGGAAACCTTCACCCGTGCCACACGCGCCAGGTATTTATTCCTGCCGGGGCTCAGGTCGCGAATGGTGAGCACGACCTCCTTGCCTTCCTCCAGGTCGGCCAATCGTTTCAAATGCGCCAGGTATTCCACCGGTATAGTCCCTCCATAAAATTACAATAGCAGCTCTTTTGCTCCGCCGTTATGGACAGCGCTACGGGGATCATTCAGAAACCGTAGTTCTTCCAGTTATCGAGAACTTTTTTCTTGAGGTTCTCGGGATACATGGCCTGGAAAGTCGCCTTGATGGGGATATCGGACAGATCCCAGGACGGCGGCCAGGTCACGTCGAATGCCGCTGCGGCTCCCGCACGACGCTCGCGTTCTTCCTGGTCATAGCAGGGCGTCAGCTGCTGGGCGCTGCCCTCCACATGCTTGATGAATATCCCGCGGCCGGAGTGGCAGCGCGTGGCCCAGGCGTGCAGCACTTCGCCAAGATTAAAAATGTCCACGTCGTCTTCCACCACTAAAATCTTGGTGGCGTAGGTGCGGTTTCTGGTAAGAGCATCCAGCACTTTCACGGTCGTCTCGCGGCCCCCCTTGCCCTTTTGGACGCCGACAATGAAGAGGTGAACGGCTCCCTCCGACGGGATGTAGACGCCGGTAACGGGCAACCCCGCCCTCTCGAGCGCGCGCTGAACACCGATACCGCCTCCGAGGGCCGTTACCGTGGAGCTGCAATCCTTGTAACCTGTGCAGTCCATCGAGAGCATGGGGTTTTTCCGGTGCGCAACGGTGTTGACCTTCATCAGAATACCCGCGCCCATTTCACCCGAGCGGTAGCCGGGATACTCACCATAGGGTCCTTCCATGGCGATTTTGTCCGGAAGAATTTCGCCTTCCAGCGCCACCTCGGCGCAGGCCGGGAAGGTCAGGTCGCTGTCCAGGCATTTGGCAATCTCAATGGAGCGGCCTGCGAGTCCGCCGGCCAGAGAGGCTTCATCGCGCCCCGGACGGGTCGTTGATGTCGCGGCCAGATGGCTGGATTGATCCGCACCCATCACAATGGCAACGGGCATGGGTTTGTTTTGGGTGAGGTATTTCTGGCGCAGCAGGTTTCCAAAGTGACTCGGGGCAAAGGGCCAACCGGACAGGTACTGCTTGTTGTGGATCATGAAGCGATAGGTCCCCCAGTTGACCCAGCCGGAATCGGGGTCCTTGGAGACGACGATGCACCATGTACCGAGGTATCGCCCGCCGTCGCCTTCATGGATCAGCGGGGTGGCGAGTTGTGTCAGGTCCACCCGGTCGCCTTTCATGATCACATCGCGGCAGGCCGCGTCTTTTACCAGAGTCGGCCCGACCGGATTCGAATCGCGGCGGATGTACTCGGCATAGATCTCCGGAATCCTCGCATGCGCCGGCAGGCCAAGCGTGATGGCCGCGCGGCGCCAGGTGGAGATCGGGTTTGCAAACATGCTCTGGCCGGGATAGTCCTTAATGTTGTTGAAGACAACGGCCGGTCCGTCCATCTCGGTTGCATGCCGGCTGATTGCGCCCAGTTCCAGGTCCCAGTCCACCTGCTGGTCCACGACCACCACATCCCCGGTGCGCCTGCAGACCTCAACAAATTCGCGCTGATCCTTCGCGATTTCACCGCCAGGCTTTTCCTGCTGATAAGCCATCTTCTCCTCCATGTGATATGATACCTGAAACGCAACAGGGAGCGCATTGCCCGCAGCCTGTTGCGGGGTTCTTCAATTCTCAACCGTTTGAGAGCACCTTCTTTAGCATCCCCTCCAGCTTATCCTCTGCACTCTGGTCCGCGTACTGTGGTTTTTCCACATCAGGATAGAGACTGAACATCCCTTTCATGATGACCTCCGCATGGGGGGGACAACCCGGCAGATGTTTGCCCATCTGCCCATGGTGCTGCTGGCAAAGGCCCAGGAAAACGTTCGTCTCTTCAGGCTTGGGTTCGGCCTTGGGAAAGGGGCCCAAAAAGACGTTGACCTTTTTCTCAAAAGGCCGGTCGATAAGGAGACGGTCCGGATTTTGGGGATCAGGTCTTCTGAGCTTATTCAAAACATAGTGCAGGTACCCCGTGCATCCGGGGCACGCACTGCCGGCATGCACGATGAAATTCTTGCCGCTTTCAAGATTGATTTCAGCCGGTTTAAACGGGCGCATCACTTTTTCAATGGCCGCGCCCGTGACGGTTATCTTTTCAGGCTCGATAGAGCCGAGTCCCTGCATATGGGCGAACTGTACCGGCGGGGAAAGTGCAGGATCCAGGCCCATGATCCTCATGGTTACGGCATCCACAGCCACCGGATTGGTCCCTCCGATGATGAGGTTCATCGTCTTGGGGGTTCCGTAAACCGGCCCGAAGTTTTCCTGGGCGGTGAGACCGTCGATAAGATGGAGTTTTGGTTTTACCAGATGATGGATATTGACCAGGTTCTGCCACAGCCCGAAAAAGTGGGTCATATACTTTTCAATGGGTGGAATTGCGCCCTGGAGACTTTTGACGCACAAAGAGACCAGGGCGGCAAAGTGGGTCTTCATGACCGGGAGATTGATGATGACGTCTGCCTTTTCCAGGGTGACCGGGATCTGCCTGGAAAGCATGGTCTTTCCACCGGGGACGGATTTTCTGACCAGCGTGTCAGCGTTAAGATCCACCAGGCTGACCTTGGCGGGATCGAGATCCACCAGTTTATCATAACCATAGTGTTCAAAAAGTTTGGTGGTCTCCGCCCTGTTTATGGAAGCGCCTTCCGCAACGATCACTTTTCCCGCAATGGGCAGCAGGATCTCGATCAGGGCCCGCATGATCCCCATGTCGGTTACGATTCCTCCGGTATAAACGCCGTTTCGGAGTCCATGATCCGCGACCACGTTGGGTTTTAATACGACAATCTGTCCTTTTTGTACGAAATATTCCAGGCCTCCCAGCGCATCCAGGACACGCAGAATCGAGGCTTTGATCTCTTCGTGGCTCCGGGTAGCCGGAACCTTCTCAACCGCTACGGTCTCCTGCCGGGTATATTCCTTTGCCGGTTTCCAGCCCTGGACCTTATCGAGGTATACTGCAGGGCTCAGATCCATTTTCACCAGGTCAAATCCATCCGACCTGAAGAAACGGGTGGGGCGAAAGCCGTAATCTACCAGTAAAGCATATTTTTTCTCGTCTTGTTTTAGGATCTCGGCCGAAACAAGACTTTCCTGATGGATCAGGGCATCAAACACCTGAGCTTCGATGCCCTTTCCCTGCCAGCCTTTCTTTATGAGGAACGCTTCAATGTTGCTGTGATCCGGATTGAATATGATCCACCCGATTATCTCATTATCTTTTTCAGCGACATAGACCAGGATATTCCGGCCATGTCCCCATTGACGCAACTGATGTTCTGCATACCTTTCATTGTCAACAGCAGCTGAGCAATAGCTGGCGAAGCTTTCCTTGAAACTGTTGGATAATTGACCTTGTTTTAACAATATGGCTGATGACATCCGGTCCACCTATTTAACAGACCTTTAGGGCCTGTCCGACACCCTTTCTTTCCGGGAGCTTTGCATAACCGATTAAGCATTCCTCAGCTTTTACGAATCCTACAGAGCAGCGCCTTCATCTCCGTATACCCGGTTACCGGGTCTCGAGTATCCAGCGAGGTGAGCAGATTCGCGTTGGCTTCCGGCCAACCGTGAGGAATACTGACGACACCCGCAGAAAGTTCCTCTTCAAAATGGGCCTTCATTATGATGCTGCCCTTAGGGTTCTCGATGACCATCATATCACCATCGGCGATGCCATACCTGGTGGCCGTTTCAGGATTGACCTCTGCAAGGGGTTCCGGCGCTTCCTTGCGCAGGCGCGGTATATTTCTTAACTGCGTATGCGTGTACTGCGGAATACGGGAACCGGTGGTGAGGATAATGGGATATTTTTTCGCCAGTTCCGGTGCGCTGACCGGGCTCTGGGTCGGCTCGACAAAGAACGGCAGCGGGTCGTACCCGTTTTCCAGCAGCGTCTCAGAATATATCTCTATCTTCCTGGACGGCGTACGGTAAATGCCGCTCAGATATTTTTTATCATCCTCGACGTAAAATTTACCCTCAGGATTCTCTTTCTCCAGTTGCTGCCTGGTCAGACCGCTCGGTTTCAGGAAAAAATCGACCACCTCTTCTTCCGTGTTCCAGGGGAAGTATTCGTCATAGCCCATTCTTCTGGCCAGATCCGTCCAGATTTGCCAGTCCGCCCGGCTTTCCCCGACCGGTTCGACCAACTTCTTACGGAGCATGGCATAAGGTATGCCGGTGTTGACCCCGTAAACATAGCCGACACCGCCCTTTTCAAGGAATGTGCAGGCCGGCAGTACGATATCGGCAAGCTTGGCTGTCTCTGTCATAAACGGGTCCATTACCACCATGAAGTCAAGCTTCCTCATGGCCTCCATGATCCGTTCCGAATCCGGCAGGGTAAGGGCAGGATTGCCGCCATTGACAATCAGGGCTTTCAGCGGGTACGGTTTCTCATCCAGAACGGCATCGGCAAAGAGCACCTGCTGGCCGTAGGGGGAGGTTCTGCCCCAAAAGCGACGGAAGAGAGGGTAGGCTTCCGCACCGATGGGCTCGCTGATTTCGGTTACCCTGAGGTCACCCAGGCGAAGAAACGGTATGGACACCCAGCTGCCGGGAATATCGACGTTACCGGTGATGGTCTGCAAAATGGCCATGGCACGGTTACCCTGGAAACCGTTGATGTGCTGGTCGATGGAGCAAGTGCCGGGGACATTGGCGGCCGGTTTGCGGCCGGCAAATATCCGGGAAATCTTCCGGATATCATCCGCCGGCACCCAGGTGATCTTCTCCACATCTTCCGGCGGGTATTGCTTAACGTGCTCTGCCAGCTTGTCGAACCCGATGGTGTTTTTTTCGATGAACTCTTTATCATAGAGCTTTTCCCCGATGATGACATTCATCATGGCCAGCATCAGCGCCGTATCCGTTCCCGGCCTTATCCGGATATGGGTTCCCATCTTGGCCATGGGGATACGCTTGGGGTCGATAACAATCAGGTCTTCCAAAGTGCCTTTTTGCATGGCTTTATAAATCTTGGCGGCTATGGTGGCCCTGGAGTTGTCCATATTTTGCCCCCAGATGATTACGCATCTGGAATTCCACGGTTCTTCGATGGGGTAGCCGCCGAAAGTCATCTGGCGGGCCATGATCCGGGAGCGGAAGCAGTTTCCTTCTACCGACAGCAGGTTCGGGGTGCCGTACACACCGCGGAACCTCTGGGCAAACCCGGCAAGTTCGATATTTTCGGTCCCCAGCGAGCCGCTGTAGACCGCCAGGGCCTTGGCACCGTATTTTTCCTTTATTTTTTTCAACTCGTCAGCGATCGTATCCAGAGCTTGATCCCAGGAAATTCTCTGCCATTGCCCGTCAACCTTCTGCATCGGATGTTGCAGACGGTCCGGAGAATAGACATATTCCACCAGCGCTTCTCCCCGCGGGCAGATATAGCCTTCGCTGACGCCATGCTCCGGCATGCCTTCCACCTTGACAAGCTTGCCGTCCTCGACGTAGGCGTTTATACCGCAGCTGTTTATACACATGATGCAATCGCTTTTTATGACCTGTTGTGCCATTGACTCTCCTCCTGTTGGTATTTTCCCCCGCCTGTTTTCGCAGAGAAATAATGGTATTCCTTGAAAAATATGCCCTAAGGTGAGCCCCGATGTCAAGACCAATTTTGCACCCGGTCAGGTGTGCAAAGTAAATATCCTGGCCCTGAGGACCAGGCTTTGGTTATCCCCGGAGGGGATTTGCTTGGTTGGAAGTTCATGGTATGATTGAAATTACAAATAGCAAATTACAAAT
>JAUYIZ010000074.1 GCA_030688615.1 Desulfobacterales bacterium | reverse complement strand
GATTTTCGAATTTTGGTCATTGGAAATTGTTTGGTATTTGTAATTTGATATTTGTGATTTCAATCATACAACGAACTTCCAGCAAAGCAAATCCCCTCTGGGGATAACCAAAGCCTGGTCCTCTGGGCCAGGATATTTACTTTGCCAGGGTCTCACATCAGAACTCCCAGCGCTGCCAGCAGTGAATCCGGCGGGTTTCCCGTCGACGGGTCATAGCCCATGGCCCGGTAGTAATCATCCTTCAGTTCTTCCAGGGGGACAACCGCCCCCGCCGTGGGGCCGTCGGGTTTCGGTTCCTTTAACAGCCTTGCCGGCAGCGTGTCATCGGCCCGGGTCATTCCCTCCCGCATGTTAAAGAGCCTTTCCTGGCACATGACCCGCATGCCGACATCTTCCAGGTCCTTATCGCTGAATGTTTCCCCGTGCATGGCGTTCAGGGCATCTTTTAGCAGAGGGCCGTTTATCACGCGGCTGGAAAAGGAGCAGACCGGAGTGGAATCTATCAAAATCTGGTCTATGCCCGTTTGCCTGACCTGTTTTCCCTTTCCCGCGATGTCCAGCCGGGTATTGTCAGCTGCCTCCTGCCTGGCCGAAAGCCCGTATCCCTTGTGACAGCCCCCCCGGTTGTCAATGGCAAACTGCAGGGCCTGAGCATTGAGGCCCCGGCATTCGTACCCCCCCAGTTCCATGCCTTTGGCGTGAATGGCAAAATCCCCGGACCCCTTGATCTGTCCGGACAAGCGCCGGGTGCCTTCCGCCAGCTGCTTGCCGAAGCCCTCCTGACGGGTGATCTTGCGTAACACCTTTATCATGGCATCGTGGTTGCCGAAACGAAGGTCGATCCCATCGGTCACGGTCTTGTCTATCAGGCCTTTTTCAAAGCATTCCATGGCAAAACCGATGGTCAGCCCGGCGCTCATGGTGTCGATGCCGAACTCATCGCATATCTGTCCCGCGGCGATGATGGGGGCCATCTGGTCCACGCCGCAGGACGCGCCGAAGGCATATATGGTTTCATACTCGATATCGCTGCGGGCGCCCTTATAGGCCCCCTCGCTTACCTGCACCTCACGGCAGCCGGGAGTGGGGCAATACGGGCCGCAGGGCCGGCTGCCCTTCTCCGGCCATCCCATGGGCGCGGTTGATTTATCTATCCCCCGCCAGCCTTCAAACTGGCCTGTCTGCCAGTTCCTGGTGGGCAGAATACCCATCTCATTGAGGGCCCCAAGCCCCGATCCGGTTTCATATCTGCGCCACTTGTCAGCCCATCCCTTCATGTCCGTCTTGAGCCGATGGGCCACCTCCTTCTTGATGGCTTCCACCCGCTCCGGATCTGCAATTTTGACCTCCCGGTCTCCGGTAACGACCATTCCCTTAAGCTTTTTTGAGCCCATCACGGACCCGGCGCCACCCCGGCCAAAGCAGCGATAGAGAAAACCGTCGCAGAAAAGCCCGGCGTACCGGATCAATTTTTCCCCGGCCGGGCCGATACCCACGGTGGCGGTCGTCTTCGGTGAAGCGCCCTCCAGCATGGACTGCTGGGCCTTTGCCGTTTCCATCCCCCACAATGGCCCGGCATCCCTGAATTGGACTTTTTGGTTCTCCACCTTCAGATAGGTCGGGGAATCCGCCACCCCCTTGATATCGACGGCCCAGAAGCCCGCCTTTCGGATCTGGTGCGACAGGATTCCGCTCGATATGGAATAAAGGTAGACGCCGGTCAAGGGCGACTTGGTATTGATGTTGGTCTTGGAAGAATAATAGAAATCTGTTCCATTGGCTGGGCCGGCCGTAAAGATCAGGTGATTTTCCTCCCCGAAAGGATCGGCCTTGGCAGGGACCGACCGGTACAGCAGATAGGACCCCAGTCCCCTTGCCCCGATATACTTTCTCAGAACCTCTTGCGGGATCTGCTCGATTTCATACGACCTGTTGGACAGGTCGATGGTCAACATCAGATTTTCCATGACACACCTCCGTTACGATACAGTTCACCACTTGTTAACCGAACAGGACGTCCAGAGGTAGCAATCTGCCCCCGGATATTTCCATCGCTGATTTATCCTTTTTTCTTCTTTTTTTCAGACAGTATAATCGCTTATGGCGGCTGTCAACACAATATTGATGCCCCGGCGGCTGCAATCTACCAGCCCGAAAGCGGCCGGGCCGACCGGGGCAGACCGGCGAAGAAGCCGCGCCGGCGTGATAGCGTCAGCTTCATCGAATTTCCTGATCAAACCCGCCTGCTCCATCGGGAATTTCTGTTTGACATATTGATCTTTTCAGTTTTATAAGATTTAAAAAAGATAGCGGGGAACAAGAGGACACCCATGGAGGACACAACGAAAATTCGCCTGACCGAGATGGTGACGGGGGCCGGCTGAGCGTCCAAACTGGCTCCAGGGGACCTGGACAGGGCGCTGTGCGGCCTGGTTTTTCCGACCGATGAGAATGTCCTCGTCGGGCTGGACCGTGCCGATGACGCAGGTGTTTACAAAATTTCAGATGACCTGGCGTTGATCCAGACAGTGGATTTTTTCACGCCCATCGTGAACGATCCTTTCTGGTTCGGACAGATTGCAGCCGCCAACGCCTTGAGCGATGTCTACGCCATGGGCGGGACGCCCAAGACCGCCTTGAATCTGGTGGCCTTTCCGGTTAAACAGATGGAACTTGCAGTTTTAAGACAGATCATTCAGGGCGGCATCGAAAAGCTGTCCGAGGCCGGGGTGGTCCTCATCGGCGGCCACAGCATCGAAGACAAGGAATTAAAGTACGGCTTGTCCATCACCGGATTCGTGCACCCGTCCCGCGTGCTTACCAAGAAAAACCTGCAGCCGGGAAACCGGCTGGTCCTGACCAAGCCGCTCGGAACGGGAATCGTCAACACCGCCATCAAGGCGGGTATGGCTTCTGCCGACCTCACGGACAAAGTGACCCGCTTGATGGCATCCCTGAACCGGGATGCCGCCAGGGTCATGTCGAATTTTACCATCGATGCCTGCACCGATGTGACCGGCTTTGGCCTGCTCGGGCACCTGGCCGAAATGGTATGCGGCTCCGGCATGAGCGCGCGGGTCTATGCCGGGCAGGTGCCGGTGATTCCGGAGGCCCTGGAGCTGGCCGCCATGGGGCTCATTCCCGCCGGTGCCTATAAAAACAGGGAGTTTAGGGAATCAATGATCGTCATGGCCGATACGGTGGATCGATCCCGTCAGGATGTACTGGTGGATCCCCAGACCTCGGGCGGATTGTTGATCAGCGTCGGGGAAAGCCATGCCGCCGGGCTGGTGGCCGCACTGAAAGATGCGGGTGTCGCCGATGCCGTCCAGTTCGGTGAAATATTCGACGGCCCGGAGGAAAAAATATGGGTCCTTTGAGGGAGCTGCTTTCCCCCGACTTCAGCCACCGACAAAGGTAATAAGACAGTCAAACAGGAGGTGTTACCATGAAGGAAATCGATGCCCGCGGATTGGCATGCCCGGCGCCTGTAATTCAAACCAGAGACGCGCTTCAGGTGGAAGATCTCCACAACGTGAGAGTCGTTGTCGACAACGCGGCTGCCCAGCAGAACGTTCAGCGTTTTCTGGAGTCCCAGGGTTTTAAGACGGCGGTCGAAAAAAAAGAGGACAGCTTCATCGTCACAGGTTCCTGTGATTCAAGGCCCGGGGAGCAGCCCCGGACCTCCGCCGGTCCCGAAACCGGTGACACCCGGATCATGGTCCTGTGCGCCACCGACCGTATCGGGTTCGGAGATGATGTGTTGGGCAAGGCGCTGATGATCAACTTCCTGCGCACGCTGAAAGAAATGGGTGAGGAACTCTGGCAGCTGGTATTCGTGAATAACGGGGTAAAATTGACCATCGACGACTCGGAAGTGCTCGATGATCTCAAGAACCTCGAAAATGAAGGCGTCATGATTTTAGTCTGCGGCACCTGTCTGAACCATTTCAAACTTCTGGAAAGAAAGCAGGTTGGCCAGACAACCAACATGCTGGATATCGTCACGGCCATGCAGGTGGCCGACAAGGTGATCAACATCTGACGGTTTCGTACTAAGGGCTCACGCAAAAATAAATTAACATTTTTCCGCGAACTTTAAGTCCAGCTTCTGTGCTGCGCCGCATTCCGTTGCGATTGCGGCGAGGTTCTTCAAAATTGCCTGGCCTTATTTATGAAAATTATCCCTCCCATCTGACAGGCACTTTCAGGTTTTCTGCCTGCTTCTTCAAATCATTACAAGCCCTGAGCATATCGCTTTCCGGAGCGCTGCTGTTATCGGATTTTCCTAATAGAACCTGTCTTTCAATAGGAAATTCAAGTTTGACTTATCGGATAATACTATATATCATGTTGTCCATTATGTGGCGTTGAAGGAAAAATATGTTGAATAACCGGAAAATTTTATAAAATCTGACTTTTTACGAAGCCATCAGATGCATTAGGAGGAAGAATGAGAAAAATCGTGACGGTATGCGGAACCATGGGTCTTTATCTGTGTGCGGCTGTTTTCGGGATTCTGCCTGTTGAGCTGTCGTTCGCAAAACTTGCCCTGACAAAGGAAAATCCGATTCTTGTGGACGAGAAGGAAAAAACCGTATCGGTCCTGGCCCAGGTGAACGGCAAATATTTTTACCAGACGACCCGGCACGGCCTGGTCTATTCCGGCGGTTCAAACGGCGACAAATCCGTCTTCAAAAGTTTTGCCAACGAACAGGATTTCTATAATGCTCTGGTGAAACTCGGCTCCAAGGCGGGAAACAACATGACCCCGAAGAACGCGGCCAATACGTTTGTTGAAGGCGATTTGCTCGACGTGACGGTAACCTGGGAAGGCGCCGGGAAGGAATACAGGATGGATGAGGTCATTACGGACAGCAATAAAAGATCCTTCCAGATTCGCTTCGGCGGCAATCAGAAGCGCGCGCTGGATATTAAAACCGGATGCCTTCTCTGCCTGGACAGCTGCCCGGTCGGCATTGTCAGTAATGCCAGCTATACGAACGGTGCGGTGGAAAAACGCAATGAGGTGGTCTTCAAGGGCAACCCCAAGCTCCTGCCGCCCGACGGGTCGCTGGTGGTCGTTACAGTGAAGGCACACCAGTAAATATCCTGGCCCAGAGGACCAGGCTTTGGTTATCCCCAGAGGGGATTTGCTTTGCTGGAAGTTCGTTGTATGATTGAAATCACAAATATCAAATTACAAATACCAAACAATTTCCAATGACCAAAATTCGAAAATC
>JAUYIZ010000069.1 GCA_030688615.1 Desulfobacterales bacterium | reverse complement strand
TCATGTTCTTTATGGCGCTATCGAGGGAAAGAACGCGATTCAAAACCTGTCTCTTTCAGAACCGGCGCCGGTGTTCAATCAACCGTTACCCCCCCCCTTCGGGCGGAGGCACGTTTTTCCCGGCAACCATTATTTTGTTAGGCTTCAATCGCAATAGCGCGTCGTCTAATCCATACCGAACCACTTCAATCCGGTCGCTACGCTGAGATATAAAGTCACCGGTCATCATTGGACGATTGAATGGGAAAAATGCCGAGTTGTTCAGGTACAGCCCCAATTCTCCTTTGGCATCTGCGGTGGCAAGGAGTGCGGACTCTATCATCAAGATGGCCAAGTTTTCATCATCAATGCCCCGCGGAACGGCTTTCTCATAACAGCCATTGGCATATGAGTCCTTCAGAGCTCCCCAGGTAACAAAGGAGCGGATGACATATCTAGCATAGCGGCTGACGGTCTGCCGGTCGCCATATTGTTCCTTCAGGCGGTTGATGATCTGCGTCTGGGTCACCTGATCTTGCAAAGTCAGTAAGCGCCCGGTTTGTCGCGCCACATTGAACCAGAATGGATAGACCGCCGAGATCATGCCCCAATGAACAGCGAAAGCCATCGACGGATTTTCTCGCAGAAACGCCAATGAAGCATCCCGGAAAGAAAGCAGAGCCGAGTCTGGAGATGCCCAAATATTCATTAACATGTTGACCACCTGCGTTCTTGATGTGTCCCCTCGTTCGCCCTCGGTTCCGCTACCATTTCTATCCGCAAGAAATTCATGCAGTTCCTGTCGAATGGCTTTGGCGTTGAAGCCCGCTAACAACAAATTGGTGGTTTGCTGCATCCATTCGAAACGAATCACCTGCTTGATTCCGATGGCTTCATGTCTTTTGCCCATCACCGTAACCTCATTTCAAACTTCACAAGGGGCACGATGACTTCTTCGATGGCTATACCACCGTGACCAACGATTGCCTCACCCGGGTTCACGAATGCGTCGCGACCACCTACCACCAATGGAAAATAACCTGCTGGCAATCCAACCGGCTGCCACTCGTGAGCGAACGGGAATGGTTCAGCGACATGAGAACGGAGTTCCGGCGTAGGATACACGCGAACCCGCTCACCGCGAGTCTCGGCAATCACACCTTCAGATGGGCGACCATTGCCTTCGCATTGGATGTTGCCGTGATCGGCCGTCAACCAGACATCATACCCATAATTCAGCAGTTGACGAACCAATGCCACGAGGAAACCATCCTGACACCATTGCTTTATCTGATTATGCATCCCAGCCGAGCCGAGTTGCATGCCGTGCATAATCTTGTCGACCTTGTCCACGACCAATCCCACACTCTTGGTATGGTCTGGATGAATCACGGAGTCCAGCACGCTGGATGCATCCCCATCGCCCAGGCCGCGTTGGTAAGCGACATCCAACCGAGACAAGCCATGACCCTCCCAAAATTGTTTCCAGAGTTTTTCTTCACTGTTGGTCGAGTTGATGGATGACGGAAAATAAAGCGGTGGCTTGCCTGCGAAAATCGCTTGTCGCGATACCGATGTTAGCGTTGGAATCCAAGCGAAAGTTGCGGATTCACGCATGACCAGATTGGGATCCCTTTTTTGTATAAGCTGGCGGATAGTCACCCATTGATCCAAGGCAAGTCCATCGACCACGATCAGCGCAGCTCGGCTGTTACGGGCGCCCTCCATATCCCGAGCCAGGCGACGAGGTACATGGTGCAGCATGGCCAGATTGGTCGGCGGCAAGTTGATCAGACTGGAATAGTGGTTGGTCAGCCACTCGGCAAAGGTCGTATTTAGGGCATCACCGATTTTCCTGAGCCGCGTCTGATGCTCGGTGCAGTTGCCGCAATGAACCAGCGCAGAGAGCTCGGCCCATTTCAACGCAAAGGTGATCCAGTCCGAATAACGGAATTCCGCGGTAGGGAGCTCATTTTCAACAAGACCAAACAGCCGAGAGCTCCGCAGTTCTTCATTGTCCACACCGGACGTTGCGATGCCGCTTCTAACCCAGGACGCTGCATCAACTTCAATGTTCGCGGCCAGCACGGGCACAAGTTTGCCTTCCAGGAACAGATTGTCGATGTAGACCTTGATGTCCTGATGGTCGAACGGCAGGTGATCTGGGCCGGAATACTTGAGGCCATATTCCGGCGACTTTTCCCGTACCTGATTAACACTGGCAAGCCTAGAAAGAAATAGAGGCCAGCGTTCCTGCAAAAAGGCGAAGAATGCCTCGTCGTCCGGAACGATTTCAGAGAGCGGCCAGGCCTTAAAGCCATCATAATTTTTTAGGACCTGTACAAGCCGTTCCGCCAACATCAGTGGAATTTTAAGCTTCCCATAATGTAGGCGAAGCAATGCGCGAAGCAGCTCCACGTCGTTGACAATCAGTTCTGCTGCAATACCGAACACATGGCGGAGAATGAAATCTTTGGTGGCATTGTCGCCCATACGATCCGACGGTGACTTGCGCTGTGCATCAAAGAGCGCGTCGAGCAAACTGCGATCGAGGTTCTCAATGACCGGATAGCTCAGATTAGGAAAAAGCTCTCCCAAATTGAAGGAAAGCTTCCGACCCGCATGGTGCAGATCGTAAGGCAAGGATTCCAGCTCGCTATCTTGCAAGCGGAGGATCACCACTAGATCGGTGTGCTCGCCCCGATCCCAGATCGAACGGTATTTGGTCTCATAAGCGTATCTAAATTCGACCGGATCATTAAACTCAATCAGGTCGAATCCGCGCCCGCGAAGTTCCATCGCCAGCTTTTCCTCGGTCAACAGACAGTCCGGATCCGCAACTAAGGTCAGCTTGCTAACGTGAGGCACAAAGTCATTCAGGATGGCGTCTCGCCAATTCATTTGCATGTGCACCACCTAGTTTGACTTGTAACCTGCCAACATCTTTGGTGAGTATGCAATTTAATGGTCTGTTTCGGCTGAGCTCCATAATTGCAAAGCGTACAAAGCTTATATTGCTGATTTTTAAATCCAGATCCTGGGCGACTTTTTGATCTGCAATCACTGCGAACCCATATTGGGGATATGTTTTTTTTTAGCCAGTTTGAAACCGCTGTGTATGAATTGGCATTTGCCTCAGCGCCATGATGTGGGCTTGTGACAATAGGCGTTCGTGATGGCGGTGAAGCGGGTAAGCTAAATTTTAAATCTGAGTCGGCGCAGAAAAGCACTGCTGAAGTGGTTTCGCTTTCAAGGCTATAAAAAACGAGCGACTCCTTATTTGATGCGGATAAGGCCAAATAATCAATAACATCTATTTCTTTAGTCCGAAGAGCTATGAGTTCTTGAGAATTTACGGGTTCAAGTTGTCTCGTGTATCCGCCGGCAATGCCAGTGCCAAACTCAAAAAAACGTATCTTGGCGCCGCGATGATAAGCCAGTTCGACAATACTCCATATGTTCTTTGCGGCGGTCAATGCCTGCCAAAATATAGAAAATTGTGAGCTCTGATACCAAATTTCATCGTAAATAAATAATGGGATACAGGCTGGATACGCCAAATATATCTCATTGAATTCTCTAGTTAACCTAGCGGAATTATCAAAAATTTCGTCTAGACCAAACTCAGCAGTTTCACTTAATTGACTGCTAGAAATGTTTTCTCGAAGAGCAATATCTCCAAAGGAGGCAGAACTTGCTTCGCTGTTTCCTTGAAATGCATTCTTTATATTCTCGGTTAGTTGACCAAGAAATTTGTCGGGTTCAGAAAAAAGATCCTTTAACCGATACGTCCAACTTCCAGGAAGCCAGACTTCTGCTATTCGGCCCTCCCACTCATCCAGAATACCAATAACTCCATTTGCATGATCAGCGTCATTGTGAGTACAAACCAGGACATCAAGATAATCAGTTTGGCAAATCGTTGCCATCCAACGGGAGATTGCTCTCTTACTTTTCCCACCATCAACCAGAACCCGAATGTCATCTCGCTCTAGGTAGAAGGCATCACCCTGGCCTACAGGCAACGCAATAAACTTGCTCAATTCTCACCATCCTTGATAATGCGCAGCATTAACAGCGGCCGGATTTCAGGCATGATCTGCCGTGCTGATTGCAGTTCGTGTCGCCATTCAGATTCGTCTGCTTCGCAACGGGACAACCTGAATTGCCGCACCTCCGGCAGGCCAACCCGTTCAATGGCTTTGCGGCGGGAGGCAAAGGCAACGATTCCGCGTTCTTCCTCATGCGCTATAGAGGTGAGGTGCACCTGCTGCAGGGTATCGAAAAGTTCTTGTCCGGCCTGTTCGGCCGCTTCCTGCAAACGCGCATGGGCGGCGGTGGATTCATCCTGCCCCAGGGCGCTTTGCACTTGGGCTTTCGCTGTCTGTAATGTATCCCAGATATGTCGGGCCGTGGGCAGAAACAGTTTGCCTTCCTCGCTCAAGAATACGCTGAGATAGCCACGCCGAACCATGGGGATACGCAGGAATTGCGGCTTCTGGTGCATTCCAATCTGGAGCCGAATCTCAAACAGCCCCCAGAAACCGGAGATGCTGGCAGGAAGTCCACTTACGGTGATGCAAGGTAACGGCTGACCAGCTACGACCTGTGGTAAGTTCAGAGCGATCCCACGCACTCGGCTGTTTTCAAGATTAACCAACGTGGCATCGATCAGCCGATCCGCCTCCCGAGCGTTGAACACAGCTTTGCGATATTCCTGACCATCAGGCCAATGCAGTTCCCACCAGGAACGCTTGCGGTTGGCCACACCACCATGGGAGTTGAGATAACCTACCGTCATCTGCTCCACCCAATGAGGCAGCGGATGAGAGCGTAGACGTTCAGCGGTCTGCACATCCGGTTCTTCGGAGATACCATAGATGGCCGACGACTCGCGCGCCTGTTGAATCTCATCCCGAATCCGGGTTACCATGTGATCGACAGATGTCTCGATACCATCAGGATTCAGGATCGCAGAGGCGAATACACCCTCGAACAATTCACCAGCCTGGGCGGAGTCGAGCACGTCACCAGTCTTGTCGATACCGAACTCGTTAAAGATCACCAATAGCTTCTTCTCCAGCACTTCACGGACGCGGAACTCGACCGAATCCTCAAAAACGAAATTGATTGCCCGCACCGTCTTGGGCTGGCCGATACGATCCACGCGGCCAATCCGCTGTTCCAGCCGCATCGGGTTCCAGGGGATATCGTAGTTGATGATAACGTGGGCAAACTGCAGGTTCAAGCCTTCGCCGCCCGCGTCGGTTGAAACGAGCGCACGGTGTGTCTTGCGAAAAGCATCTTGGGCCTGCTTGCGTTTCTTCATATCCATGGAGCCGTTCAGGGTGGCAACTGATATGCCGCGCGTTTCAAGAAACTCCTTGAGCATCTCTTGGGTCGGCACAAACTCAGTAAAAATCAACACCTTCAGATCCGGCTCGTTTTCCGCGGCCTGCAATTGATAAATCCATTCAATCAGCGTCTCGGCCTTTGCGTCCGGTCCTGTCTGTTCGCAACGGACCGCTGCCTCAAGCAGAGTCTCCACATGGCTGCCTTCGTTCTGCAGTGCCGACACATGGGATTTCAGCAACTCATCGAGAAGCTCTTGGCCATCCATATCGTACAACTCATCGAAGTTCTCCGTGCTATCTCCGTCGTTATCAAGTGCCGCCAGGCGCAGACTGGCTTGCTGCTCACCATCCTTGAGTACCGCCAGCCGTCGCTCAAGTGTGGTGTGGATCGCCCGGGTGCTGGAGACTACCAGACGCTGCATCAGGATCATCAGAAAACCGATGTGACGCTTTTTCTCCCGCAGGGCCTGGTTGTAGCCCTCGCGCACGTAGTCCGTCACAGCCTCATAAAGGAGCTGCTGCAGGTGATGACGACTCTCCCAGGCCACCGGCACCATCTGCGTGCGGCGGGACTTAAAGAGCGGCTTGCCATCAATATCGACGGCCTTGCGCTTTTCTGTGCGGATGACATACGGGGCCACCCGGTCGCGGGAGACACTCTCGACATCCGGAAATGTATCCTCATCCAGCAGATTCATCAAACGATGGAAGGCATCGGTTTTACCCTGGTGGGGCGTGGCCGAAAGCAGTAACACATAGGGCGCGGCCGCTGCCAGCCCTTTCCCGAGTTTATAGCGGGCCACTTGATCCGTGTTGCCGCCCAGACGGTGCGCTTCGTCCACCACTACCAGATCCCAACCGGCGGTAATCAGATCTTCAAACCGACTGTGATTGTATTCGGCAACGCGTTCCGCAGTCCATCCGCGCCGCTTGTCCATAGGCTTAACTGAATCGAGAGTAACGATGACCTGATCGAACATCGACCAGGCCGAGCTCCTGTGATTAACCCCTTGAGTCAGGCGTTGCAGTGTGCTGATATCGTCACCCAAAACGAGCTGGAACTGTTCATTGAAGTGGGTATGCATTTCTGCAACCCACTGGGTAGCGATACCTTTCGGTGAGACAACCAATGTCCGGCGCACCAACCCGCGTAGCTTGAGTTCGCGCATGACCAGACCGGCCTCGATGGTTTTACCTAGACCAACCTCGTCGGCCAGTAGATAACGCACGCGATCACCGGAGATCGCTCGAGACAACGCATGAATCTGATGCGGCAACGGGATGACATTGGACTCCATGGGCGCTAGCAGCACATGACCGTCACTGGCGCGGGTGGAACCTTCGAGCACTTCGGCCACCTTGGCTGCAGCCGCCACATAGGAAATCCGTCCAGCCTCAATTTCCGGTTGCAGGTCGGTATTAAACGGTCGCAAGGCGGAGCGGGACACGCGTACCACCGTGTCCTGGTTCGGCAGCCAGACACGGCAAACCGTTTGCCCCCACAAGGTCTGTTCTTCGATGACCTTGCAGGCGCTGTTATGAACGGTGCTGAATTGCCAGTCATCCTGCATCGTCATCACCTAGGAATTGAAAAATCATTGTGATAAACGACTGACGCCAATTCGACTGTCCCGTCGGCGCATTCCCAGTAATGGAGATGGAATTCCTTGTCGATATCGCGACGCTGTGCCCTATCCAAGCCTCGCAACCGTTGCGGATCACCACCACCCGATCCCGTACGGAGCGCGTGCACAGCCGGAAGGTTTAACCCATTGATGGCCTCTACGATTGATCGGAGAATTTTTGGAGGCAATGAATCTCTTTGCTCTGAACAAACCTGCTGGCACAACTCCAGAAATTCAGGCCCTATGGTTGGAACAATCACGCCGTCCCAATCATGGGTATCGCCTTGCGCAATGGCATACTTGAACAGGGCAATTCGGACGGCAAGCTTCATTCCAACAGCATCAGACGCTCCGACTAGTATTGCTGACTCATCGAGACATTCGATAAGCCCATGAAAATTGTCACAGACCAGCACATCGCCTTCAAAGAACTCTGGCGGGCACGGCAAAGCAGGAATATCATCTCTGGTATGTTCGAGCTCGTGGATCTGGGCCCTTAATTGGATCACCTGCGTGGGCGCCTCTCTCAGTATGAGTGAATGGCCGCCAAGAGGTTGAGAGCAGTGGCGCCGCAAGACAGCGATCAGCGTTATGCATCGGGCAAGATCAGATTGGAGCCCGGCATGAGTTGTAAGCCGAATAACATCCGGATCTGTTTCCAGATGCTCTGACAAGACATCCTTGATCCGATAGTAGGTCTCAAAGGATGGAGTAATTGCTAGAAGCTGATTTGCAATTCTGGCGACGGTATTGACATCGTATTCCACTATACCATGAGCATTGAATAGTTCTCTGAGTTGCTCTCTCATTGGGAACAAGCCATCGGAGAGAAGAGTCTCAGAGGCCAGCTCACTCATGCAAATGGCGACCCACGGTTCATCAAGCAACTTGCTCCAATCAAGGAGCGTATCCACATACTGGAATGCGTCATCCTTGGCACAATTAATATGAGGCACCGCGAGCACGCCTGCGTCAATTGTTACGCTAGGCAGACTATGCATCATTCTTCCCGCGGCTTGCTTTCCGTTTCATCGCTGCCGCTCTTAGGATCTCTTCGGCCTGTTGTTGGGACTGGTCAAAGAACCCTTCCGGCCACTCTGAAATGGCTCCATACTCGTTAATCGCCACTTCCCGGAAAGATGACCCATTCGATGGCTTTTCCACGAAATAAATCTTGGTCTGGCTGTTCAACTCCTTCTTGGGTGATGCCGCTGCAATTCGGAAACGGAGGCGATCAATAATATATTCGCTGTGGGTCTCAACAATGCATTGCTTGTTGCATAACGCCATCGAAAGAAAGAAATCACCTAGTAGAGTCTGAACTTTTGGATGTAAATGCAGCTCCGGTTGCTCAAAAACCATTGTGGAGTCGGCATCGGCCAGAAGACACATAACGAGAATCGGTAAAACTTGACTAACGCCTACGCCCACATGCGTGAGGTCGTATGTGCTATCCGAATTAGAAAGGCCTACCTTCAGTTCATGACCGAGCTTACCCCGGTCCCGGCTATTTACTATACGTGCCACACTCAGATATTGGAGCCAATCGATAACCGCCGCTTCGAGTGACCGGGTCACCGTCTTGCGATCAATTACCGGATCTTTGAAATTTACCGATGGAATGTAGCGGACTTTTTTGTTCTTGTGCAAATCAAGAATGGAAGCTGTGTGTTCACCGCGCAGACCTACGTCATACGGGTCAGCTCCTGGTGCGAGTGGGTATAGCGGTTTGGGCGCATCCCTCAATGGTCCGAGGTATTTCAAAGATGAGGCAAAGAAGTTTTCCAGGTACCAGGTGGCTTCCGTTATTAAGCGCGGTGGTCGAGGCTGGACAACGGCATGCGTCTCTGACTTCTCAGCCATTGATGCTTTCATGGCCTCATGAATGCGGGCAAAAAGATCCTCACGCTCACGCAGCACCTGCTGAATCTTCAGGCGATCCTCGCGTGGCAGGCTGCGTAGATGTTCTTGCCATGCCCGATATGTAAAAGTTTCAGACTCAGAACCAAACAATGACTTCTGCTTATATTTGTCCTTGAATGTTTGATCCAAATCGATTGTGCCTTCGAGTACTTCGCGCAAAACCGCAATGATCTCTTTAGGTAGAATAATCTCTCTGCCCATCATGCGGCGCAAGACCAATGGGCGGCGACCATCGTCTTGGAGTGCCAGCGTAATGGCGTTCGAAGTCTCTTCAACGGTATCGATAGCGTATATGATTCTCTCGGGAAGGAAGTGTCTCAAAATACAGCCGATAGGCTTAGCCGAGCGAAAGTCATCTTTGACCTCGGCCATGGAGCTTTCGTCTAGTTCAACGGCGTAGGCTAAACTGGCGCGTACCTGGTCATCGATTTCACCAATGCCATCAGCTCCTTCAATTTCGGAAACGGCCTTGTCGGAGTGGTGAATGGCGATGTCCGCTTTCTGATCAACGTTATCTTCGTCTCTTGATATGCAATTCAATTGCGTAGCAAAAAGCCGAGGTTGGATCTGAAGCAGATCACGCTGAGAACTTGAGGGATTAGCGTCGAAAGAAATCTCACAAGCGATTTCTTGCAGCTGATTGGCGCGCTGCCCGTAATAAAAAGCGCTACGAGAAGCAAATTGGGAACGCCTCGGAATTGCAGTCTCCTGCCCCGACGTCGGGCGGCAGGTGCATTTAATGGTGATTTGATCCGACTCGCTATCGCTAGATTTCAGGTCATCAAACTGGCCCAAGCTGGTAAGGGCGCCATTCAATACGACGGAACGAGATCCGACTTTATGGGCCAACGTCTGGGCAACAAGTAGGATAGATTGAATAAATGTGCTCTTGCCGCTGCTATTCGCACCCGCAAAGATCGTAAGCGGGCCCAAATCCAGCTCGGTTTCCTCTCGAATGGATTTAAAGTTAAAAATCTTCCATTTAGTAATCATGTATTATTCTCCTCCCATTCTTGTAACCGCCTGGTCGTACCACATCAGTAGTTTGGGATCTTCTTCCAGGACGTTGTTTGGAATCTTGTCGGCCACGGCAACGATGACGGCGTAGTCTCGCTCCTGCCATGCTTTCTTGAATCCGGCGCGGACAGCTTCCAGACGGAAGATCTTGAGCTTCTTCTTGACCTCTTTGTATTCCTCGAACTCCTTGAGCAAGGCCTTCTCGCGCAGTTTCTCGAGGTCGCCGGCCTTGTTGGGATCGGGAACGTACCAACGGTCGCGGGCCTTAGCGACCAGGGCTGGGGCATCCTTGGGCAGATTGCGCAGCTCTTTCCAGTTGGTGGAGAGGTAGGCGTGGATCTGCTCCGGCACCAGGCCTTTGCCGTCGTAACAGAGGAAGTTCTGGTTCAGCAGCTCGCGCAGGTCAAGCTGAGCCTCGTTCTTGCTCCACCCGCCGAGCTGCTGCATGAACTGTGGGTTAATGTCGGAAAATGTCTGTGGCTTTTTGCGAATGCGTGCTCTAAGCCATTCGATAGCTGTAGATTCATCCTTAACAAATAATGCATCGACATATTCACCAGAAATACCCGCTGTCATTTTCTTGCGATCGTATTCGGCCACCTGATCCGGCAGGAAATACATGCCGTCACGTTCGATGAAGCGGTGCGCGAGCCCGATCTGGAACTCCTGGCTGGAAATTGGCACGGGGTAGCCCTTGCGGACGTAGAAGGCCACCATCTGGTCGAACAGGATGCGTGGGTCACGTTCCGGAACGAACTGCAGTAAGGCTCCCTGTTGCTTGGTCACCGGCAGATACTTCAAATGCGTTCGGACAAAAACCCACACGCCTTCTTCGGTTTGCGCCTCCTTTTGAAAGCGTTCTTCAAACCCTCCATTGGGTTTGTAGGCCGAGATGACTAGGTCTTGTTTGACGGCAGTAGGCCCAAGCATTGAGTGCAAACCACCACGGGTTTTATCAAGTGCTGCTACTGATGCGACGATGAATCCAGCATCAGAGAGCGAATTTTGAATACTATTCCAAACACTTGCTTTTGTGTTTGAAAATTCGACCGTCATCCAACGGCCAGGTTTGAGGCACTTGAAAGCCGATGCGAAACATTCAGTCATTAAATGACGATACTCATCAATCCCCTTTTTTTGGGTTTTGTTTTCGACAGCCTCTGGCTTATTGTTAGTTTTAGCTCTTAGCCAAGCCTCCCTCATGAAACTCAATTCCGAATACATGATATTGGCTCCAAATGGCGGATCTATAAATATATAGTCCACAGAAGCCTCCGGAATCGACACTGATTGTGCTGCATGAGTACAGATAATTGATCCTGAGAGCGGTGTTAATGCCTGAATAATTTTTTTTGATTGAAACTCAAGTTGGTCTATAACATTATTTTCAACACCAACAGGTGGCACATAAAGCGTGTTAGCCATCGGCCCCACCAATGCTCGCCCACCATGCTGCGGCATGTAGCGATTTAAAATAGTAAGTTTCGGTAGCGTGCTCCCCATTAGAAAGTTCAACTGCGGATCTTCGCCGATGACTTTCTCCAAAATTGACAGCGAAGCCAAAATTCTCTTCGTATAGAAATGATGTACGTGACTCATACCCTCGTCGTCATTTCGACGCGATTCATCTCCTTCAGGCATCCTGTCGATAGGAATATTATTGATAATAGAAAGCCGTTCAATTCGTAAAATATTTTCTTGATCTGACAAATCTAATAATTTCTGGAATCTCTTCGTGCCAATACTGTAATTTATAAGAACAGGTAATCTTTTTTGCGTTCTTATCGTCTCTTGAAGCTTCTCATCAAACAGCGTCTGCCTAACCCTAGATAGCTTGTGAGCCAAAGATTTTTTTGTGGGACTTTTTGCGCATAAAGATCCACAATTGGGGCAAGCAAATTCCGGTGTGTATTCAAATGAACCATCAGCACTATTTGTGAACGCATGCGTGAAGTAATCAATTTCTTTTAAGCATTCTGGACATGAGTAAACCTCTGACCATACAACATAGTTAATTTTGCCTATTGTCTTTCCATCTGAATGTAGAGTTTCCCACATCCATTTTGTTTGTTTCTTAAACTCTCTTATGGCTTCTCTGTACCTACGCTGAAAAACACTTACATCAACAGGTGTGTTGTAGTTGTAGGCGATGAAGGTTGCCGCTGGTGAAAGATCATTCAGTACAGCTCGGCGAACGCCCAACCTCGAAAACGGCCGCCAAACCTTTTTACCATCTTCATCCGTCTCTTCCTGCAAAATGGTTCCGTCCGGCTTCACCTGGTAACCAAGAGACATAACTACTTCGCGGTTGCCGCACATCTGCGCCGCTACTCCCGTCATCCCGGTTCCACAGAACCCGTCAAACACGATGTCCCCCGGCTGTGTGTAATGGAGGATGTAACGCATGATGGCCTTGTGCGGCACCTTGGTGTGATAGGAATGGGCGTTGTAAATTGGGTCGTTTTTCCCCTCGCTCACATCGGCAGCAAATGGCTCACGGTGATAGTGGTAGCCGTCGGGCTGTTCCGGATTTTGCACCGCCCACTCGGCGATGAAGTCGGTGAGCCACGGGTTCGGGCAAACGGTGTAGTACGGCGGATCGCTCAGGTTCAAAATGTCCTCCTCGCTGCCGATGGGAAAACCTTCGATATTGCGAAACTCCGGGTCCTGCAGCTTCTTGCGCAGTTCCTCGGTAAAATGGATGCGGCGTGCCTCGTCGTTTTCGAAAGTCATGCCGAGGCAGGTCACCGGTCCTGACCTTATCTTTTGATTTTCTTCTAGCTGGTCTTCGAACAAATCACCCATGCTCATGTCCGTCCCCATTAGTCTCTGCCCCAGCCATCAGAATCCTGTTCTTCAGCGTACTTCTTCATGCCTTCTCGCAAGATTTCGAGAAAAGTGTGATTCCTGCACTTGGCATCTGCCACGATGGCATCAAACGACATAACAAATGTTGGTGTTGGGACTAGGCTTCCATCCTGCCGCGCAGTTTTAAACTCCTGATAGAATACTTTTCCCATCGAGAACAGCGGTGCCCAGTTTTGTTGGCGCAGGCGCACTGCCATAGTGTCGCCGACCTGGATGACTGCGTAGTACCAAATTCTTTGGATGTGAGGGCAGTGCTCAACCAGCTTTACAGCCCGATCAAGCAATTGATTGATGGCATATTGATTTTCTTTTTCATCGTTCGTTTTCTTTTTGATCTCGACAACGACAACATCAACAGCCTTCACATCAGCCGGGTCTGCCGAAAAAATCATGGTAATATCGGGTCTGCTCGTATCACCGACACTTTCTTCATCAAGACGTATGGCGTTGATAATGGTATCCATTCTCTTCTCACTGAGAATGGTCTGAAACACCATAAACTTGTCGTCAAGCAACCATGCATTGTTCTGATATATCTCTGATGGCATGGCGCCTTGTGCAAATTCCTTGTAACGAGGAACGATCAGGTTGTGTATATCCGACTCAGCATTGTCTTCGGTCATAGTTTTCATGCGGCTAATAATTTTGTCGCGATACAAGATGTACTCCGTCAGCGTACGAGACGACAGCTCAAGTGACTTCGCATAATCTGATTCACTAAGTGTTTCGCATTGAAGCACTTCTTTCTGAACTCGAAAGAATTTTTGTTGAGCAATAGTCAAAGCGTCGTCCCGATCAATCAGACCAACGGTATTCTTCTCAAAGTAGCCGAGCAGGTGCGGAAATCTTTCTTCGAACTGCGCTTTGGTCTTTTCGTTTTTTTCGGTAATCTGAGGAATATTCTCTGACAACACCTTGCCGAGTTCACGGCTCAATACGCGATAAAGGCGTGTTTCTTGCAAGCCATCAGGCAGCACAAGCTTTTGGCGCGCACCATCGGTGTTGGAGTGAAACATTTCCGATTCAAAAAGAAAAACGCAAAAGTAACCTAGCGGGAATGATGATTCGGGTATCAGGCTTGCTGGTATTGTTCGCCCATCAATACTGAAAGCAGTGAGGGAACTTCCTCTACCGGCTACCTGTTTAATATGATAGAACATCTCAATAGACGAAATGGCGTCCAGGCTTTCATCCTTGATTGTTACCCTAGTCATCGACGGCAAGTCGTCGGGTGTTATCGTGGTCTCGTGAGGGAAGAATTCCTTCTGTGAGTTAACTTCATTGGTTGCCAAGCTAAGGACGATCTTAAATGTCTTGTCTTCTCGCTTACGTGCATCAAGCGTAGGCAAAAACTGTTCGATGATCATTGGCTTTAGAGCATCCGGCTTAAGATCGTCATAAGCTTTGACTCGCTCTTTGGAAAAGCCGGTAAATGTTAATGACGTTTTGTTTGGCTGCTTCACCTGTACATCTTGAATAGGCGCCTTATCGCTGAAACCACTTTTAAACGTGAAGTTTCTTTGTTTCTTACCCCAGACGCTAGTGATTTCGACTCTCTCAAAGTAGTTGAGAAAGACAAGTCGTCCTAAACCTTTATGAAACTTGTCTCTGGGTTTCAACAGCGTTTTAAAGCGGTCAAAGTTCACATCGGTGAAACCATCGCCATTGTCCGTAACGGTAACTTTTAGCGTATCGGGCTTATCAAATGCTTGCACTTCTATATCGATAAATACTTCTGTTGCACCAGCGTCCAATGCATTCGCCAAGGCCTCGTAATAGACCAATGTCAGTGATGGATTGGGAAAGAACAGCCTGATAGCACTGGATGTCTCAATATCCATAATTACTCCACCACTATCCGTACTTTTGCCGGATCCTTGCCCTTAATGAGCCGATCAATGTACGCATCAAAACGTTTCTTCATCTCGGCCGGAGTGGCTGTACCATCGGTGACCTGCAGGGCCTGTTGCAGCTCCTGAGCCTTGATGGTCACTTTGACCAGACCGGAGAGTACTTCCTTCAGGGCATGGACGAAATTACTGTCCAACGGCACCGGGAGTTCTTTTGATTTGATGAAGACCTCCAGCGGATGGCGGTCGTCGATCTTCAGTAAATCCATGTTAGCCTGAGTGATCGGATCCTCCAGGTTGCTGAGAATGCTGGAGGTCCAAGCTGCCACCATGGCGTCGAGCTGGATATCCATCTGGTCGATCATCTGTGTGCCTGCCGCCGCGTCGGTTTCTACCGAAGGCCGGAACCCACAATGCGAGCAGATCGGCGTTGCGTCGAGGTTTTGCTCGGTCAGGGTGAAGCAGCTCTTCAGACCGGCCAGCCGGTTCTGGTAATCGGTAAGCTGCTGCCTGGGCATCAGGTCGATCACGGCAAGCTTGAGCAGGGTTTGCAACCGCTGATCGTTAAGCAAGCCCGCTTTTCGTTTGTCGTCGTTCACGCCCAGCCGGGCTTTGGTGTGCAGGCCGATATAGGCGACGGTGTAATCCTTTTTCAGCTTTTGCATCTTGGCCCCAATGGTTTGGGATCGGCTTGCCAGCTCGGTCAGATCCACCTCTTTGAGGGAATCCAGCACATCCTGCCGGGTGGTCTTCGTGCGATCCACCCAGTCATGGTCGGCGGGTAGCACCGCTTCGGCAGTAGAGAGCCAAGACGCCGTCGAACTGTGGTCCATGATGAACACGCGCAGGGCGTCCAGTTCATCAAGAGCCTTGAGAGCTTTTTCGTGGACCAAAACTTCGGGAGCGCTGTAGCGGAAGTTTTTAAGCTTGCCCGGAGATGAATAGACCTGAAGCGATTCAAAGAAGCCTTTGGCATCATCCAGCCCGTTGGCCCGGCTGGCCAGGTCGCTACTCGCGCACAGATCCAGGCCCCAGAAGGAAAGTCCTTCGCGTAGGCTCTGCTGGGTCATGACAATGCGCTTGACGATCTTACCCACCGCTTGTTGCAGATTCTGCACCGGCTCATCCTTCCCTTGAGTGATGAGCTGGGCCATACCCGGCGTCATGCCGAGCAGTTCGAACAGTGCCTTAAGCGCGGGTAAGTTCCATTCCTTGGGCTGTTCCAGGTGCTTAAAGCGGACTAGCTCGTCCATGTTGGTCGCAGCAAGCTGCTGTAGCCCGGTGGCGTCGAATTTCTTGCCAGGAATGGAGAGCACAATATCGCCGGAGTAAACCAGCGCGGCCACTAGGACGATGACCAATTCCGGTTCCAGGCGCGAGCCTCCCGGGTTCATATACTCAAGACCGTGGTCGTCCTGGATTATCTCGGTGCGGTTGACCACCTGGCCGTGCCCCTTGGCCTTGACGACATCGATGATGAACTTGATATATTTCGACTTGTAGGGGTCGATCCTCTCGCCGTCGAGCAGTTCCAGTGCGTCCAACACGGCAGTGGCCTGTTTGGTGCGATTCTGCCCGGCGATGGCACGCAGGGCGTCCTGCGCTGCCTGGGCTCGATTGTTGCCGGTGATCAGGACCGAAAAGAGAGGGTAGTGTGGAGCCTGGTTCTCGAAGTTTGGCGCCAAGCACAAGCCAGCAACGGTACTCACCATATCGCGAAAGTTAATAGTCTCTTGGGGCGAAAGGCCAGCCAGGTCGCGGATGGCTTTGCCCTTGGTCCATTCCGTCATGGATTTTGTGCGGCCCTGATAGCTGACCTCGAAGGCATCCGTTAAGTGCTTCTGCAACCAATGGACCATCTTCTTCAGAAAACCGTTGGCTTTGGATTCATAAGTGGCTTTGGCGTGGCCCGATGAGGTGGCTGCAAGGTCCAAGGCAGCAGCGTAGCTCTTCAGCGCAGTCTGGAATTCCTCATCCGTGTCTTTCAGTCGGAAGAAAACCTCATCATTGACCTTGTCGTCCTTGAAACGGGGCGGATCGTTGGGTTGGATGAAGTATAGGTAGAAGTCTCTCTGCGGGACGGCGGTAGAGCGTTCATTCGGTGCGCCAAAAAAAAGGTACCCGCTACGGGCTACCTTGCGTTCCTGCCAGATTAGTTCGTACTGCCAAATCTTGTAGCCAGTCACGTAGGTGGTGTCCTGGCATTCCATAACCCGCTTGAGAGCCTCGTAGTAGAAACGGTCGAGCTGAGCTTGGCCCAAGCTCTCAGCCCGTTTGTCGATCAGGGCGTCGAAGTCGTCAGTCTTCTTAAGATCAAGATAGAACTGGCTGTTGTCGGCATTGAAGGAGATGAACTGGCCGCTGACTGTTTTATGAATCTCTCGCAGCACCGTTTCCACATGGGTCTGCAGATCCTTGTCGGGCTCGTCGCTGCCCATTTCAACGATCAGCGGATCAAATAGACAAAGGCGATCGCGAAATTCTTCGGCGGATGCACCCATAGGCGCATAGATGTCGCCGGTAGTTAGGCGGTGAACAGACAGCGCATAGATCAGGCGTAGCGCCATCGGCTTGTATTGCTTGCGGCTGATAGCGTTCTCGATGCGGGATTCCAACACCTGGCTGCAATCGATGACCGCTCTGATTTCTGGAATAGCTCGAAAGGAAGCATTTTGCTTGAGCGTTTTCCAGTAACTGTCGAATGCGATTAGGCCAGGTTCCTCCTGTGGCACGGCCTTTCCTAGGAGGCCCTTCATGGCCATGGACAAGGTTTTGAGTACTTCTCGTTTTTCCACAACGGTGACCCGCTCAAAGGTATCGATGTAATCGGGATGCACCGGGAAGAGCCGGACAAACTCGTCCATTCGCTCATTGAGCCCGCTGTAGTATTTAGCATAAGGAATGAGATGGTCGCGAATCTTAGCCTGCTGCTCGGCGGTCTTCTTGAGCAGGCGCTCAGCCACCACGAATTTGACGTCGTTGCGGGCAATAAGGATCTGCTCGAAGCGGTCTTTCACGCGACGGATACTGTCGGAGACAAAGGCGAAGCGCGGGCTGTCAAAAATGGCTTCCTGAACACCTGCCATGATTCGGAAGCGCAGATCCTTGCAGACCTCGCCAACTTCGCGTAGAAAGTTCAGATCGAGAATAAGTTCCTGATCCTTGCGCGTGCGAAGATAGTCGAGCAGCTCATCGACTACCAGCAGCATGCCGTGTTCGGGGAAGACCTGGCCGAACTTGACCATCATGTCTTCGAATGCCCGTTTGTGGCTGGTGATAGTCCCCGCTTCAGGGAAAACATATTCGACACCGAGCTTTTCGAGGTTTTCTTCCAACTCGGCTACCAGAATGTCGCGCAGAGACATGGTGGTGGCACCGATCTCAGTACGAATAACTTTAAAACGGCCGGCAATCTTGGTGGCTGCAGCGCGGACGCCTTCGTTCTTCAGCTCTTCCAGCAGGGCGGCATCTGCAGCAATGCTGGAGACCACCGACATCAAGTGCGATTTACCGGTCCCGTAGTTACCGACCACCAGCAGGCCTTTATTGTCAACCGGCTGGTCGAACTGCATCTGAGGGATGACAAGCTGCGTGAGCCGTTCGGCCATTTCTTCTGAAATGACATAGGTGTTTACCAAATGATGCGCCGCGCTCGATTTATCGGCGTCACGCAACTGAACGACCGACTCAATCGGGTCGAATTGGATAAGGTCTCCGTATTTCATGCTTGGCCTGCCTCTCTATTGTTTTTTGCCGAAACGACCGTGGCAGCGCCATCCATGCCCACGATCAGCGCATCGACCGCGTCGTAGCTACGGTATTCGGGATGACCTGTTTCGGCATATAACAGCCTCACTCCGTTCAAGGTTCCGTTCCACGAAGCCAGTACAGTCTGATTTCTTGAAAGCCCTTGAAGTAACCGCAATGGGTCCTGCTTGAGGTCCTTGTCGAAAAGGATTTCGAGATTGTCCAGGACTACCGGTGCTCGAAGTTTGGCCACGATTTGGTCGAGAATACCCGGCAGTCGCAGTGACCGCTGCTTCGTCGTCATATCAAGCATCTCGCTTGAAAGCGCCAGATTAACATTGACGACAGATGTCCCGAATTCTTCGGCAACTTTCTGAAGAACGCCAGTCTTCCCGGAACCTGCCTCACCCACAAGCAGTACAAGGCGGTGATACAAGCCTTCGGCCGCATCCAGAGATCGTTTTAATTTGCCGTGTATCGGTTCTGGCACTGTTGCTCCTTACAAGTTGAAGTCAGGCTTATCGGATGTTTCCGCCACATCGCCAGCCCGGCCCCACGTGACCACCCAGTCTTGATTGCACAGCCGTCGACGGACGGCGCGGTGACTTCAAAAGTGGCTTCGAAAAAATGGGTTTTTCATTATTATCTCTTCCCCATTTATTTCTTATTTTTATTCATGCTTGGACGTTGTTTTCTTAGCCAAGCATCGACTTCCTTTTTATCAAACCGCCACTGTCCCCCGAATTTGGAAGCGGGCATCTTTCCCCTTTGGCAATGTTTGTAGATTTTCTCCTTTGATACTTGGAGATAGTCTGCAATTTGGTCAATTGTCCACCACTTCTCTGCCGTTTTGGCGGCCTTCATAATGCGCTCCGTCGCCGCAAAATGCTGCGGCCTATTTTTTTTCATTTATACGAAGTTTCCAGAGAAAAACAAATTATAACAAAGAAAGAGCCAAGTCTGAAGGATTAATCAGGGGAAAGCCCTACAAAGCATTTGGGCGGGATTTGGTGTCGGGAACCGACGATTATGCCATTCATTTAAATTCTATTCTGGTTCGCCCTTCTTTGAGATCCGTTATCATTACCCGTTCATGGCCCATTACTGGTAAGAATCCATTCCTTGCCAAATCAAGAACATGATAGGGGGAAACTTCGTTAAGCTCTGGTAAAGTTCGATCAATTTTAATAGCCATAACAGGCAGAATGCCTGCGACAAAGGAAACCGGTTCAGACATATCGGTTGAGTCGAACTCGAAGCTCGTACACACAAGTCCGCGCAAGTATCCGCTTTCATCCAAGACCGGCCCTCCGCTCATCTGTGAATCGAATTTCGCATTGCACTGAAAACAGGGGAAATCCAAATGGCCCTCATGCTTAGATCCGTATGACTCCCGCACAGTTCCATTCACGGTTTGAAGACTTAAGCTAGCCTTAACCACAGTAATTCCCTCCTGATTGAATCCCTCATCCACATCATCGATTTTAGAGTGACGAAAACCTGCAGCAAAAATTTTTTCTCCGGGCTTTGGTAAATGAAGATTTATTCCGACACGGTGCCATTTAAAATTTTTTGCTGCATCATTTTGGGGCCTGAGCCCCAAGAAGGCTGCATCAGTATGAGTTGTCGCCCAAGTTCTTCTGACATACCATGCCGCACCTGTAAAAGCATGGTACACGGCGACATTGACATTCACCTCGGCTTCCTGCCTATTTCGGCACACAAAATCTTCGACTACATGCAACGCCGTTAAAGCGAGACACGGCCCTAAAAGAATAGCTGTGCCAACAACGCGAGGACTTTTGTTATCATTCCATGCAAATACTGGGGAAATCGCAGTATGGATATTCGATTCTGAATTAGGCATTCGGACTAATGTCATCTATTATAATTCCTTCATTCGGTGACATTGTAACTATAATGTCGCCTTCTGCATAGCAGACGACAGCGACCTCAAGGCAAATGCCTTAGCCCCGGATCAAATTCCGAAAGTCTCACTTTCAAAATAATAAGACCGGATAAATACCCTGGAAATAAGAGCGGGGGAAGTAAGAGCCACCATATTAAAGATCAGAAGAATATGACTTGCTTACACTTAGAACAGCGAACCAGAACTTTCCTCTTGTTCCGGTAATAATCTTTCCCCTCGGGAGCATCAAAATAGTCGTCTGGTAAGTCACCTAAGACTTTCATATCATTGGGGCACTTGAGAATAAGGACTTTCCTTGTCCGATTGACTGTCTCGCGAACCACAATACCAACCTCTTTTAACTGGTCCGGTTCAATCCCTATGAATTTGTTCACGGTGCCACCAGCCCTAGCCTCAGCATCACGCGTTCTGAGCTTTTTTATGTCAGATTGATCTATAAGTGAATCCACTTCCCGTGACCTGATCAGAACATGCCCATCAGGTCGTTTCTCGGCTATCAGCTTGCCAGTAGCTATCCAGCGTTGAACCGTTCTTTTTGACACACTCAGCTTCTGAGCCGTCTCCTTTAAGCCGTAATACGGCTTTGGGGGCGTCGGTATGGGGTTGCCCACCGGCCTGGCCATTCTTTTAGCCTCTGCCCTGTAGATCATGCGGACCAGTATTTGACATATCCGATCCAGCCGCTCCTCCGGGGTCAAATTCTCGTATGGATTCATGATTCTCCTCCTTTGTGAATTCTTGCCACTTTTTTGCCACTTAAATTTCTGAAAAGGGGCACTTAGTGAACTTTGGGTAACTTGGATTGACTTGTATACCCTTGAATTGTAACAAAGGATAAATGAATGAGTTACGGTTGATTTTTCGTAAGGTGTTGAGGGATTTAAAACTGGGAAAAAAGAGATGGAGCGGGATACGGGAATCGAGCCCATGCAAAACAAATTTGAAAAGTCACATCTCGACGATTATGTGAGATTCGGGATACTTTCCGTTCGAGCCTCGACAGGCTCCCCGAACTCTCCCGAAACAAGAATTTACCAGCCAAAATGCTACTAAATCTGCTATCGGCGTAAGAGCTCAACCTTTACCCCTTCACCGTTCACAACATGCAATGAACATGAAAAGCCTTGTTGTTTACTACCTCCGACAATAAGCAAAAGGGGTTCAGGGCAACGATACGATGAATTCTTAGCGTTTTGGATTGTTTGCTTAATATCCGGATCGCTGGGATAGGGTGATGCGTGATGATGGTAATGCCACTCGCCCAAATAAAAAGCTCTTTTATCCCGCCAAAGAACATTTAACCATTTCTGAAGATTTTTAATTCCTCTATAGAACCAAGAGATTCCACAGATGGAATCCTTGGGCGGCCCTGATAAGTCAGTAACGCAAGCGAAGTCTTGCTTCTCAGTATAATAGCCAACTAAAATCCCACCTGTTTCTTTGTGGTCAGCTTTTGCGCATAAATTTAAAATGCGCTCATAATCGCTCGCCCTAATCTTCAAACCAAATTTTTTATCCCTAGATTGGAACTCTATCGTTTCCATTGTATGAACTAAAACGTCGCCCAAATCTGATCCTCTTTCAATAACTAACAACCCAGAATCCTTCTTCGCCACGATTTGATTCACGATTAATTTTACCGCATTGGCAACCAGCAAAACAACATCAACTCCTAGGGCCGGGAACACCGGGTGCCAGCATCCAACTCCTTCGCGTGGCAGTTCTAAATGTTGAAATTCTTCATGATCTTTCCGAAACCAGTACTGCATTTCATCAAAATAGTCCTTGGCAGTATATTTTTTCATAAAGCAGGAGTACATATATAACCGCTTTGCACCCATGCTAATGGACAATGTTATAAGCAACGCACCTTTGCCTGTATCAGCCTGATCCAGATAATGCAGAACATCATTCGATGCTGTGCAGTCTATAATCACATCCACATCTTTAAGCAAGTCATCTTTAAGGGGAAATGAATACGGATGACTTGACACGCGAATAAATGGGTTAATGCTCCTTAACCTATCTGCGACACAAACTGATTTCTTCTTGGTAACATTCTCAAGCAGCAGAATATGTCTGGTTAAATTTCCAGCCGTTAAATCATCCGAATCAATCAGGGTGATATTTTCTACGCCTCCTCTGGCCAAATACTCGGCAACATGGCTGCCAACGGTTCCTAGACCTATCAATAAAAAACTTTTACTTTTTAACTCTTCACAAAAAGCTCCGCGTGAGAAAAGCTGTTCTCGTTCCCAGTTTTCGCAATACAACCATGCTATTTTTTGGTCATCAGAAATTATTTGATTTCTATCCCGGCCAAAATAACCAGCTTCGTTTTGAAGTAACTTGTTTTGAATATCACCCTTCTTAGATAAAGCTGGCAAAAGAAGGGGCATCCAGAATATTCTTTTATTTTCTCCGCCGATTTTTTCAGATATTGGGAAACCCACCAAAACAATGTGAAACGCACCGTCTCTGATTTTAGGGAAAAGCTTAGATAATATGTACGAAAGGTTGATGCCCTGCTTTGAACATATTTCGAACAATTCCTTCCACATTAGTGGAGCTTGCCATGGATCAATCACCGGAATTTTATCTAGCTTGAGCCAAAGAGCGGTAGAAATCGGTTTTTGAATTTCCTCGGTACATTCGCCCCATCTCGGCTTAAAAAGCGTATTTGAAGAAATATCCTGAAACTCGCTTACAACAAAAACTTCTTTATGCTTTTTTAGATTGGAAAGTTTTAATAAGCCATATTTTTGATTCGATTTTTTCCAAAAAGCCATACTTACTTCATCCTCATTAAAAACAATTAACGGCTCATTGGCACCTCTTGGAAAATTTGGAATTTCAAACGGATCGTCTTTTTTGGTGAGTTCATTTTTTGAAGCTTTCTTTAACCAATCCAATGCTCGCAGAAAATGCCAATGAAGCCGATCATTAGCGCTTAAAGGCTCGGGGTTATCTCCGTGACGTTTTAGAATTGCTCGACCGGTGACCAAGCAAATATGGCCTTCGCGCCAGGGGTAATTAGATTCAATGCTTCCATTAAACATCTGGTGGGGAAATGTAGCGGTGATACTATTTTCTTTTGAAGGGTAGAATGTAATAGTCCCTGCGGGATAATTCGGCTCTACAGCAACATACCACTCAGTCTCTTGGGGAACTATGGATGATGATGGCCCGCTGCGCCTAAGGCGGCATTTTACTATCCAACTTTTTTTACCATCAAACCGTTGCCAATCCGATTGGAGTTGAATGTTTTCAAGGCCATTAAGAGCCTGCTTTGCTTTTACAAGGGAATCCGGAATTGTTGTAGCGTCCAATTTTTTCAGATCCTCTCATTTTATGCAAAGCGACTGCCATCTATTCGAGTTTTTTCAGTCCGTACAGAAAAGCCTCCTAGGATTGATTTTTCGTCGTCCTTCTCAGGAACAGGAAAGTCACGTCCAAATTGTTCCTTTAATATTTTGCAAGCCTTCCTCTCGCTTGGTTCAACGTCAGCTTCCATGAGGGCTTCCTTCAAGCTTTTAAACCGCTGTTTTAGTTTAATCATTTCAGCTTCCGAAAGCTTCGAAAACAAATCCTCATATTCAGGGGTAGGCTTGTAAATTTGAATGCGGCCGGACAAGTTTGAAACTTTTTCCGCAATTTGGTAAAGCATGGAAGAATCGTTTGAGTCAGTTCCATTTTTATGTGGCCCAGCTGAATATTCGCCGCAGAGTAGCGTATAGGCAAGCCCAGCTGGTTTACTGCTAGATTCATATGGCACAGCTTCATCATCCCAACGCTTCAAATATCTTATAACTCGACGAAATTGTGTTGTTGAAGTCAGAGGATCATCCGTTCCCTTATATTTTGCATTAAGGCTTTCTACGTGTTTCAGCAGTTTGGGGGGATCAGCAGGTCTCCAGCCATTATCCTTATGTGCCAAATTATATATTTCATCCGATCCGGATTTTTCTACCGCGTATACAACCAAATCGACATGGAACCCTTTTTCATATGAAACGCGAATACAGGAAGCCTTTTCATCCACATTGTTCGTGTGCTTTTTAATAGCTTCAAACACCCATTTGCGAACTTCAGCGGCGGTAAATTTATTTTTATCAATATAGAATTTCAGGCCAATATCAATATCGTGTTCCAGCTTTTCGATAGGCTTAACACCGGTTTTCATTATGTAGCTACCCTGAAGAAGGATTGAAACAGAAGGCATCTGATTTTCTTCCAATGATTTTTTTATTTTGTTGAAAATAACATCTCTTTTTTCCGCTAATTCTTTGTTAAGTTCAAAATCCATCCGAATTTCTTTATGAAATGTTTCAAAATATTTCTGAACGTTTGCCATAAATTCTCCTATTTGGTCAGCGCAGTTAAGCAAGCGAAGATTTCGTTCAATAACCCTAAATCTCCAGGGTCAGAACCGATAGCTTTGCTATGAATAGCATCAGCATCCATCCGAGCCATTTTTTTAAGTGTTTTAATTGCAACATCGTCAGCACGATCAATATTGACGGCGCTGTATTGTTCGGGGGATTTATTTGTTTGCTCTAAACGCAAAACGCGGGTTTGAGCTCCAAGCTTAGTTAATTGCGTTCCAAGAAACCTGGCTGCATTCGTATAGCCGAAAGATTGGGAAGAAATCGCCATTTCCATGATGTTCATACCCGCACGCCAATTTTTCACTCCCCAATTAGGATTGCTGATAGCATTTGGATCACCATTCGGACGATCACAAGTTCCCACAGACAGAACATCTATCGGTTGTTTTCCCGCTGTTAATCCAAGCGCTTCGATGAGCCCCACCAAGATTGGATTGTTAGCCCAAAGACCTCCATCGGCAAAAAAATCTTTATCTTCTTTTCTTTCGGGATGATCAATGCAAGCCAGGGGAAATAAAAGAGGCGCGGCAGATGATGCTAAGCAGGCTTGCGCAAGAGTATAGTTATCATCTCGATGCTTGCCGGGGTTGTGTGGCGTTTTAAATACCCAGGCTTTGTACGTAGAAACATCTACTGCGGGAATGCAGATCGCAATTTTTCGCCTTTCATATAATTGCTTAATGGTTTCGGAGCCAAATACTTTTTCGAGAATTTCCTTTAACTTTGAAGCATCCGCAGCTGGCCCGTTTCTGTATTTCCAAGCCCAAGCATAAATACCAAGGCCCTCATTAGTGGGACTCGGGTTAGGAAATATTTGTAATCCATTATCGGTATAAAGACTTTCCATTTGAGATAAAGACACACCAGCGGCTAACCCGCAAGCAAGTATCGCTCCCGTACTTGTGCCACATATTAAGTCAAAAGCCTTCCCTAAATCAGGGGGATTGGTGGCAAATCGGGCATCAAAACGATGTGCAAGGGTCGATAGTAATACGGCGCTGTACAGACCTCGCATGCCGCCACCATCAATGCAAAGCACTCGAAATGGTTTCTCCATGCTTACATCCTTCTATAAAAAATCTTTGATTATTTTAACAACTATGCCCTGAACGCTAAATTCGGTACTCAAAATAATTGGCTTGTGTGTCGGATTGGTGGATTTGGGTTGCAAAATAACAACTTCGCTGTTTGCTCGGAACTCCTTCACGGTTGTTTCACCATCAATACACGCTACGACAGTATCACCATCCTGAGCGATCGTTTGCTGGCGAACCAAAAGGAGATTACCTTCCTGGATTCCAACTTTGTTCATAGAGTCGCCTGTAGCACGCAATAAAAAATAACGATGCTGCGGCTGCGCCAAGTCTATTGAGACAGGAATCATGGCTTCTATGTTTTCATCTGCAAGAACCGGCGTACCGCATGCAACAGTACCGATCAACGGCACATTTACAGTTTGAACGTGTCCCTTATCTGCCGTCGCTTCGCTTCTTAGCATCAAAGTCTTATCCGTTTTCTTCCCCAAAAAACCCTTTTCAATCAAAGAAGCAATTATCATCGCGGCGGATCGTGGAGACTTATAACCCAGAGCTCTCATAAGATCTCGAATCGATGGAACATTGCCCTCGTGAACGATTGAATTACGAATCATTCGCAACGCCTGAATTTCAGTTTTTGATAAGGGCTTCATGTATACAGGAGTATACAGATTGAATACAGCGAGTCAATCAGAGATTAAGAGGCGGCAATTCGGAGCGAAGATTGATCGAAAGGATGCATTGCAAGTTTTTCTATGTCTTCATCGTACACAGGAGCGAAATGAGCATATATTTGAGTAACAGCAAGGCTGGAATTGACCGTTGGGTATTTTATAGGGAGTTGAATGTCGTCCTCTGCATATCAAGTAAGATTTCATGAGAAGTAATGTTCCATTGTCCAGTTTTTTTCTACTGAGACAAAATCAAAGAATTTTGAGAGTCACTGGTTTTGTGATTTTTCCAGTATTTTTTCCTGTTTTCTAAAGTTTGCCGCTTGATTTCAGCCAGTTCCTGCAGCAGTTTTGTTTTGTTGTTGAGCGCATGCACCCGGGCCGGTGGAAAATTCCACAGCGACTGGTGCGGCCGCTCCATGTTGTACTTCCAGGTGTAGCCAGTGATTTCTTCAACGGCTGACTGACGGTCTGGATAGTTGCCCACCAGGTAAATCTCCTCCTGTTTGATCGTCCCGTAGAAACGTTCCGTGATCGCGTTATCAGTCGGCCTTCGGACCCGGGCATACGACAATTCCGCTCCCAGCGTCTCGAAAAATTCCCTCGTGATCCAGGACGTGTTGGGGCTTCCGCGATCCACACGAAGCTCGGGTTTCCGGCTGCCTTTGCCCGACAAATTCTCGAGCTCCAGACCGCGTTGATACAACCGCGTCACATGTCCGGCATGCACCGATGAAACCACATCAAAGGCAATCAAAAGCCGCGAGTAAAAATCAATCAGGCTGATTAAATACCACCGCAGCCCGCCGATCAAAAGCTTCGTCCAATCACTGCCCCACATCAGGTTCCTCTGCCAGACTTCATACCGCGGCTCTTTCAGCGGATTCGGCCGCCGCTCATACGGCTCCACCTGTCCGAGCTCCAGCAAATGCCCGTAAATACTGCTGGGAGACAGATATAAACCCTCCTTGAGTAGTTCTCCCTGAATTCTTCGGTGCCGGTACTCCGGATGCGCGGCTTTGACGTCATCAATTCTTCGCTGCTCCTCGGGAGTCAAACAACGCACCGACGGATTCCTGATTTCAACAGCGGATGAATTCTTTCCGTCCTCATCCACCCACCGGTAGTAACTGGCTCGTGAGAGTTCCAAGCCTTTGATAATCTCGCTCACCGAACGCCCTTCCTGGCGCTCGCGGCCCACATACTCCAGAATTTCCTGCTTCTGCGGTTTCATAAGCCGGCTCCGGTCCTCACGCCTTAATCCAAGCCCATCTCTTTTTTTAAATCTGAAATCATCGCGCTCTGATTGAGCACGATTTCCTTCAGCCGACGATTCTCCGCCGCAAGACGCCGCTGCTCCGGATCCTTTGCCGGACGACCCCCGCGCAGACTGTGCCGCACTCCCACTTCCAGCTGCCGCTTCCAGCGCTGATATACCGAGTACTGCAAATCGTATTTCGCCAGCCCTTCCTTCAGCGTCCCGCACCCCTCGATATCCTTCAACATCTGATATTTCTGCTCCGCATTAAAATACCGCCGCACTTTCTTCTCCTCAGCCGCTTCCATCGTCTTCCTCCCGGGTAATGTGACTCTCATCCTACCTCAATTCTGTCTCATTACCATAAAAACACGTCACATTGCTTCCCTGCCCAGCCGGCTTATTTTCTTGCCAGTTTTTTCCGCCATTATTCTCAACCAATCACCCTGGTCCTGACGGATAGTTACAGAAACCGTTTTAAGACCAATTATGGGATCCTTTTCGCATCTTTGATGGACATCAAGGGGCTCTTTATTGACCCTCAAAAAATATGCATCCAGGGCCTCTTTTACAATGTGAGACCGTGTTTTTTGGCTCTGTTTAACCCTGTTTTCGAGCCTTTTGCATATCTCTTGGGGCAATCCAAAGTAGGCATTTACAACAACCCTACGAGTCCGCGGATTTCGCTTAACCCCCTTGTTTTTATAGGCGATACGAGATTGTTTGGGCGGTAAAGTGGCTTGCAAGCGGATTGTGATCCCATTTCCTGATAGGTGTCGGCAGAACTTGTGCCGTGCCGGTGCGCATGAAGTCATCACGCAGGCCGGGGTCCAACTCGCGGCGCATGCCGATCAAGAGCGCCTTCAAAAGCGCCGCGGCCTTTTCGGAAAAAAGCCGTTCGATTCTTTGCGCTAAGGCCTGGCGGGCGGCATGCGCCGTGCGCAAAACCCAGCCCGGATTTCCGTTTTTGACGACCCGCAGACTGGCCGGACCATAAACCTGCAGGACCGCCTCGATACCGCGCTTGCGGAGATAATCGCGATAATCAAACTGCCCCGGATTGGCGGGCGGCGCCGGACGCTGCAAATCCCCGTAAAGCCGGACACGGTCTCCGGGCCGCGGGAAAACCGCGGGCTGGAAACAAAAAACCTGGGTGCGCCCGCGTACACGAAAATTTTCGGGCCCGCCGTTTTCATAACGTGTCAGCTGCTCCGCCTCCAAAATAAAAGCCAGATTGCGCCGGCGGCCGGTTTGCTTTTCTTCCGGCAACGTGACGACGGTTCCTTCCACCGCGTAAAACTTGCGCCGCGCCGCTTCTGTATGTTCCGGAATCCAGCGCTCGATCGCGTCCTCCGGCCGTTGCGCCGCAAGGCCGGCATTCCAAAACGCAAGAAGCGCCAGCGTCGCCAGAAATAAAGGAATAAAAACGCGGCGATGCCTGAATTGCCAGAGTGGCATTGCAAAAAAAACCAATGTGCCCCATAAACCTGGACCCTGCGGCAGCGCACCCGAGCCGTACGTCCCGGCCAGCGTCCCAAGAATCAGACTCAGACCCATCCAGGAAAAAGGGATCGCGCGATTGTCCCCCGTGTTCACGGCAAGGACTCGCCGGAATATTCAAGGGAAGCGCTTTGCGAAACCACGCGCAGCTCGGCCGCGCAAGTGCGCACGACAAGCGATAGGAAGAGCAGCGCCAAAAGCAGCATCAGGATATGCCGCTGGTAAAGCTCAAGTTGTTTCAAGGGAATTGCCTGACGACGGGTGGGTGAATCGAGGACGGGTTACGGCGGGGCTATTATACTCAACTCGATTTTCAAATCAACGTAACTGTTTAGCGGATAGAAGCGAAACAGTTACAAAAATTATGCTTGGGACTCTTCTAAAAGCCGCTGAATCATAACTTCCAGCTGGGAATAGTCGCAGAGACCGGCTATCACAAAATAAAAAAATGATCTGGCAATCTCTATATTTTAGTCTCCCGTTTAAGGATGAGAATGCCCGGCTTCTATAAATTTTCCAGGATCTTTGAATCAATCATCAAAACAGATAAAGAGGCTGGCTCAAGGGCAAAAGAGAAAAGGGATTTAAGGCCTTGATGTAGAGATAAAGGAGTCATCATTCTTATCGTACCACCATGAGAAACAATCGCAATTTTTTACCCTTGTGTTTTTTTAGACAGTCTTTCAAAAATTCTCGGACACGCCGTCGAAGGGAATAGATGGATTCACCGCCCTGTGGGGCTTTCCATTTTCCGTTAGCCCATGAAAGAAAGTTTTTGTCCTTCTGATAGATAAGCTGTTCAGCCGTTTTTCCTTCCCAACTTCCGAAGTTTAATTCATTTAATCGAGGGTCAATGTAAGGTTTGATTCCTAACTTTTTAGAGATGATTTTAGCGGATTGACGAGCTCGTCTCAAAGACGATGTGTAGATGCAATCAATACCCACCGTTTTGACTCGATGCAATAAAGCCTGAATATTCTTCTTACCTTTTGACGATAATCCAATATCCGCATGTCCCTGATATTTCTTTTGTTCATTCCAAAGCGTTTCTCCATGACGAATTAAAATGAGCTGAGTCATGCTTAGAGCTTTTGCCAACCGTTGCCTTCATGACCGAATTTAAATGTATCCGGGTAGAAAATCTCAACTATAATTTCCAAAGATTCGACAAGCCGCGGCAGCTTGATGAAGGCGTGATGAAGAAAGTGTTGTTGGGCTTGAGCTGCGGGAGGTATGAAGAGACAGCGCGGAATATTCCGGAGGCATTCGGGCTGAGCCGTTCGACGGTTTCCCGGAGGACCATCCGTGCCAGCGCCCGGAAGCTTCAAGCACTGATGAGCCGGCCCTTGAATCAGGATGATTTCGTGGCGCTCTTTGTGGACGGGAAAAGTTTTTCGGAAGACGGGATCATCCTGGTGGTGGGCATCACGATTGAGGGAGAGAAAAGGATTCTTGGCTTTGTGCAGGCGGCGACGGAGAAAGAAGCTGCAATGGCAGAATATTTTCAGACCCTGATTGAGCGGGGGTTTGATTACCGCCAGGGATTGTTGTGTGTGGTTGATGGATCCAGGGGGCTGCTCAAGGCGCTGCGGAATGTTTTCAACGGTTACGCCTTAATTTTCAGAATATCGCAGATAAGCTTGGCATGAAATCGCCCACCGCTCCGGAATTTGACCTTTTGCTTATAAAAATGTCCCGCAATTTAACCGTAGATTTATTGGAGAGGTACATTTCATAAATCTTTTTTACGATCTCTGCTTCGGCGGGCACCACTTCCGTCATCCCCCGGCCCCTTGTAGAGCACCGAGCTCATGCCCTTTTCCCGGATCCTTTTCTGAAGCTCGACAAAATTCCGGATAATTTGTTCCCGGCTGAACCCCCTCCCCCAAGGGGTTTTTTCTTCATACTCAAAGGTCAGCTTGATATCCTCGGATTCATATCGATTCTGGAGATTCATCATGTTTTTCCAGTCCGTAAATAACTGTTTAATGCCGAAACGCTCGGGATGCTCGTAAACTGCGGTGCCGGGGCGGACGGTAAACAGGGAAACCATCACCGTGTCCGGCTGGGTCTCTTCAAGAAAGGCCATGGTCTGGTCCACAATGTCTTCGGGCTCTCCCGGCATGCCGCTGACCAAGTAGACGCGGCATTCAATATCGTTTTTTTTGAGGAGTGCAATGGTCTCTTTGGATCGCGCCACATCGATATTTTTATGGACGATGTCGAGCGCCCGCTGGGAAGGGGTTTCAACGCCCAGGCTGAGCGTCAGACATCCGGATTCACACGCCAGCCGGGCGATTTCCGGAGTCAGGCTGTCAACTCGCGTCTGTCCTCTCCACCGGATGCCGGTTTTTCCAATTGCCTCGAGATGCGCAATCGCCGCGTCCCGTTTCAGCGGGATCGCAATTTCATCCAAGAGGCTGATGCCCTGCATGCCGTATGCCTGCATCAGATAACGAATTTCCTCTTCGATCAGATGGGGCTTGCGGTAGCGGATTCCGGGGCTGAATTTCTTGACGGACGGGATCGCACAAAAGGCGCAGTTATAGGGACAGCCGCGGCTGAACATCACGGTCGCCGAAAGCAGTTGGTCATAACCCGGCTTTTTTTTCATCGCCATCAGCCCTTTTCGGGCGACCGTGGCGGCGGGCAGGTATTTCCTGCGCGGAAATGGAAATTGATTGATATCGAGGGGATGGTCCTGCCGGTAAATGGGCTTGAGCTCCCGCGACGTCATGACATCCTCAACCGCCGAGACCATAACTTCCTCGCCCTCCCCTAAAATCAAGGCATCGTAGATTTTCAGGCAGGCCTCCGAAAAAAGCGCCGCATGAGGGCCTCCTCCGATGTGTTTGCTTTTGGGGTAGCGCTCCCGAAGGCCTTGAACCAAAAAATTCAACTCTTCGAAATCGAGGGAATAAACGGAATAAAGATAAATATCACATTCCGGAATATGGTAGAGGGCAAATTCGCGTTTGATGCCGCGCAGGTCCGGCAAAAAAAGTTGAACCCGGCTGCCAAATCGGTCTTCCAGCACCGTGAGGATCTGAAAATGCGTGTGCGGGTCCCCGCGGAAAGGATCAAAAAGGTAATCGCTGCTCGGAAAGATAAATCCGACCCGGCACATCTCACCAACGGTCTTCCGCATTAAATTCCCCCCCTCAGGCTAAAGTATACCAGCCCTATGTAACGGCCGGAATTATCAAGTATTTCAAGTATTAAGGTACCCCTTACGATTGTGCGGGCTTCCGCCGGCGCCCGTTGCGTTTCAAAAATAATGCACATGTTCGCGGAATTGGCCGGCCTCGAGACTCAGCGCGCTCCGCCGCAACGCGCGCGCCCATAAACGGATGAGCGTCGCCGCTGAAATTTTGCGCCGCCAGATGACCTTCACCATGTCCCGCATATCGGCTTCGAGAAAGCGTATCATTTTGCCGATGGTCCAGTATTCCGGGGCCACTATAGGTTAAAAGCGAGATCCCCTCTTCACATTTCTAATCTTCTTACCTTTGATCTTGGTATGAAGGAAATTATTTTCCAAAAAAGGGTGGTAATTCAAATCTCTTTTTTCGTTAATATTTGAGAGCATGCCTTGATCAAACGGAAATCCAAGAACGTTTATTTCCGGAATGGCTTTGAAAAGCTCCTGCATGGACATTTGTTTTATTTCGATAAACTTACTAATCGAATCACGCAGTGATGTTTCATAGACACCCGGAAAAGGGTGCTTAAAATTTTCCTTGCAAGAATAGACGGTTGCTCCATTATCTTTCTTATGCCGCTCGATCAAATATCTGACAGATGCAGACGTCAATGCGGGCATATCGCAGGTCAGGACGACAAGCGAGCAATCCTCGAATAGGCAGCCGGCAGTGTAAAGGCCTCCCATCGGGCCCTTGTCCGGGACCAAATCCCGTTCGATCCGGCATGTCAAAAAGGAATAATCCCGCGATGCATTGGTAATCACACACGGATCAAGTTGAAGCTCCGTTAAAAGATTAACGGTCCTCTGGATCATTGGCATTCCATCAACTAAAGCCAGGGCTTTATCTTCCCCAAAACGGCTGCTTTTGCCACCCGCCAATACGATGCCTTGAAATTTCATGAAGTCACCTCTGCAGAATGAGAACAAAGGATCCATTCACTCGTGCCATCTCCATAAACTTCTTTCTTCCAGATGGGGACTTTCTTCTTAATCTCCTCAACCACAGTACGGCAGGCCGTGAAGGCTTCTTGACGGTGGGCCGAGCTCGTTTTGATGATAATGGCCACATCGCCAACCTCGAGCCATCCCACGCGGTGCAGTACCCGTATCTGGTCTACACCATAAGTACGGGTTACGCGATCCATGATCGCGGCGATCTGTTTATCCGCCATAGATTCGTAACATTCGTAATAGAGTCTTTTGACAGCCCTGCCGTCCTGATGATTCCGGACCGTACCGATAAAGTGAACGGAAGCCCCGCATGAAGCATCTGGTTTTTCCTTAAGGAATGCCTCCACGGAAATCGGTTCATGGGTAATATGCATTTTCATCCTCCAGCGACGGGCGGTAGTAAGGCCAGTGTATCGTTATCTTTCAACTCCCGATTTTCGTCGGTGAAGTCTTCGTTGACCGAGTAAAGGACGGGTAACCCCTTCAAACGAGAGACCCCAGCCTCCTTAAATAAAGCTTGGACTGCTTCACCAACCGTTAGCCCCTCCTGGATCTCTATAGTGCGCTCGCCCGTTCCAAATGCATCTTTGAGCTGGGCAAAGAAAAGAATCTTAATAGTCATAAGTCACCGTTCCTAGCAGGTAACAGGTCAACCCGGACTCTTTGACCCTTTCGGACAGTCCTCCGCGACGGCGGAATCGCGATAAAACAATTGGCGTCCTGCAAAGATGAAATCATATGGGAGCTCTGCCGTCCGAGAGGGATGACGGTTTTTCCCTTTCCATTTATTGTAATTTTCGCTTTCAAAAACAGGGTTTTTTTTTGATCCGGCTTTACCGCCGTCCGAATCCTGGCCAATTCCCGATGCGGGTAAGAACCGCGAAAGCCAGACATGCGACGAAGTGCAGGAAATACATACTCATAAAAACACGTAAATACACTGGCGGGATTTCCTGGCAGGCCAAAAACTATCGTCTGCCCTTTTCTCCCGAAATAAAGCGGCTTGCCGGGCTTTTGACTGACCTTCCAGAAAACCTTCCTGACTCCGGCCTCTTTTAGAATATCTTTTACATAGTCATATTTTCCGACCGAAACGCCACCCATAAGGATGAGAATGTCGCTTTGCTTAAGCGCAGTATCTGCCGCACTTCCCAGCTTTCCGCGGCTGTCTTTGACCCGGCTGACTCTTAACGGAGGAATCCCCATGTTTTCGAGGGCGGATTGAATCATCCAGGAATTACTATCGTAGATCTGCCCCGGTCTCAGCGAACTACCGGGCTTTACAAGTTCATTGCCCGTTGTGATCAGCGAAACTTTGGGTCTATCAAAAACAGTCACTTGATCTTTTCCCAGCATCGCCAGGACCCCTACCGTCGCCGGATGAATCAGAGAACCTTTATCCAGAACTTTTCTGCCTCTGGCGATCTCCTCCCCTTGATAGCGGATATGACGTCCCGCGGGAATACACTGATCGATGACAAGAGAGTCGCCCTTGACGATTGCCTCCTCCTTTGGGATCACCGTATCCGCGCCTTTTGGAATAAATGCGCCTGTCATGATGCGGCAGGCTTCATGCTTTTTCACCCTGCGATTTTGCTTATCTCCGGCTTTGATGTCACCACGAATCCTAAACGAAACAGGTTTCCCGCTCCGGGCATGCCGTGTTTCAGCGGAACGCAGAACAAAACCATCCATCGCCGAATTATCCGCGACTGGAAGATCGATCGGCGCACGTACATTCTCAGCCAGGACAAAACCAAGGGCATGCTGAATCTTTACGGTTTTTTTCCTCAAACGCGGGATATTTCTTTCAATCAAATGTCGCGCTTGTTCGAATGAAATCATGCGGCTGCCTCCATGAGTAATTTGACGGCAACATAAAGCACCAGGCCCGCCAATAATTGTTGCAACCTCAATTTTGGGATTCGATAAGCACCCATCCTTGAACCGATCTGCCCACCGAGGAAGACCGCCAAACCCAATGGAAAAATCCACTCAAGATGGGCCGTCCCTTTTTGCATCTGCCCGGTCAATCCCGAGAGCGAGTTAGCCATAATGAAAAAACTGGCGCTTGCCGCGGCTTCCTTGACGTTGACCCATCTCATAAAAAGGAGCAAAGGGCTTAAGAAGATGCCCCCGCCGATACCCACAAGTCCTGCAAGAAAACCAAGCAATGCCCCCGCGGGAAGTCCTACGGCCCAAGCCTGCTGCCATGAAATGTCTTTGGTGACCTCAAACCGCTCTGCCGGTAAAAACATTCTCACCGCCACAGCTAAAAGCGAGATCCCGAGAAGGAGACAAAAGAAATCTTTGGTGATGGAAATGCTGCCGCCAACGTAGGCCATGGGAATGGACAACACAATAAACGGAAGCACATTTCTCAACTTGAAATGACCGGCGCGGTAAAAATACCAGCAGCAGCCGGAGGTTACAATCAGGTTACAAACCAAGGCTGTCGCAGGAATACTCTGATAAGGAAGACCTGCCAAAACTAAAATCGCCAAATAAGACGATCCTCCCCCGAATCCCACCATGGAGTAAAGGAAAGCGACCAAAAAAAACGCGAGACAAAGCCAGTATCCAGTATCGAGAGTCAATGCTTCCGTCATATTTTTCTCGCTCTAAGTCTCATCATTCCGTAAAGAGGCGGCGCGATGAAACGATGTGTTTCTTCAACAACAAACCCGGCCTGCCGCAGCCTTTCGCCTGCTTCCGCCACCCTGTATGTCTTGACATAAGTGGGGTTCGTCCTCTGATGCCAATAATGCATCCACCGCTGAAACCAAAAGTCCATGCACCAATCCACCAAAACGAGTTTTCCACCGGAACGCAGCACCCGTGTGCACTCGGCCAGTACGGTTTCGGGATGCCTCACATGGTGAAAGACATTCGCAAGGATAACCACATCATAGCTCTGGACTTCAAAAGGAAGCGCCTCAGCCTCTCCGGTTTCAAACCTTATGCGGGGAAAAGCGGCCATCTTTTCACGGGCCCTTTCGAGCATCGCCGCCGTCATATCCACGCCCACGATGGCAATCTGCGGAAATTTTTCAATGGCCATTCTTTCAAGCTCGCCGGTCCCGCAACCGACGTCAAGCACCCGCTCCGTACCGCTAAGATGCAAGCCGGAAAGCGCCTCGCCCAGTGTGACATGAAGATAAGCAGACCACCTGTGGTCGTAATGCCGTGCCTTCTTTCCGTAATGAATGGAAACACGATTCATGTCACTCTTCTTCATAGTTTAATGCCCGGCTCCCTCCATCATTCCATACGCATGCAGGACACCCGGAAAAATTGCATTTAACGTCTCCCGGACACCGTTGGAGGAACCGGGAAGATTCAGGATCAAAGTCTTGCCTTTCTGTGCCGCCAAACCACGGGAAAGCATGGCATAAGGAGTCCGTCTCTGACCATAAGCGCGGGCAGCTTCCATGATGCCCGGAACATCGCGATCCATGATCTCGCGGGCTGCCTCAACCGTAACATCCCGAGGGCCGAGACCCGTTCCCCCTGTTGTGAAAATAAGGGCGATACCTTGCAAACATAATTCTTTTAGCTTTGCGCAAATAGCATCTTTATCATCGGGAAGGATCATATAACTGGGCGTAATCCCATATGCTTCAAGCCGTTCTTTGATAATTTGCCCTGATTTATCCTCGCGCTTCCCCTCGAACGTGCCGTCAGAAGTCACGATCACGGCCGCCTGAAACCCCTGGGGGACCCACTCCTTATGAGACGACTTGCCGCCCTTTTTAGAAAAAAGCTTTGTGGAAACAATCTCCATTTCCTGATCCAGCGGCTTCAGCATGTCATAAAGGGTAAGCGCCGCGATGCTAGCGCCGGTCAAAGCTTCCATCTCCACGCCGGTCTTGGCGATGGATTCAACCGTCGATGTGATGATAATTTTTTCAGGCAGAATCTCAAAATTAATTTCCACCACATCAATGGGAATGGGATGACAATACGGAATCAAATCACTTGTTTTTTTGGCTGCTGAAATCCCGGCAATGCGCGCTACAACCAGCGCGTCTTTTTTGGGTAGATCATTCGTTTTCAGCCGGGCAATTGCGTCAGGTGTCGTGCGCAACGTGCTCACGGCAACCGCAGTCCTTAAGGTTTCAATTTTGTCCGAAACAGATTTCACTTCACCCTCCTGTTTTTCTAATGGCCGGGCCGGCACCGCGCAAGGTTTCTTCAGACGAATCAAAAGACTGATTGCGAAAGGCGTTCCCGGCCGGTTTGATCCGCACCGCTTCCCGAATTGCGGCTGCAATCGCGGCGTCGGGGGCATTTTCACGCAAGAGTGCTTTAATCGGGACTTGGGTCCCGGAAAAAAGGCATGGTCTGATATTACCGTCCGCGGTCAAGCGGATGCGTGAACACTGATCACAAAAAGATTCCGTGAGAGAACCGATAAACCCAACACGCCCTTTCCCGGAAATCAAACGGAAAGTTTGAGCGGGCGCATCGTCACGAGGGATTTCTTCCAACTGAAAGTGATCTTGAACAATGCTCCTGATCTCTCCGATGGGAAAAACCAGGTCCGGACGCCAGGCCTCCCCGCACAAGGGCATAAATTCTAAAAACCGGACATCAAGTGGCCAATCCCGGGCGAGGCCGACAAACTCAAGAATCTCATCCCGCGTCAATCCCTTCAAAGCCACCATATTCAGCTTCACGGGAAAACCTGCCTTAAGGGCAAGAAACACAGATTGCATCACTTCCCGGAAGGCATGAACTAAAGTCACTTCGCGGAAGCGCTCAGCATTCATGCTATCGAGACTGATGTTAATGCGGTCAAGTCCCGCTTTTTTTAAAGCCGAAAGCATCGGAGCAAGCCGGCTCCCGTTGGTCGTGATGGAAACCTCTTGCGTTCCTGTGGTCTTTACAGATTGTACAATCTCGACAATATCTTCCCGCAGCATCGGCTCGCCTCCGGTAAGGCGGACTTTCTCGATCCCGAGCTTGTTTGCAATGCACACGAACCGGTGGATCTCATAGCGAGTTAAGTAATGCGAAGACGGGAGAATGGAAATAGACGAAGTCGTGCAATAAATGCATCGAAAATTACAAAGCTCGGTCAGAGAAATTCGAAGAGAGCGGACACGCCTTCCGAAAGAATCGTAGAGTTTCTCAGTTTCCATTTCATCTCCTTGGCTATTCACCCCGCGGCAGAGCGGCGAGGGATCGGCAGGCCACGCCGTTTCCGGGATGACCCCGTCACGGAACTCATGGCAACACGCAATGCGTTAAATTTCCGTGATCGAAGATTTTTTTACAATGCTTCAGGATTTCTTTTATAGATTGACGACGCCATATGCACAAGCATTCCCGTAAAAGTGATCCCCCAAGCAATTAACGGCAAAATAATAAAATACCGGGGAATCCAGAATAAAAAATCGATTTTGAGCGCTTCCGCCAGACGGAAAGTGCAGACGGTATACATGCCAAGCGGAAAAACCATTCCCCAGTATTGGGGATCATATTTTAGCATCTCACCCCGGTAAACATGGCGCCAAAAACCCAGAATCAGGAGCATGGGAATCCACCAGGTGCCGGTGCTCCAGAAAAAAAGCGTAAATCCTTTTAAAAAACCGGCTACTTCCTCCAAAAACGCCCAAAGGGAGACATTGATAATCAAGGTGGCGCCCGCTAAAGTCGTGATCGCAACAGCGCCCATATTAATCCAGTAGAGAGGCGTCATGTCCCTTGGATCAACCTTCACAAACATCAGCCGGTAAAAAATAAGTGAAATGATCAGAACGTAAAGCATTGATCCCAAAAGATACATGCAAAGGCAGAAGAAGAGCGCGACTTCTTTTCCCCTTATTAAATGAGGCGCGAGGAAGACCCCCAGAACAGAAATCGATTGGGTGGCCACAATCGCGATCAGCCACGCGCCGTTGATTCCCTTCTCCAAATCCGGCTTTTCCCGCCTGACCGTAGCGGCCGTGAAAAAAACATACATCACGATGATCCACCCCAAAATTCCGGTACCCCACAAAAGACCGGCGGCAAAAAAGTTTCTTTGAAAAAGGACAAACTGAACTCCCAGAATACAAGACCCAGCGATAAAGGTGAAAAAACCCGGCCCTCTCCCATGGTCGGTTAAATCATTGCAAACACGTGGCAGAAAAAAGCAGAGCCGCAACAAAGTAAAAACCACAAGAACACCATAAGAAATTAAATTGATCCAAAATAGGCCAATCGCAAAACTCTTAAGATTGAGCAAAGAGGCGGCAATCGAAACAATGCCCGTGGCCATGACAAGGGCAAAATAGCCCGGTGAAAGGTCTTTGATGATCGACGTTTTAAACAAAGTCATGTCGCGGCTCCCCGGCCCTTTTTTTGTGTCTTCTTTTATTCAAAGGGTTCAACGTCGTAGTCCAGGCGGTGAGTGCACAGCAGGCAAGTGCCATACCGCTCAAGACAAGTGCGGAACCGAGCAACCCCGTTCTGGCCGCAAGATAGGACTCGACGGCCCACATCAGTACCCAAATTTGAATAAAGATCGCCCCCAGGCTTAGAATCAAGGAAAGGTTTTCAACCATTTGAACTGTTTCGGTATTTCGATTTTTGAATCTCATAAAATCCTCTAGAGGTTAAAGCCCCGGGTCCATGCTTTTGAAGTAAATACCATCCGGACGGAAATCAAGATGAATTCTAGGAAGCGCTCGGTCCGGCGGTCCGTAAAGCACATCACCTGTCTTGACATTGAATGCTCCATGATGGCAGGGACAGTACAGTTTCGACTCCTTGCTCCGCCAAATGACAGGACATTGCAGATGGGTACATTTCTGCGAGTACGCCACGAATTCGTCAGTCCCCAAACGGACCAGGATGGCCGGCCCCTTGGCGTCCGGAAGTTGAAAGACGTACGAGCCCTCGACCTCTACGTCCTCTTTACCAAGAATCCTGAAGGGTTTGATTTTTCGATCCGAACGAAAAAGGCCTTTCCAAAAAGTTCCCAAGGTTCCCGTAAAAAGCCCAAGCGATACAAGAAACAGAAAACGGATAAAGTCACGCCTGGCAATATGAGCATCCTGATCCACATCGACAGGAAAATCTTCCTTCCACTTGGGCGTCAAAGATTCTTTGGGACACTGATTTTCTTTTGAGCTATTCATTTGCTTCCCTCACGTCACTAGGCCCATGGCGCTTCTTCGCCCAACTCCGGCTGGCTGATAAAATCAACAACATCGAGATCCAGAGGCGCATCAGCATCCGCAGTCATCAGATAAACCTTTGTCGTGACCATTTGACGACCAAATTGAAAGGTGTTTACCGGTTTATTTTGTCTATTTTTTTCAATTTCCGTGCGCGGCCCGAAATAAAGCGCCTGCGACGGACATACTGTCGCACACATCGGCTTGAGACCGGCAGAAGTCCGATCATAACACATGTCGCATTTCATCATCTGGGCGGATTCCTGCATAATCTTCGGGACACCAAAAGGACAGGCCACTTCACAATTAGAACACCCGATACAACGGGGACTCAGCGATGATTGAACCACTCCGTCTTCGGTACGTTTGATCGCATCCGCCGGGCAGGCTGCCGCGCATGACGGAAGGTCACAGTGCATGCATACAACCGGGGCAGTCTTAACCGATTGCGCCCGGTCGAAGAAATCCAGATGAATCATGGGCACACCCTTGTGGGTACTGCATTCGGCACAGGCGGCGACACACGCCTGGCAGCCAATACATCTTTGGGGATCCACAAAAAAATCGTTCTCCGGATCGCCAGATGATTCAGGAAATGGCATGATTCACCTTCTCGATCCGGACCGCGCTGAATTTAAACTCCGGTATTTTCGAAAGCGGGTCCAGTGCCCTCTGAGTCAGAATATTTGCCGATTTCTCATCCGCCCAGTGATAAGGAATAAAGACCGTATCGGGACGAATTGTTTTCACCACCTTCGTCTTGAGAACCAGACTGCCGCGCCGCGAAGTAATTTTGACAGAATCACCTTCCGCCAGGCCGTATTTTTGGGCTAATTTGGGATGGACCTCAAGATAGGGATCGGGACATTCCTGGTTGAGAAAACCAATCCGGCGGGTCTGGGTGCCCGACAAGTAATGATAAATAACACGTCCGGTCGTCAGATAAACTGGATACTCTTCATTAATTTCATCGGCTGAAGGCCGGTACTCAACTGAAAGGAATCGTGCTTTGCCGTCCGGATGCGCAAATTTTCCGCCCTCGAAAAGCCTGGGCGTTCCGGGATGGTCCAAAGATGGGCAGGGCCAGAAAATGCCCATGTTTTTTTCGATCTTCTCATAAGTGATCCCGTAGTAATCCACTGTGCTGTCTTTTGAAGCAACACGCAATTCATTAAAAATATCCTCCGCGCAGGAATAATTAAAATATTTTTCTTTTCCCAGCCTTTTGGCCAAGTCCAGAAAAATGTGCCAGTCCACCTTGGCTTCGCCCGGCGTGTCGACCGCCTTGCGGATTCGAATGACACGGCCTTCGGCTGTGGTGGCAGTACCTTCATCTTCTTCATGCAGGGATCCCGGCAGGATGATATTGGCAAAACGCGCGCTCTCGTTCATGAAAAAATCGATCACCACATAAAACTCGAGCTTCTTTAAAGCCTCCTCCGTAAAACGGGCGTCCGGCAGGCTTACGGCAGGATTGAAACAAATACTCAGAAGACCTTTGATTTTCCCGGCGTGGATCTCATTCATGATTTCCTGCGCCGAAAGCCCTTTTCCCGGAAGGTCGTTTTCGTCAATGCCCCAGATTCCGGCAATATGCTTACGATGTTCTGGGTTGGTAATGTCCCGGTTCCCGGGGAGTTGGTCGCACTTGTGTCCGTGTTCGCGCCCGCCCTGACCGTTGCCCTGACCGGTAATGGTACCGTAACCGCATCCGGGCTTGCCGATACGACCGGTTGCGAGGACGAGATTAATGCAGGACAAAACATTGTCGACACCCTTTGTATGATGCTCAATGCCCCGGGCATGCAGAAGAAAACTGCGCTTGGCCTCTCCCCACCACTGGGCAGCCAGACGGATACTCTTGGCTGGAACCCCCGTAATTTTTTCACACGCTTCCGGAGTGTAGGAAGCCACTGTCTTTTTAACTTCATCAAAGCCCAGCGTGTGATCCCGGATAAATTTTTCATCAATTTTTCCGTTTTGTATAAGGAGATGAAGGAGCGTATTAAAAAGATGCGAATCGGTGCCTGGCCGGACCGGAAGGATCAGGTCAGCGGTTCTGGCAATCGGCGTAATACGCGGGTCGACCACAATCAGTTTGGCGCCGCGGTCACGGGCCCGCCAGATATAATCGGTTGTAATCGGCGCGCATTCCGAAACATTCGTGCCCGCGCAAAGGATCAAATCAGTCTCCAGAATATCGGCCCAGGAATTGGCCGCACGGTCCACCCCGAAAGCCTTCTTGTTTCCTGTCCCGGCCGAGACCATGCAAAGCCTCCCGTTGTAATCGAGATTGGCGGTTTGTAGTGCCACGCGGGCAAACTTGCCGATAAGATAGGATTTTTCATTCGTCAGCGAAACACCGGACAAAAGAGCGAAGCTGTCCTTTCCGTACACTTTCTGAATTTTATGAATAGCCTCGACCACACGGTCATACGCGGTATTCCAATCAATGCGTTCGTAGCCTTTCCCCGGCCGGTTCTCGAGCGGAAACATCAGCCGGTCCGGGTGACTGCCCTGCATATAACGTTTCACACCCTTGGGACACAGCTTACCCTCATTAAAAGGAAATTCTTCCCACGGATCGAACCCAATAACCTGATTACTTTTGATCTTCAGAATAATGCCGCAGCCCTGCCCGCAGAAACAGCAATGGGTTTTGACGCGCGCGTCCGGCTCTTCGGAAGCCATCTCCCATCCCCCTGGAGGCTCAAATTTTAAATGGGGGCCAAACTGTTTTTCTATCTTTTCTTTTGAAATTGGAAGATCTGCCATATCACTTACCTGCCTTTTCACGGTCAAAATGACCCCGTAACTGCCGGTGCTGAGACCACATCAAAAGCTTGCGCCGGCATAGGGGGCAAAGATCCTGAACAGGCGCTTCATTCGAATCCCCGTACCGGAACCCCGTTTCATGGAGAGTTTCCTTCACATCCTGCATCTGCATACGGCTTGTGAAAGAGGTCTGACATTTTGGGCATACGGCTTTTTCACCGGATGATCTTTCCCGGATATAGATAGACGCTCCGAGCTGGGCGCCCCGCTGGAAAATATGAAAGAATTTGCCAAAGGGCAGATAAACAAGAAAAACAACGACGGTAAAACAATGAAGCGTCGAGAGCACCCGGTAATGCTCACCGTCCAGAAAACGCGCACTGAATGTCAAAAAAAGTCCGGTAACGGCAACGGCAAATAAAATAAGAAGCGGAAGCATGTCATTCGCAAAACTCTGGCCGGCAACCACATCCGGACGAAGGATGCGGCGTGTAAACGCCATGACAGTCCCCAGAATAACCAATAGGGAGCAAAAGTTCAGCGCATTGAAAAAGAAAAAGCCAATGATTTCATCCGGATGAAAAATCAGCTGTGGGAATCCAAAGACATAAAGCTGATAAAGTTTTGGAGTAGCGGAAACCGTCTCAAAATGAAGCCAGCCAAAAACCAGAGGAAAAGTAATCGCGAATGCGATGAGTGTGCCCCATGCCAAAGAAAAGTGCATGATCCACCGATAAAAGCTCCGGTTCCGGATAAAACGTTGCAAAATAACATGCTGGATGATGCCCCGGCCAATGCCGGCAATCTCTTTGAAAACTCCCCTGCTCTTTAATGCTGCCACACTCCGCTTCCATAACCTCCTGGTGGGCGGGCGATCCAGCCATACGGTATACCGGTAAACGATTCCCATAACCGCAAAAATCGTGGCAAAAAGATAGGGTATCAAAACCGCATCAAAATAAAGCAATCTTCTAGAACCGACAAAAATCAGCACGGCAAGCATGGCGCTTGCCAAGACCCCGTTAATGAGTGCTTTTCTATGAAGACGAATCACCATAAAACAATCTCCAATATCAATTCCAATGTCACAGTTTATAAAAGTCTTCACCAGAAAGAAAGGAGAATCTCTGCGGGACCTGCAGGAACCGGTTCACATGCAAAGACAACGGCAGGCAAGAAATGCAACGAAAACTGCAGAGATCCTTGGATAAAATTCGAAGATAAGTAATCCGTCGACCCAAAGAGTCGACAAGTGGTTCGGATAGCACTTTTTCTCTCCTTTCCAATTCGTCCGCCAGTAATCGCGGCGGATTCGGGAGGCTATTCCGTTTCCAGAATAACCCTCGTGTTTCAGGAACCCTAGCTCTCGACCTTAAGCCTTAGGTCTCTGAAATCGGAGAATGCACATCATCCGGCTACAGCTAAAGCCGGTTTTTTACATTCTATAAAATGGCAGGATTCAAATACATTGTCCTCATATTGAGATTCAGAAAAATCAACATTACGAAATTCACACGCCCTGAAAACCGAGTTTCGTATTTCGCAACGGCGCATATTCACCTCATGGAACCGGACATTTTCAAAAACAACCTTTAAGAACTGAGCTCCTATCAGGGTGGATTCATCAAAAACCGCATTTTTTATCCGCGCTTCCAGAAACTTTGCGTTCAATAATTGGGACATCCGGCACGAAATATCCTCTAAATCAACGGACTTAAAGCTTGTCTCTGTAAAATTAGCTTCATCCATTTTAAGCTGCTTGCCCCGGGAGCCGTCTAGGCAGGAATTCCGGATCTGTGCAAATGTGAAATCTGCTCCGGACACTTCGCACCGCTTGATCTCACATTCATTCAAATAGGCTTCGCGGAAAGACGCTCTCTCCCAGTTAGAGTCATTCAATAAGGATCGATTGAAATTCGCTTTATCAAAGCATCCTTCTTGACCGACGATTTTCATAAAACGAGTCTCCCTGAGAAAGGCATGGGAAAAATCACTATGGGACAGGTTGACAAGACTGAAATCAAAGCGAAAAAAGTCCGTTCCCTTCAATGTAACGCGCGGAAGTTGAAAACCGATCAATTTCTTTTCCGGAAAGCCGTGGAGCGCATCCGTAAGTTTTTCTTCATGCCGTAGATACTGACGGTAAAGATCTACCGTCTTCATATCCCCTTTTGGTGTATGCCAAAAGCACATTGACTTACCGGGCAGAGCCTTTAGGCCGCATTCATAATTAAATTCTGCTGTTTGATAAGTACAAATGTTCATGATTCGAAAAAATCCGTTGTTTTCACAAAATCGGGTTTAGCCATATGAATGTCGTCAAACGTTTTCTTTTCCCCGAAGAGGTTCTTGACCTGACCACGCAGAGGTTTGGTCTGCCAGTCCCGGCATTGCCGACAAAATTTAGGAAGCTCCTTAAACTTTCCAGCCAAATGATGGTTTTGCCATTTGCGGTAGGACGTCTGCCAGACTTCCGTAATACTCTGCTTTTTAATATCACCGACGGGCATGCGGTTATCCCAATCGACGACGCAAAAAGGAACGAGCCCATTGTAATAAATGGGAAGACTGTCAAGAATCCAGGGACAAGGATATCGGTTTTCGTCTGTATGATAATGTTCCGATAAATAACCCAGCCACGTCATTTTGGGACGCACGAAAATAGGAACCCCCAAATCCGTCCAATATTTCTTAAACTGCTCAAGCTCGTGTTCATTCTCATCATAAACGCCGAACTGAACCGTAACCTTCAAATTGTCTCCCTTATGTTTGAGCAGATAGTGGACTCCCTGTACGACCTTCTCAAAATTCCCCCTGACGCGAACCCGCGAATAGGTCTCCGAGGTTGCAGCATCAAGTCCCACATAGATTTCGTCCAGTCCGCATTCGATAATCTGGTCACACATGGTAGGGGTTAAGAGATTCCCGTTACTATTGATGATGGTTGTTTCGATCTTCTTTTCTTTGGCAATCTTGACCCGCCGCCATATTTGTTTGGAAATAGTCGGCTCTCCAAAGAAACAGAACCAGAAACGCGTTTTGGGATTAACCGCCGCGATTTCCTCGATGATTTTCATCGCAAGCCACTCTTCCATATGATCCACTTTCAAAGTCCCTTTCATCAGCGCCTGTTCCCGGGCGCACATAACGCACCGGAGCTGACACGCACTGGTCGTTTCCATCAAAACCTGATGCGGGAAATAGGGATTTACTCTCGAATCATATTCAAATCTTGGTTTTTCCGTTTCACTCGTGATCATGCTGCGGCTCCTTATCATCCTGCAACATTTGCCAAACAAAGGGCGGATCTTGTGACTGCTTTAGGACCGGATGCATGGTTTTAATTGGCCGTCAATCCTCTGAATGTGCCGGACAATCCACTCCTCAATAAAGTGACAGAGCTCCGCAATGTCCCCCGGCGCATAGCCTTTTCTTTTAATTTTCTTTTCATAAGCGCTATAGAATTCCATAAATTCCCTATGCGCTTCTTTATTTTTCTGAGCAGCTGGACATTGGTACCGGTCCATGCACGATTCTTCATAACAGAAATGCGATTTGGCATAATTAGACAAAAACCCGATGTGATCCTCAAAATCATGGGGAGATTTCCCCGCCAGAATGTCACGCTTTAAATCATTAAGAAATTTGAAAAGCAGTTTATGCTGAGAATCAATCGTCTCTTCGCCCGTTGCATACCGTTCATCCCACTGCATCATTACGCTTCTCCTTCAGGACCCTGAATATTGAAACGACAAGTCAGATATGTCGTCCTCTCCGACACTTACCGGTTGCGACTGCGACCCATATTTCTCATGCCAGGCCGCCAAAACATAACTTCCCGGAGGAAGATCCTTGATGATAAATGCGCCTTCTTCATTTGTGACGCCGAAAAAGGGGTGGTCGAGCACCCCGGCATAAGCCGACATCCACGGATGAACGTCGCATTTGAATTTGGCCATGACCTCGGGTTTGTCGAATGTCTTTTTGAGTCTCATGCCTTGGATCGGCATCCCGAGATTGAATTCCTTGTTCGCCGTTGCAAGGGCATGGACATTATGAAGCGTTGCATCACTATTCATAATTTCCAGGGGCTGCCCTGCCTGTACCCCAAAAACATGGGGAATATAGTGACATCCCTGTTGATCTAGGACAACGGGCTGCTTGGGCGGCTCAAAAGTTTGACCCTCCAGACCTTGTTTGACATAGACAAAAACATTTTTGAGCGTTCCGCTTGGATTCACAATAACTTCCTCCGATTCCAAACCACCCGGGTGAAGCGCTGCGCAAGTGGGATCTGCCGCCATATCCAGCTTCGTAGCTTCCGGTGCCGTTCCTTCAAATAGGACCTTGCCCGAAATCGTGGCAGCATAACCGGCGTCACCGAGTACCGTGATCAGAAAGAATAGTCCGAACACCGTAAGCACTTTATGAATGCTTCTCATAGATTCCCTCCGTTAGATTGATTCAGCTTTGCTTTTTATCATCAAAGCTGATAGCTTTTTTAAATTCCTTAATACCTTCTCCCAACCCTCTTGCAATCCCGCTAATCTGTTTGGGTCCGAAGATCAAAAGGACAACTAAGAAAATCACAACAAGCTCTAAAGGTCCCGGCATACTCATGACATCACCTCCCTTGCCATCCCGATATTGAGGGATGCAGGCACGCGGGAGACCATCCGAATGGCCGTCAAGTCATTGACCGTTTGGCAGGCGCTGACACACATCGCACAGCCGTCACAAACAGAAGCCATGATCACCGGCTTCTGGTCCCGCATTTCGATCGACTGATCGCGTTTCGGGCAGGCAAGATAACACTGCTGGCAAATCAGTCCGCTCCAGGCATGGCAGCGTGAAATCTCAACCTGCGCCACAAGATCCTGCGCAGGAACCTTTTCTTCTGTCCTGGGAGAAAATGCGAAGATACCCTCCCTCGCAACGGCGACAAACTTCTGAAGCAAATGCCGGGGCAGTTCCCTTAAAAATTCTCTGCGATTGATTTGGGCTACTGTCTCCTGCGCCTTCATCCCATCACCTGCTTTAATCCTGTCGCCTGCATTTGGTCCAAAGGCCAATCCGTCTTCGACGGATATGCAGGCGATAGGATTATTTCTGAAAAACATTCTGCCGTTTCAATTATCCATCCATCTGAAAGAAACGGCAGAAAAGCAGGTGATGGGATCATACTGCGACCCTCGGTTTTGATTGATAAAGATCAAAACAGTTCTGACAAATACCCCAGTCGATGTTCCAGTTAGGATGATCTCTCTTGATCTCCTCGATAACCATGGGATTCTGCTGAAAAGAAAGATCCGCCGGATCAAAACTTGTAAAATGACAAAGAGGGCAAAGGAGCCCCCCTTGTCCCAACGGAACCATGAGTTTTTCATCTTTCGCCAATTTGAGAAAATCGGATTGTGTCTGGTGTTTTTGATTCGCAATTTCCCAGAGTATCTTCTCTCGTGCCTCTGCCGTCCATTTTGAAAAAGCTCGGTCCATAAGCTGCTTCTGCCGGGTTAAAGAAGTCAAGATGCGAAATCCCATTTTTAAAAGTCTGATACTTACATAAAACTCCCATAAGAGACGGTACCGATCACGAATCAGATTATCCTCGAGTTCACTTGCGCCGCTCAAAGCCGCATGAGGAGAGTACTGAAATACGGGGTCCAGCATATCCGAGACACGCAGCCATTCATGATGCAGAAATTTTTCCAAATAATCAGCTTCAAATAACCGTACCGTCTGAAATTTTATCAGGTTTGTCTTCACCTTTCCCTGAATGTAAAGCTCTGATCCTTCATCCTTCCGGGAGAGGGCACGGCGGATGCGGATAACTAAAGAGGTATCCTCGAGGATGGGAAAGACATTAAGCAGGGAGTCAAATCTTTGCCTTAATCCGAGACGAATAAACCATTCTTCATCCAGCTCGCGAAATGCCTTCGCACGGCTTTGGGTATCCTTGACGGCGTAAATTTTGTCTCTTTGCGTATGCCACTGCTTCGCAGATCCACCTGAACCCTCTGCTTCGTTCTGCCGAATGGCTAGAAAGACAGCGCTTTCAACAAAATCAGATTCGAAAGTCAGTTTCATAAAGTCTCTCACGAGCTGCTCCCGCTATCTTTGGCAAAAGGAGAAAGATGACAGGAAACACAACCTGTCTCCAGTTTTTCTTCGATGACCCGTACGGGTAAATTTTGATCGCCTGCGTCAACCCCTTGGATCTCACATTCTATGAGAATGAAACCCAAACAAAAATCGGCAATGGCCCTCATCCAGTCTGATCTCGCGGTTTGGGCAAGCCGCGTCGCAAATGCCGGTATCCAGCGCGCCAAATGATCGGATAGAAACCGTAAAGCAGCTTCTTCACAAACCACGGCATGCTCCTTTTCCCCTCGTTCAAGCGCATAAATCATTTTAAAAGTGAGGAAATGCATCAATTCGAACTCGATAGAAATATGGTCTCCCCTTTCGCGGGACTTTTCCGATACTTGTAATCCAAAGGCCTGATAAAAAGCAGTAATGTCTGCGAGTTCCTGCGGCTCGCGATGACTGTGTTCTTCGCCATACTCCAATTCATACGGAGAAACTTTGGAATGCGCCGTGTGGCCAAAACAATATTCATATTCTCCAATCCATTCACTTTTAGAAATATGGGGGCGGATTGGAACTAGTTTTTTTACGTGCACCAGCAACCGGTTTTTCCAAGGCGCTTCAATGTCGACGAGCAGTTTCTTGTAGTCTTTCAACAATGTTTGAGTAAGATTTTTTTTCCCGCCTATCTCTGGATGCCTTAAAAGGACAGCAAGCAACCGGTAGCCCTGGCTCCTGACAAGAAGCTCGGCACCGCAATCGTTAAATGGAGTTTTGATGGATGTTAGGTCGGACATGAAAAGGCTCCTCAACTTGGGTTCGGACCACTTCTTTCCCAGCCTGGTTGTATCCAATGATGGTGTCGTTGTACATCGTAAACGGCTTCCCATGAATCTGGGTCTCAAAGACTTTTGGACCTTCCTTTAATTCATATCTGAAAATAATTTGATTCGTCTTTCGAAAGAGCTGTTGGACGGCCAAAAGTTCACGATCAGGCACCATATAGGAATCAATTGCATGGTCCACTCCGGGCCCGAACATTTGTTTCAGGAAATCGCGCGGGACCCACCGCGGCGGAATATAGAATCCGTTTGGTTCCGTACCGAATTGTGGGTAAAGCGGAAGCCCGACCTTTGCAATTTTGACAAGATAATAAATGGGATTGTAACGATCTTCCGCCCATTCTCCCGTCTTCTTGTCAATCTTCACCAATCCCTGAAGCCTGATCTGACCGATACATGCCGCCATACAGCGTGTTTCCATCGGCTGCCCTTTGGTTTCAGGATCCTTCCCTTCAAGGCGAGGGTAACACGCAATGCATTTTTCCGTAATGCGGGTGCTGGGACGATACATCGCTTTTTTATAGGGACAGGCTTCGACACACTTCCGGTACCCGCGGCATCGTTCCTGATCGACGAGGACGACTCCGTCTTCAGGGCGCTTATAAATAGCGTTTCGCGGGCACGCGGCAAGGCATCCCGGATAAGTGCAATGATTACAAATCCTCGCCAAATAAAAAAACCAGGTCTTGTGTTCCGGAAGTTTCGCGCCCTCGGGGACATAAGAGGACTCCTTCCCTTTGGGCCCGACCGCATTGTCTTCATAAATGTTGGGGAAACGCCACTCTTCGTCGGTCGGGAGATAACCGAGTACGCGCTGCGGCTCATCCCCGATGTTCTTTGGCCCGGCCTCAAAAATGGTCTTTCCCTTAAAAGTCCCGTCTTTCCACTTCTGGCCTCCCGGGTTGGCTTCCTCCAGAAGCTTCAAGATCTTTACATCCCAGGATTGAGGATACCCCCCGTACGGTTTGGTCTCCACGTTGTTCCACCACATGAATTCCTGCCCTTTGGAAAATGTCCAGGTGGATTTACAGGCCATGGTACAGGTCTGGCAGCCGATGCACCTGTTTAAATTAAAAACAAAGGCAAATTGCCGGTCAGGGTGATGCTCGGCATGAGGATATTCCATTTCGCGATTGATCTGCCAGTTAAAGACCTTGTTCATGACGGCCTCCTTGCTGGATTGGGCCGCCACATATGGATGGCCTCTTGAATAACAGCCCGGACATAGTCGTCCCCTTTTTGTTTCCAGGCAAGATAAGGTCCCTGATAAAAAGGATTCTTAAAAAGGGAAAACAATTTTTCCTCATCGTATCCTTCCCGCACAAATTCTTCCGCGAAACAAAGCGTCATATCCCGAAGCTGCGCTTCACTTTGTCCGGGAAGTTCGATCCCGACAATCTCCATCGGATCATCTGGTTCTATTTCATCTTTGGGCATAATGCTTATCCTCAGGTTTTAATAAATCCGCCGTGCAGGTATTGTTTCATCACATCATTCTCATTAGCAGGGGTATACCCTGTTTTCGCCGGTGCCCACACGCCCTTGCCGCCCAATCCCCCGTCCTCCGCTTTTGAAATCCGGATCAATGTTTCCTTTGGTACGGTATTCACCGCATGGTTGTCCGCTTCGCCTCCGAAGATGAAGGACATAAAAACTTTTGCCTTATGGAAAAGCGTGTCGGTTTGATGCATGGGCATATGCCAGTTTCGAGTAACGCTCTGCTGGGATCCGTAACGAAAATTGGCTTGATAGGCGCCGCCCTCCGACAGGGCTCTTTTATCTGCACGGGTTTCATGAGCTTTAACCGACTTTTCAGTTGCGATGTAGGTTCCATGTTTCATCATGGCCACATGGTAGGGATAGGCCGAATTATATTTGGCACGCAGCATAAGCCGGGCTACTTTATAAAAAGGATCACTTGGTTTGGCGCCGCGGTAGGGCCTGTCCGCAGGATTGGCATCCACATAGACATAATCGCCATCGTTGATGCCCAAGTCTTTTGCCGCTTCGGGATTGAGATGAATTTGATGCTCACCGACTCCGGGCGTCCGTTTATCCATCCGGTAAGGATCCCCAAAATTAGAATCCCAGATTTGATGCCAATCCACATTGCTCCAGAGAGAATGGACACGGTGGCGGCTTTTAGGTGTCAAACAGTAGAATTGAAATCCTTTCTCCCACAAAAAGTTCTTGGTATTTTTTACTTCTGCCCAGGGAAGTTTTACATTGCGAATCGTGCGTTCATCCCAGTGCTCTGCATTCATCGGAATGCCGTAATCTTTTGGCCGGATATAAGGGTTGGAGCTGACGATCACATTGGGAAGAAACGGCGTCGCCTCCGGACCTTCACGATGAACCACAAAGTTCTCACCATAGTCGATGGCTTCCGGCACATCTGTATAAGCCTGCAGCCGTCCGTGATCCGTATGAAAAGGCTCATCGTCATGCACTTGCTCCCAAAACGGTATTCTCGGATAGGTTCTGAACAGCATCAGCGCCGCGCCGGGAGGACCGTATTTGCCTTTCATAATATCTTTTAATTTATATCCGATTGTCGTTGTTGAGGAATCTAAAAGCCGCTGGATATAGACTTCCCGTTTGCCTTCCAGGGCAAATTTCCAATAGTCGCGGAAACGATTGTCCCCGGTAAGCTCGCCGAGCTTTTCTGCAATCTGTGAAAGAATGACCAAATCATCCCGGCTGTCAAAAACCGGCGGTATTCCTCCCTTCCAGATCTGCAAAAAAGGATTAGAGCAGGATGCGGTAACTTCAAGTCCTTCAAATTCCATCCAGCTGTTGGCCGGCAAAGCGATATCCGCATATTCAATAGAGGCGGTCATTTGAATATCAATGGATAAGATCATCTCCACATTCGGATTAACGTTTTTAAGCATGTCATAGGCGTGCTTGGCGTTGTTGATAAGATTCACATTGGTGAAGAAAATAGCCTTGGTGGGTGTCGGCATATGTGTGGATCCGGTAAACACTTTCCTGCCTTCATCCGGCGTATCGACAATCAAAGGACGGTCACCATGATTCCAGTAAGCCGGCTCCTCGTCCTTGCAGCGCGGATTGACTTTAATGTCCCGTCCGGGAGCATCCGGATCGAGATTCGGATGAAAGGGATCCTCCGCTACCCATCCCTTAAATCCGGGGCCAGTCCATGCCGAGCCCTGAAAAAGGGCGGCCTTATAATTTCCCGCCCAGCCATAACTGCCTGCTCCCTTAATGCCGATGTTACCGGTCAGCATCAACGGTAAGTACGACGCGCGGTTCATTTCCGTTGCGTGAAACCAGTGATTGATTCCTTCTCCCTGATGGATGGCTACGGGCTTGATGGTCGCAATGTCCGTCGCGAGCTGCTCGATCAGATCTTTGGGAGCCTTGGTAATTTCTACGACCGAGTCCAAATCGTAATCCTGAAGATGGATCTTGTAGAGCGAGAAAAGAGTCACGACTTCGATTTCTTTTCCTTCCACAGTTTTTATTTGATACTTCCCCTCCAGGGCCGGACGGATTTCTTTTTTTTCAAGTTTTTTTCCGATATCTTCGCGGGTAATGGCAACGGGCTTGCCGGTTTTTTCGTCCCAAACGACAAAATCTCCGAGCTTTTCGTATTGCTCTTCTTTTAATCCCTGGTATTTGAAGCTGATACCTTCCTTTGAAAGGCCCGGTTTGTAACCCGGAAATACGTCCGCTGCCCGCAGCCGCCGGAGATTATCCGTTCTCACCAGAAGCGGAAAATCGGTAAACCTGGTGACAAAATCCTTGTCATACCACCCCTTGTCCATCATCAACCGGGTAATCCCCAGGAATAATGCGGCATCTGTTTGGGGACGGATTGGAATCCAGTAGTCTGACTTGCTGGCCGGCGGGCTGTACTCCGGCGATATCGTCACGAGTTTGGCACCTCTTTCCATACATTCGATGAACCAATGGCTGTCGGTCATCTTGTTCTCAACAAGATTTTTTCCATCCTGAATGATGAGTTTGCTGGAGCGAAGATCATTGAAATCGCAATCCGCGTTTTGAAGCCCGTGTACCCAGGGGTGCCCCGGCGCCTGATCCCCGTGCCAGGTGTAATTGGACCAGGTTCTCCCTCCCATAGCCTCTTTCTCGTCAACACCGCGGAGATGGGCATCAAGAAGGGCCATGGTATTGGCCAGGCGGTACATACCATATTTCCCAAAAACCCCCAGCAGACCCATTCCCCCGCGAAATTTCATCGTCCTGGTTCCCGCACCATACATTGGGGCAAGCATTTCTTCGGGGTAACCTTCCGCAAGAAGCCGTTTTCTGCCCTCGTCCCCGCTGTATCTTTTCGCAATAGACATCAGCCCCTTGGCAATGTAGGTGTACACATCTTCCCAACTGATCTTTTCCAGCTGGTCTGTACCGCGCGCATCAAATCTGAATTTGGTTTTATTTTCCGGCGTTAAATCGGGAAAGCCCGCATCTGCCCACTCGCGCCATCCCTTGCGCATGAGAGGATATTTAAGGCGATAAGGACCGTACATCAGCCGGTGGAAGGTATACCCTTTGGCGCACTGGCGTGGATTCCAGTTTTGAGTCGCCTTGTTTCCGTAAAGGTCGGCATAGGACTCGTAGTTGTATTCCGTGCCGGAACGGATCACAATGCCGTTGCGAACATAGGCCATCACACGGCAGGCATGCGTATCGTTCGGCGAGCACACCCAGGAGAACGTGCTATCGTAGCGATACTGATCCCTGTAAATTTTTTCCCAATCGCGGTTTGGATAATACGCAAGAGGATTCTCGACCGACACAACAGGCTCGAGAGCCCAGAGCGACAGCGGTTTACTTGAAAGTGCTAGAGTCAGGGCTGTAACACCGGATATTTTTAAGAAATCCCGCCGCGATTCATTCACACCCGCCTCACCGGCTTGCTTCTTTTTTTTCTTGGGCTTGCTCATCGCATCTCTCCTAGTGCGCTTTGCCACTTGAAATTGGGGATTCCGATTTCAAGTAAGCACAGTACTGTGAACCAACAAAATCAAATGAAACACAGTACTAGGATTCAAATACCATTTCATTCCAGAAAGAAACCATTTTCTGCCCATTCCGGTCGCCTTTGGCTCCATCCCAAATGGCAAAGGCAATATTCATGGGTGATCCGAATTTAAATACGAGACGATCCGAATCCGTCACTTTCAGTTCCCGAACGAAAACGACCTCCCATTTCCCATTTTGATAATTCCCTCTCACATCCACTTTTTCGATTGACGGTCTGATCGTCGTTAAAGAACCGATCCCTGCCGCACGTGCCTCTTCTCCGCCTGAGCTTCTCTCAGGATCGGATAATGGATTGCCGGCCCCGCGGCCTGTGGCATAAAGCGGATCATGTGCCCTTGTCTTATAATCCCTCGTCTCAAAAGGCGCCCCATGCTGATAATCGGTTTGGGCCGCATAGAAATCCGCTGCGGCATGCGGATACTTGGTTTCAATATCTTTCCATGAAACCGCATCTTCCTGCCATGAAGCCTTCCAGTGCCACAAGGTCACGGGCGAATCCATGCCCCCCATAGCAAATATAGGAGGTGATGCTTCACCCGTGAACTGCAGGGCGGCGCCATCAGAGAAAGACTGAGGCGCAACCGTAGATTCATCTTTCGTCTCATCCTCCCATTCGAGATGAATAGCGAATTGTTTCTCGTTATAAAGAGCCTTCACTTGGACGCCCTCGACACGGTCGTTTCTCCACCAAAGCGGCGTCAAAGGAATAAAAACCGGTTCTATCCCGGCCCATCGGCTATCGCCCGATTCGGCTGCCAAATCACCTTGAACTTTATGGACAGTCAAACGGCCCCGGCGGAGGCCGACATCAACGCTCTTTTCTCTATCCGGCAGTGTTTGGACATAGTGGATAAGATCCCAAATTTGTTCTTCAGTGAATGCATCCTTGTAACCCGGCATGGAGGATCCCGGCAGTCCTCCGGCAATCCGGTAAAACAATTCCTCGGAACTGGCACTCGCCTTTAAAATGCCCGCGGTCAGGTCCCGGGGCTTCACAGGATATCCCAATGTATCTTTCATCATCTGCTTGCCATCACCTTTTCCCTCTAAACCATGACAAGCCGCGCACGCCTTGACAAACAAGTCCCTTCCCCGTGAGACTCCCTCCACAGTGACAGGAAGCTCCGCGGGAACTTGTAGCCGGCCTTCCGGATCGACTTCGTAAGAACCTAACCTGCGGAGGACATCCCACGGCAAGCCCTTTTCAACGGTTTCGTCTGTGATTTCACCTTTCTCTTTGGCTTCCGCAAGGTTCTTAAGATAACGAAGGTAATAGACCACGCCCCACCGTTCCTCCTCGGAAAGAAAATCCCACGATGGCATGGAAGATCCCTGCATTCCCCGGGTGATGGTCTTAAAAAGATCTTCATCTGTCGCTTCCATGCTGCTTGTGGAAACCAGACGGAAGTTGTCTTCGACAAAGTTCCTCGGTTTGGGATATAGCAGGTAGGCAGCTTTCCCGTCACCCAGTCCGGCCGCGCCGTGACAAACAGCGCATTGCTTTTCATAAACTGCTTTCCCTTTTAAAAAGAGGGGTTCACTCAATGCCGGCTTTTCTAATGCAGAAGGTGCTAACGATTGCGCATTAGCCTGCCAAAATTGTAAAGAAAACATAACGCCTGCAACTGCAATGATCATGAAAAAGAAGACGAAAGTTTTAAACTTCACGCTTCCATTCATCCTTGACTTCATACTTTTTTCCTTTTTTCCGCTTGTATGAAAGCGCGGCTGAAAAAACTGACCGAAACATCGGTCTCCGCTCTTGCACTGTAGTCAAAAGGCCGGTCCTCCAAAAACTCGCTTTCACCAAGGATTTGCGTAGGCTCAATAATCTTTAGCAGTTCCTCACCACCATTTTTTTTCTTAAACAACCGAATCCGGCCCTTCCGTAGCACATAAATCCCATAGGGCTTATGATTCTCGTAAAATAAAGCTTGCCCCGATTTGTAATTCACACGCTCTTCAGCTTGAACCAGCTCAGCCAAATATTTCGTGACTTTAGAAAATGGGATTGTAGTTTCCATTTTGCGCTTTCTTCGGACCATTTGCTATAAATGATCGCCCAAAAGGGCAAAGAAGACCATGACCCCCGTCAGGAATAAAGTTGATCTTCATCAACTTCTTGGCATTACCGAGTGGGATGAAAAAAGGATAGGCGGCTTCTGTAACGGGTGCAAGAAATCAGCGGAGGGCGGGGTTCCTTTGCTCTGGCCGAGAATTAAATCCGAACGGCGGTTTGAGCATAAAAGAAATTCGCGTCATCGGTCGTCCCGCTGTCACGGACAAAAGCGCCCGCGTGAAAATAAGAATAGCCAATCAAAAAGCTCAAGTGTTTTGTCAGGTTCCAGGTCATAAGCAGATCCAATTCCTGTCCCAGGGTGGTACTGGCACCGGCGGTCTTTGGACGAATGACCGCTTGACCGGCATGGAACCAGGGGCTTCCATTCGTATCAAGAAAGAACCAGTGGTAATCCACGGAAAATTTCACTTCTTCGTGAGGCTTGACTCCAACGCCAATCTTGATGTTGCGCATATTTCGAAGGCTGGCAAAATCTATATATCCGTAATGAATGTGATTGGTCGGAAAAAGATTGTCAAAACTCTCGAATGTCCCATCCCGTGGATCACTATCCCCCGAGCCGTGGTTGTATTCAAAATGAATCCGGGGATCCCACAGCAAGACATCGAACGTATATCCCATTTCATTGTGCCAGGCCCACGCCTCGATATCATCATGTGCCCTGGAGCCAAATTGAACGGCCCATTCGATGCCATAATCGAAATTCCATTTCTCTCCCTTGAAACGATTGCCCACCGTATATTCTTTAAGCTGTCCCAGCTCGCCCGGTTTTTCCCCGGCAATTTCATTGTTGCGGTTATGGCGGAGGAAAAGAAAGGTATCCAGCACATGATCCCGGAAGGACTTTAACACCATGTAGAGTCCATAGAAATTATCATCGTGCTGGCCGGAATCCGCCTGGCTTCGGTTCACTTTTAAGACTTGACTGAACCAGGCATCGGCTTGGAACCAATCCACAGGCGTGTAAATCACCTTGGCCGCGTCAAAAACTCTGGCCACATTCGACCACCCAAATGCTCCCACGAAACGTTGATCGCCATAGGATAGTTCCTGCCTTCCCACTTTGGCCGATAGGGGAATCGTTTCCCGCGGACTCTGAAATTCCGCATAAAGCTGACGAAGGTCCCATCGATTGACAAAAGCGTTCGATTTGTGAGCCTGTCGGTCTGCAAAACTCTCGGCGTCCTGCCCCTGAGCATAAACCTGAAAAGAGGGGCATAACTTAAGGCCCATCCCCAGACGTGTCCGCAGAAGATTGACCGCATCATCTTCGAATGTGGCATTATTGAAATTAAAATCATCCCGGTATTCCAAGCGGTAACGAAACTCCCCGTCGAACTCAAGTTGAATTTTCCCCTCCTCATCGAATGAAATAGGAGTCCCTGCTCTTTCGAGGATTTCATCAAACCGGTTCCTCATGCTCTCGAAAGCAGGATCAACTTGAGCCTCTCGCCCTGCAAAAGATGGCTGCGCGAATAAGATAAATAAAAACGGCAGAATTAATCTCTTTAACATAGCGGTGGCACCACTGCCCTTTTCTAACCTCTGCGGAGGGGAAGATTAATAGGGAGCTTCGATAAATTCGAGGAGTTTTTCGGGTTCTCGAATGGCAATACTTTTCTTCTCGACTTCAATCAACCCTTCGGTTCGAAATTCGGTCAACAGACGTACGACGGTCTCCACCGTCGTGCCGATGGCCTGCGCTAATTCCTCCCGCGACAAAGAGATTTGCAGCCTATAGACGCCCTGTTCGTAAACACCGAAATTTTGTTTGAGGGTAAGCAAAAACTCCACAAGCCGGACACGCACGGATTTGTAGGCAAGATCCAACACTTGTTCCTCTGCCCGGTTTAACTCGCGGCTCAACTGACCGAGGAGTTTTAAGGAGACAGACGGATTAGTCTGAAGGACTAAAATAAACCTTGTCTTGTCCAAGAAGCAGATATTGGCTTCCTCCATCACTTCTGCTGTCGCCATATGAGGCGTCTCGGTAAATAAAGCCGAATGGCCAAGAATATCGCCCTCCTGCGCAATTTTCAAAATCTGCTGTTTCCCTCCGCCGCTTGTTTTATAAAGCTTCACCTTCCCTGACTGGATACAATAGAGTCCGACAACGGGATTGCCTTCATAAAAAATAACCTGCTTCCTTTTATAGTGATTGGCGGTTTTGCACTGTTCCAACAGCTTGAGGTCTTTTTCGGGAAGGTCGGAAAATATACCGCTTTCAAACGACTGGCACAACCGGCAGCTTTGAAAACTTTTACCGCAGAGAGACATTCAAACGCCTTTTGCGCTTTCTACTTTTAGTGTTTTAGGATTCATCGAAATCGGAATCCCTTTTATGATCCTTGTTACCGGAAATGGATTTCTTGAACTCGCGGATGGCTTCGCCCATGCCTCGGGCGATTTCCGGAAGGCGCTTGGCCCCAAAAAGGAGAAGCACCACCAAAAGAATAAGGACAAGTTCCAGCGGACCGGGCATGGAAATCATCAGAATTGGCAAACTTAAAATGCTGTTTTCCATCTCTCTCTCCCTTAAGAAGAAGCTGATATTCCGTCGATTCTAAACATCGATCGAATGTGCCATTATCTTCTTTTCTCTCTGATTCTGCTACTTTTTCCTCGTAACCGTCCTCACAGTGCTCTTAACCGCGCTGTTATTTTTTCCCGTTTTCAGGAGCAAGCTCATCATGGATCGCCTTGCTCAGATAATCTCCCTCGGATTTTAAATGGTACCGCAGCAGATGACTCACATACAAGCCGCTTTGATGAACCCGTCTTATTGTTTGAGGACTTTTAGCACTTCGCGTCTCTTTCTTCAACGACCGCAACAAACGCCTGAGCCGGGAAAATTCATTCAAAATGGTTTTGTGCTCCGCACGAAAGTGGAGAAGCATGCAGCCATATTGTGGCAAACGATTCTCAACTAATGGGAAAATCGCTTTTTCTTCCATCTTGATATATTCTTTGATTTTTCCGCAAAAGAAATTTGCCAGTTTCCACACATCCTTTATGTTTTTTCCAATATTAAGTTTCCCTTCGAAATAAAGCTTTTGACATGAACTATCCAATAATTCAACTTTCTCTAATAAGCATTCCCTTTCTTTCCCACAAATATCCTTCAACGCTCTGCCTTTCCCAACCTTCTCTGCGACTGATCTGATAGGTGGCATTTTCGGCATCCTCCCCTTTTTGCCACAAAGGATATAGTGGCCCCGGTTGTCTAGACCGTTTTTTGTATCGGTTTTAGATAGATTTTTTATGCTACCGGGTTGGGATTCTGGGCCACCTCCAGCCCCGAGTAAATCAGCCACGGGGTTTTGTAATTCAGTGATTGATGGTGCCGCTGCAAATTGTAAAAGTCGAAGTATTCTTTGAGCCCTGCCTCTGCGTCCGGAATCGTTTCGTAGCCTTTCAGATAAACATTCTCGTATTTGACGCTGCGCCACAATCTTTCCACAAAAATGTTATCCAGCGCACGGCCACGGCCGTCCATGCTGATCTGAATGCCGCGGTCTTTCAAAACGGTTACGAAATCTTCACTGGTGAATTGCGAGCCCTGGTCCGTGTTGAAAATCTCAGGCGTCCCGTACTCAAGCGCCTCTTTCAAGGCTTCCACGCAGAAATCACTGGTCAGCGTGTTGGAAATTTTCCAAGCGAGCACGTACCGGCTTTTCCAGTCCATCACCGCCGCCAAATACACGAAGCCTTGCTTGAGACGGATGTAAGTGATGTCCATGCTCCAAACCTGATTCGTGCGCATGATATTCACGCCACGTAGCACCTTGCCCCGCTGTGATCTACGTCACATTTCAGATAAGGCCGTCACAAGACCATAATTTCGTCGGGATCAAATAATACACTTCGTTCTTAAATCCTGCACGATTGTCTGATAGAGGTTCTCAACGTCGTCAGGGGAAGGATCCTGATGAAATTTCTTCGCAATTCCTAAACGGGAAAGATCATAGTGGTAGGTTGGCTTTAAGCCCCGCTGTCTAAGACATGCCTCGACACAACTCAGCTGGCAGCCATCAATCCCGATAATCACATCGGCAGATTCAGCCAATTTCACAAGGCCGTTAACGCCTCCTCCCACACCTGCGATACAAGACATATCCGCGATACCTTCACGATCAAGCCGCACCGCAATCGTGTTCGCCAGCTGCGCCACGGAGGAACAGCCTGAACATGAGTAAACGAGTATTTTCTTCTTAGAATCTTTCGAATCCATAAAGGCTACTTTCTATATGAAAGGTAGCTCACATCGGCATAAATATCAACAAAGCCAGTATGTTTGCTAGCGAGACGGCTCCACTTCCGCTCCCTTCATTTTTAAAACAGCTCTTTTTGCATCTTTATGAATACGGGAAATTGCTTCCCACTCCGGGAACACGAAAATTAAAGGGCCGATAGAAAGCAGCCAAATAAAAGCTCCCATCAACCAGGATAAAGCGGACAAACCCAAAAGCAGAAAATAACGATCCGGCATGAAGGCGCTTATCACTCTGAGAATTGTAGCTGCGAGTACGGAAAAGGCAAGAAAGGTCAAAACTTTTGAGGGCCGCTGCAGCTTTTCTTTTCTACCCGCATGACTTGAAATAACCATGGTGGCAACCGAAAAAGTCATGAGACTGTACCCCCCAAGAAAAACGAGATGCAGCATCGCTACGTGATACTCTGGAAAGAAAAATACGGACCAAGAACCTAAAAAGACCATCCAGAAAGAGAGCCAAACCAAACGTACGTACTGTTCATGCATGAGGGGTTTAAAAACCAAGCTTCGCGTCCAAATCATCATGCCGGTTATTAAAAACGCTCGAGTCCCGTAAGCTATCCTGACCAAGCCAAAACCCTCCAGGAAAAATGATGATAAAAGAACAAGTCCGAAGAGGAGATGAAGTAATTGATACCGTTTGCGATCTTGTGTCTGCTTGATTTCACAACACGGACTACTTGCAGATTTAGTGACTTTAAAAGTGCCCATCAGTCTGGGCGCTAAAAAACCGCCAACCCCTAAAACAATGGCGAGAACGAAGCCTTGCTGTACCATCGACTTCCCGGATATCACAGCCCAAGATCCTGCTATTTTCGAGTTGCCAGCCATAAGCAGCACACTTCCAAGGATTCCATGGACCAATGCAATGGGAACCCAAATAAATTCTACAGGGGGTTTTATTTTAGTTTCACCATGGCATGCCCTCACCCGGCGAATCACAAAAAGAACCAGCCAAACAAGAGCCGCGACAAACAACAGATTGGCCACGCGCCAGTTCGAAAGACTAAGCGATATCAAAATTCCCGAGATCAAACCCATAAGACCGCACGTTTCAACCCAAGAAGCTGGCGCACTAGCACTCATCCGGGGCATCGCCGTCATGAGGAATCCTGCGATAAAGCAAATCATATACGTCTGCATCTGAATCGAAGCGTGCATGAAGCCTGAATAACGATCGATCCAGCCTGCTGCATAGGCAAGCCAATGACCGATTCCCAGCATTCCGCAGAGAATCGCTAGAGGAAAAAATATCCGGTAAGGCTCTTCCAAAAACCGACAAATTGCAGCCCATAGCGGTTTTTTGCTCATACCCTTAATTCCCTTTGAAGGCTGGAACTCATAACCGGTTGATAGCCGAGTTTTAGGACTTCGTTCACCACCTTGAGAAGCGGACGATGATCCGCAAGCTCAAACTGCCCATCATCACCAGACTTGCTTTTTAATGTGTATCCTCCCGGCGTGGTACTGGAACCGGCGCTTATGTGCGTAATCCCCAAACCTCTCTCCAGTAATTTCCTACGGAAATCAGGAGATTCTCTCGTTGTCAGAACAAGGCCCACCGTAGGACAGGTTAACCGGCTTATCGCCAATATTTTTTGAAAGTCTCCGTCAGAAACCGCGTTATTCTGAAACAATGCCGTACCATTTGCCGGCCTCATTCGGGGGAATGAAAACGTGGCCGGAAAGGACCCAAACTCTTCTTTAATTTTGTAAGCATAATCGATCAGTCTGATTAAATCGAACTGCCAGGATCCAAGCCCCAACAAAATACCCACCCCAACTTTCTCAATGCCTGCCGACAGCGCCCGTTCCATGGCACGAAGCCGCCAGTCAAAGTCTCTTTTCCTGCCGCGATGAACCTGTGTATAAGTCTCTCGGTGATAGGTTTCTTGAAATAATAGACAATGGTTGATTCCCAGCTCATGCAGGATTCCGTAATCTTCGAGTGAAAGCGGGCCGACCTCGACTATAAGAGAGAAATCAAGCCCTGCCCGGCGAAGTGCGGCCACATAAGAAGCGATCTGTCCAACTCCCGAATATAACGGATGCTCGCCTGCGATCAAAAGAAGCGTACGATGGCCCTCATTCCATAAAAAGCGGGCTTCCTGAAGAAATTCGTCTTCTGTTAAGACCTTTCTCTTTAAAAGACGATTACCTGCCTGAAACCCGCAATAAGTACAATCGTTAACGCAAAAACTCGAAAAATAAAGCGGTGCAAAAAAATGAAGTCTTTGTTGGAAACGAGATGCTGTGAGCAACTTCGCAATACGGAACGCTCCCTGCCATTGATCGCAGCTCGCATGATCTATAAAAAACGCGGCTTCATCTGAGGATAACCCACGGCCTTCACGAGCCTGTGCTATAAGGTTTTCAATAGTTAACGGCATAATATTTTTTTAAACCCCGCTTCGAAATCATCATTGTTTTCGTAATGCCAACCAAAAACTCTGTCCCACATAGGAGCATCTTCCATGCATAAATATATAAAAACGCTTGAATGCCATGATGCGAATGCTTGATAAAGAGATTCGAATAGACGATGTCTTCTAGCGAATGGATAAGTGAGTTTCCCCCCTGAATCTTTTTCCATTTCCATTTGCAGGATTTTTGTACTGCCGCCTGTTTTTCGGATATGTTGTATGACACTCTTGCTGAATTTTAACGCGCCGAATGAAATAAAAGCAACCTCATTACGGTTAAACAAGCTAAGAATTTTTCCAGCCACATCCCGATATTCCTGAACACAATTCTTATAAGCAATCAAGGGATGAAAATGAAACGCCACTTTAACGCCTCGCCCGGTGAGCTGCTTTGCTGCTTCAAGCCGCTCCGATAGGCTGGCAGTCCCGTATTCTTCATGGCAAATAACCGCTTTGGTATTCAAACTCCAGCTGCAAACGATATTCCTCGGGATCGGCCGGTTTAAAAAATAAGAAATGTTCTTCGATTTGGTTTTGAGCTCAAGCATCACATTAGGATGACGCCCCGCAAATTCGCAAAGATCGTCGAGAATACCTGAAGCATTTCCCAAGGCCAGCGAATCCGAAGACTGCCCCGTTCCGAAATGGTAAAATGCATCAGGATTTATTTTTAAATGCTTTAAGTTTTCCCTCAGCGCCCGGTTGACAGTGATGCGCTCTCCATAAAACGTTTGAACAGCGCAGTAATTGCAATGGAAAGCGCAGTTTTCAACGGCGTCAATGGTCTTCAGCTTGCAGCAGAGCGTCTCATACGAGAATGCGGGACATTCGCCGAACGGCTTTCTAAACTCTTCATCACGAATAATCATCGGAAAGCTGCGTGACCGGTTCGGTTTTTCCGAGATTTCAGAATAGTCGCTCAGACCGCTCCTGAGGCGATGCATCACAGCCCGTAAACCCTGAATTATTTTTTTCTTCTGCTGCGACCCATCCATTTTATCGGGAATGTCTTTTTTCAATGCTTCCCACAAATCTTCCAGCGGCGTCTCTTCCCACATTTCCAGATCGCGCGCCGCTTCAGCGAGCAGTTTTAATTCCTGAAATGTAAAACAGTATTCCTGGGAAATCCGGTCAAGGAACAACCGGTCAGGTCGGGTTAAAAGAGGGTAAAGGGTGGACACTGATGCAAATTGTGCCGATCGTTTCATGTTCAGTCAGCTCGAAATTTAACCTGGTGCGATATAGAAAAGCATTCCGAAAAAATGGGCAATACTCCCGCCAATCACAAAAAGATGCCACAGCGTGTGATGGTAAGGAAGTTTTTTCCACGAATAAAAAATGGTTCCAAAAGTGTAGGCAAGCCCCCCGGTCAGGAGCCAGAAAATAAGTCCCTTCTCGCAAGACTCAGTTAACGGTTTAATCGCGATCACAACCAGCCAGCCCATGATCAGGTACGAGAGAATTGACAAAATCTTGAACCGGTCTAATGCAAAGACATGCAAGCACACACCCAGCAGTGCCATGCCCCAAATTATTCCAAAGAGGGACCAGCCCCACGGTCCGCGCAGAATTACCAGTGCGATGGGAGTATAACTGCCGGCAATGAGAAGATAAATGCTGCTATGATCGAGAATCTTTAGAACGCGTTTCGCGCCGATATGGGTAATACTGTGATAGAGCGTGGACACCAAGTACAAAATGATGAGCGAAGTTCCAAAAATACTCAGGCTTGTAACCGCCCAAACACTCCCCGCGGCTGCCGATACAACAAGAAGAATAACCAGCCCCGCGATACTCAGCAGTGTTGCAATGCCATGAGTAATGCTATTCGCAATTTCTTCCCCCCGCGTTTGAATTTTCATTAGCATCCTGCTTCGTGGCGTTTTTTTATCGTGGGACCGCTCCATGCCCAAGCGATCCATTTTCCGTGATGCGAAAGGCTGATATCAATGGCTAGCACCGCATTGTTCCGATAGACCTGTGGCGGACCCCACTTGAAGTCTTCTCGCCGCCGGATAATGGAAAGCTCAGCGTAGGGAATTTTCAATTGTTTGGTAAGGTCTTTCTTCGCAAAATGCCTTACCCATGCGGATTCCTGGCTCTGGATCGATTTCAACTCGTCGTCCGTGAAGGATTTTTTTAGGTCTTCGATACCTCCCGAAGGAATTTGACGCTCTGCAGCCATCGCGAAGCATTCATTATTTTCAACAGAAGTTCCCCGGACCCCAGCGCGTCCGGCAGCATGGATGCGATCCTGCTGACAGTCAATATGGACGTCAACCTGTCGTTCTTGGCACTTCACTTTTGTGCGGAAAAAGCCTTTCTTGAGGCAAATGATGGAACCCACTTGGAGTAATCGGGGGGAAAATGGACCGCGCCACGCGATTTTTGACAAGATTTTATATGCGGTTTCTTTTGAAGCCCAAATCATCCAAAGAGTTCTACAAGAATTTCCGGACCGGGAAATCATGCGCTGTTCGTTTGGATCAAACACGCGTCTTATGAATCTTGCATCGCAGTGTTTGTTCAAAACCTCTTCGTCATTCAAATCCACAACATCATTGCCGACATAAAGCAAAATAATTTTCCTCCATACATCGAAGCTGGTTGATAATCTGTTCCGCTAAATCCCTTGCGGCGCGAATTCCTTGATGCACGGAACTGGGCTGAATCTGCTTCATTTCAACGTAGAACTTTTCCCCTAACCGTGGAATGCTGCTGAATTTTTTTTGGCCATAACCTCGCAAATAGATGCACACCACTTTGCAATCTTTAACAGCCCCGATAAGTTTTCCAACGCCGTAAGAATAGTCTTTAGCATCGATTTTCCCATCGAGGCTCCTTTTGCCTTCCGGAAAAATTGTGACTACATTCCTTTTTTTCAAAAGATAACGTATTTTATCCAGGGAATGGTTGACAAGGTCGCGCTCTCCTCCTCTATCAATTGGAATGCACTTGCCCAAATAGCAAATAATCCGCAAAAGGCGATTGCTGAAATACCGGCTGCGCTCGGGCAAATTCCAAGAAAAATGACTGAAAGAACGAAAATAGGACCAAATCGATCCCAAACTCCAAGTGATTAATGCCGAATCGATTTTGGTGAGATGATTGGCGCATAAAATGATCGGGCCTCGGGCGGTCTTTATTAATTGTTGATATTGTTTGCGGATTTCTTGGATGCGTTCAATCCGGTATCTGCCGACCACGCGAATAAGGAAAAAGAAAAAGGAGCCCCAGACAGGAAAAGTGATCTTACCGGCAAGATCCTGAATAAAAAGCCCGAATCGGTCCCAAAAATTAAGATTGATAGCTTCTTCTGTCATTAGGCTGCCTTGCGCAAGATTAGTTCGACACAATCCCCAACAGTATTGACGGAGTCCGCTTCCTCATCTTTAATTTGAATACTAAAAGCATCTTCAAAATCAAGAATGACATCCACCAGCCTCGCGGAATTCATATTGAGATCTTTTAGCAAAGTCGTTTTCTCTGTAATCTGTTCGGCAACCAAATCAGACTTCTTATACTTGGTTAACATTTCAATTACCTTTTTAATGACATCTTCACGCTTCATGGTTTCTTCCTCCTGAATTTTATTCTTGTTCCCATTTTTTAAAAATCAAACATGAGTTTACATCCCCAAAACCGAAACTCGCCTTGGCCATAATTCGAAGCCTGGGGAAATAGCGTGTTTCATGCACAATACTTCGTTCAAATTCGCGAATATTTTCGTGAACGTCCTCGCAATTGACGGAGCCGTGAATAAATTGTTTGAAAAGTTCGATGACGCAGGCAACCGCTTCCAATCCCCCAGCCGCGCCTAAGGCATGTCCAATAAGTGATTTCGTCGCATGAATAAGCGGAAATTTTTCAGCGGGCACCTGAAGGGCATTCTGCCAATTCTTAATTTCGTAAGGATCTGCAAAGGTTGCGGTCAAATGTCCGTTAATCGCATCGACTTCAGAACCGCTGATTTCCGCATCCCTAAGAGCTTCCCGGATACAGCGTTCAACCCCGGTAGGATTCGGCGCGGTCATACTCCCTCCCATTCTTTGGCCACCGCAGTTCACACCCTTTCCAATAATTTCCGCGTAAATCCGGGCACCGCGCGCTTCCGCGCTTTCTAAATTTTCAAGCATTAAAATTCCGGCGCCAGATCCAGGAATGAAGCCGCCAGCACTGGCACTCATGGGTCGCGATGCCTTTTCTGGAAATTGATTGTGATTCTTGTTAAGGACGCGCATCGCGTCAAAACCGGCCCACGCATAAACCGAAACACCCTCAGAACCTCCAGCCAACATGCGAACGCTTAAACCTTGTTCGATACGCCGTGCTGCTTCCGCAATGGCTTCGGTCCCGGTACTGCAGGCGCAGCTATTAGAAGTGACCTGGCCGCCCAATCCAAGCAACCCGCCAACCTTTGCTGAAATTCCGCTCATCATCACTTGTTCTACAATCGTGCTTCCTAGCCGGCGCACCTTACCGGCATCCGTCATAGGGACAAGGCGTCCGCCAATCGTATCCATCCCACCTATTCCGGTCCCAATCAGCGCGCCGCAGTCCCAATCGACGGTTTCCGAATTTGGAGAAGGAACTTCAAATCCGGCATCTTTCCAGGCATCTAGTGCTGCAACGCTGGCAAAAAGAATATTGGAGTTCATCCCTATCCGCTGTTCTTCTGAAAAATAACCCGCTATCTTCTCTGCCTCGGCTTCTGCAACACCTGCGACGTGACAGCCGAACTGCAATTTTTCGAGTTCCGGCTGAAAACGGATGCCGGAACGTCCTTCACGCAAAGATTTTTCAAATCCCTCAAGGCTTGAACCGATCGGCGAAACCACTCCCATGCCGGTTACGACAACACGCTTTTTCATAAACGATTGACCGCCATTCCCCCAAGAGTTCCCCGTAAAACAGTCTTTCCCTCCTGCGAAACACATTCTACCTCCACTTTTAATTTCATGCGCCGGAAGAAGATTTTGCGGGCAATAATGGTAATCTGATCGCCGGGACGGACAATTCCCATAAAATCCACCTGCGCATCCGTAAACACGGTTAAATGATTTCTCAGCTCACTTTCGTTCATTTGTTCAGAAGCCAGATACAGACCATAGGCGACCAGTCCCGCCTGAGCCGCTGCCTCGAGTAAAATCACTCCCGGTGTGACTGGATTTCCTCGAAAGTGTCCTTCATAAAAAAATTCCTCGCGACGGAACCGGTAGGTTGCCTTGATTCCATCCGGATGGATCTCCAGAATCTCATCCAGAAAGCGAAAAGGAGCTGACTGCGGTATCAGTTCCAGTAGCTCATTAACGTTTTGCAACATGTCCGCTCCTGTCCATAATACCGCCGACGGCATTGTCAGATTTCAAAGGATAATCGCCGTAACCAATTCCTTTAAAAATGCCGACTTTCGCGTCGCGGATTGTATAAATTTGTTCTCCATCAACGAATACTAAGCCGGTTCCAATGACAAGCGACGCGCCGCTTTGCGACAGAACACTATAACGCCGGATATCCAGTTCATAACGTACCCGTTTGTTATAAGGCCGTATTTGGCCGTCAAAGCTGACTTCTTTGCATCCCAGCGCACGGCCAAATCCTTCGCTGCCCGCGGAAGCGCAATAAAGCCCGAGTAATTGCCAAATCGCATCCACCCCCAAGCATCCGGGCTGGACAGGGTCGCCTTGAAAATGACACTGAAAAAACCACTCATCAATTCGAATGTCCTTTTCAGCTATCATGCGGCCGTTTGCGCCATTCTTCTGAATTTCGAGCACGCGATCCACCATCAAAAAGGGCGGCGTAGGCAAACGCGGAAATTCAGGCGGTGGATCGGATACCAGGCGCCCATAGGTAAACGCAATGATTTCTTCTTTAGAAAATT
>JAUYIZ010000048.1 GCA_030688615.1 Desulfobacterales bacterium | reverse complement strand
GGTTTACCCGCAACCGGGGGACCATGACCGGCATCGTAAAGGTCGGCACCGGCGCCGGACAATTCATCATCCCCTTGGCGGTGAGCCTGCTCATCGCCGGCTACGGCTGGCGGACCGCCTTTGCCATCCTGAGTGCGTCGGTGTCCTCGCTGCTGTTTTTCATCGCGCTGTTGCTCCGGCGGGACCCGGGCCGGCCGGGTCCAGGCCCGGATGGAAAAAAGACTGCCTGGCGGGATAAACAGGATTCAGCCGGTCAAGGTCTTTCCATTCGCGAGACGATCCGCACCAGGCAATTCGGCACGGTTTGTATTGTCAACCTGAACACCGTCTTTTGCCTCATGATCATCATGGTGCATATCGTGCCCCACGCCCGGGACTTCGGGGCCTCCGGGGCCGTCGGGGCCGGGGTCCTTGCGACCATCGGCGGGGTAAGCATGGCCGGCAGGTTTATCACCGGGATCGCCGTTGACCGCATGGGCAGCAGAAAGGCAATGATTGTCTGTCTCCACCTGCTCATCGGCGCGCTCCTGTGGCTGCAGGTGGCCGACGAGCTGTGGATGCTCTATCTTTTTGCGGTGGTTTACGGCATGGCCCATGGCGGATTTTTCACCGCCATTTCGCCGCTGGTTGCCGAATTCTTCGGGATCACCGCCCACGGCCTGCTCTTCGGCATCGTTTCCTTTAGCGGCAATGTGGGCGGCGCCGCCGGTCCGGTCCTGGCCGGATACATTTTTGACCTCACGGCCGCATACCAGGCGGTTTTCTGGCTCTGCACGCTGTTAAGCGGCCTTGGACTCGGGCTGATATGGTCTCTGAAACCGATAAGATAACGCTATTTCTTTTTCTTGGCTTTCTGGGTCCCGCCGGTCTGAAAAATCAATTTTATCTCTTTTTCCCACTCCTTTGCCTCTTTGGAGACGGAAAAAGCGACCAGTTCGGGAATCCTGTCGGGGGTAATCTCTCGCACCCCCTGCTTTTTGTTCTGCACGGAAAGGTCGTGCTCATAATTGCCGGGATAGTATAGGTTGCCGGACTTGGATTCTTCCAGGGTAAACTTGGCCCCCTGGGGGCTGCCGAGGAAAACGCCCACAAGCTTGGCGGCATTGGGGTGTTTCGCCCCTTTGCGTATTACCAGGGAATACTCTCTGATATCCGCGAAATCCAGGCTCTGCCAGGCCGCAGGCTGCCCCTGGTCCATGGCCTGCTTCAAATAGGCGCTGCTGACAAAGGCAAAGTCGACTTCACCGAGCAGGTAGCGGTTATAGACGTCCACATAGCGGCCTTGAATCGCCCCGTTTTTCATGATGTCCCGCAGATCCGACAGGACTCTGTCCTTGCCCAGCACCTTGGCCCACCTGGCCCAGGAGTTGGTGAAATTGCTCAGGCCCACCTTGTTTTTCCATTTCGGGTTGCTCAGGTCCTTCAGGGTCCTGGGGACCTGGTCGGCCGGAATTTTCCCGGGATTGTACATCAGGCCCAATATCCCCGTGTAATAGATCATGGCCCCAAATATATCCTTATTCTCCGGGATCACATCGGGATGGGTATCCTTGGTGACGATAGACTTCCAGTCCACCCGCTCAAAGATGCCCGCCTTCATGCCGGGCACCACATGGGCGCTGAAGGTCATCAAGTCATAAGAAGGCGGCGCCCCGGCCTTATGCTCCATGATGGCCTCTGCCAGTGATTTGGGCATGCCCCCGACCGGGGTAAACTTGATTTTCAGGTCCACGCCGAACAGGTCCTTGATCTCTTTTCCCAGGCGTTCGATCGACCTGGGGGTAAACCCGGTTCTCAGCATGAGCGAGACTTCGCCCTCTTTCTTGCTCGCCGCGACAATTTCATCCAAAGGCCCAGCCAGTAAAGTGTCCGCCCACAGGATAAGGCCCGATAACAGCAACATCAGCCACAGGGTACTGCGTTGTTTGTTTCTCATGGGATCATTCTCCTTTTTTAAAAGTCTCGTGTTTTGTCGGCCCTATTTCTTTTTCTTAGCTTTAGCTGTCCCGCCGGTCTGCAAAATCAACTGGATCTCCTTTTTCCACTCATTGGCCTCTTTAGAAGCATAGAATTCAAAAAGCTCCGGGCTTCTCAAGGAAAAAAACTCGCGTACCCCTTGCTGTTTGTTCTGTTGGGAAAGATCGTGCTCGTAATTTCCCGGATAGTACATATTGCCGGAGCCGGATTCATCCAGGGTAAAACTGGATCCCTCGGCGCTGGCCAGGTAAAGGGCCACGAGCTTGGCCGACTGGGGGTGCCTGGCCCCCTTTAGCACAACCGAGGAATACTCCCGGATGTCCGCGAAATCCAGGCTTTGCCAGGACGCAGGCACGCCCTTGTCCCGGGCCATTTTCAGATAGGCGCTGCTCAGAAAGCACATGGAGACCTCCCCCAGCAGGTAACGGTTATAGATGTCCACGTAGCGCCCCTGTATCGGCTCGTTCTTCAGAATGCCCCGCAGCTGTGAATAGAGCTTTTCCTTGCCCAGAAGAAAGGCCCACCTCGACCAGGAGTTCGGGCTGGAGAACATGCCCAGTTTTTGCTTCCATTTCGGGTTGGCCAGATCCTCCAGGCTCCGGGGAACTTTGTCGGCCGGTATCTTATCCGGATTGTACATCAGCCCGAGCTGGCCGGTATAATAGATAATGCCGTCCCGCATGTCCGGAAGTTCGTTCAACACCCCGGTGTTCATCTGCCTGGTGAGCAGGGACCGCCAATCCACGTGTTCAAAAATATCCTCCCTGCTTCCCTGCGCGACATGGTCGCTGAAGCTCATCAGGTCGTAAGTGGGCGGAACGCCCTGCCTGTGCTCCATGATGGCCTTGGACAGCTCCCTGGTCATACTGCGCGTCGGGGAAAATTTTATTTTAAGGTCCACGCCGAACATGTCCTTGACGCCCTTTTCCAACCGCGCGATGGATTTTGGCGTAAAGCCGGCCCGCAACATCACCGAGACCGTGCCCTCCTTTTTGCTCCCGGCGATAATTTCATCCAAAGGGCCTGACCATGCCGCACCCGGCCACAGGGCAACTGCCCATAGCAACGCGGCCAGCAAACTGCTTAACATCACGCTCTTTCTCATCGATTTACCTCCATAGTTTATGAATTTATTTCAGCGCACTTTGAGTGTGAGAGTATGTCGAACGGGGGCCTGGTGTCAAGCCAAAAAAAGCCGGTTACAGCCCATCCCCGCCCCCATCCGAAAAATCAGGATCTTGTTGTTTTCCCCTGTCTATGATAGAGGATATGGCTGCCCGGGCGTGCAAACGCCCATAAACCGAAATAACTCTTAATTAGGGAGGGGAAATATCATGCGGCGTTTTTTTCATTCCATTCTGATAGGCTTGCTTGCGCTTTCTGTCTTTGGCGGATGTGAGACCAGCAGCAATATCAGAGGCAGCATCGCTTCGAAGGTGGATGCAATTACATCCGATGTTAATCAAGACCTGTTTGCCAAGGTCCCGCCGGACCAGCTCGGAGGAGTAAAAAAGGCGGAGTTCGGTCTTCTTGTTTTAAAGGAAAAGGTAAAATTTGCTCAACTTAAAGACGACCTGGCCGGCAAACAGCGAACCCATGCCGATTATGAACTGGATCTGGCCAAAAAAAATGAGAAGGAGGGCGCCGTCAAGCTGGACATCGAGAAACTGGAAGTCATGGACAGGTCAGGCCTGGGTAAAAAGCAAGACAATATCAAGACCATCGCTAAACTCAAGGCCGAGGTGCTCGCCCTGCAGGCCGACAGGGTCAAGATAGAAGCAAAGTTGTCCACAACCCAGATGGATATCGAGACCCTGAAAAAACAAACCGCAGCGCTGGGAGAGGCAATCCAGAAAATTAAGATGGAATAGTGCCTTAAATTGAGGGTTGGGGGGAACGCGGCACTGCCTTACAGCGCACCCCCGGCCACCTGCATGCGGGTGGAGATCTCATTGAGGGGCTCGGCGCCGTTTTCAGTGACAATGGCCGTGCCGCCGATATTCACCCGATGCCGCCGGATGCAGGCATTGGGCTCGAGTTCAAACACCATCCCCGGTTGCAGCACCACATCGGCGCCCCGGATGCGCCCGGTGCCCACATTGCGGCAGGCTGTAACGCCGGGCATGGTCTCGATGCCGACACCCGTGGCGCTGATGCACAGCATGGGATTCATGTTGTGGATGAGCGGTGTCAGATACCAGGCCCGGCTGCCGCTTACCACGGCATCCATGGCATCCACCACTTCACCGAACTTTATTCCCGGCCGGAGATGTTCGATCCCTTTCTCATAAGCTCTGCGCGCCAGGGCGGCACATTCGGCATCGACCGCAGCCACCGGGGGTACGGCCACCGCCATCTGGATTTGCGCCTCGAGCCCCCCGGTCGAGGCAAAAATCTCTGCCAGCACGACGTCACCCGGCTGTATGACCCGCGGGGACCCTACCCCGAACAGCCAGGCAGGTTGCCCCCAGCTGATGGTATCGGGCCCGGAGCGTATGATCTGAAACGGGGCATGAACCCCGTTTTCCAGCAGCACCTTCATGTAGGCCTCAAAAACATCGCGCTCACTGACACCGGGGGCCACCGCCCGGGCCATCTCTTGGCCCGCAAGCTCCAGAATTCGGGCGCTTCGGCGGACCAGGGCCAGCTCTTCATCGCTTTTGACCATCATGAGCCGGGCAAAAGCATCGGTGACGTCTTCAAAGGTGCAGCCGGGCAGGCTGTTTACCACGCGTTCCCAGGTCCGGTACGGCGCCCACCCCTCCCAGTCCGTCCTCAAGCCGCCGATACCCAGGGTGCCGATGCGGCCCTTTTCAAGCCCTTTTTCCTTGAGCGTGGCCACGATGACGGCGCCTCTGGTTCCGCCCCGGATGTCCCGAATCCAGGGCCGGACTTCTTCCGGCGTATCCGGCCCGATGGCCAGAACCTCCGGAACCATGGCCACCAAGAGCGTCGGTTCGGTTTCCTGGGGAAAAATGACGGTGTTGCCGGGAATCCAGTTGCTCAAATAGCGGTCCAGGGGTTCGCTGTGGCGCGAGCCGATCACCAAAAGCGCATCCAGCTGTCTGTCCTGCAGAAACTTTCGCGTCCGTTGCCACCGGAGATCCCGCTCACGCAATGACAACCCGCTGAAAGGCTGTTCTTTTTTAATGCTCATTTTCACCTCCAAACTGGTTTGTCTGGTTATCTGGTTATCTGGTTTATCTGGTTATCTGGTTTATCTGGTTTGTATGGTTTATCTGGTTTGTCTGGTTATCTGGTTTCCTATAACCCTGGACCCCTTGAATCCTTCTTTGTAAGTTAGGACTTGACCTTCTTCCGTTCCTGCAGGTCATTCTGGGAAACGAATGTGACCCTGCCTTCCTTCATCAACTTGTCCACGTGGGACCCCTTCTTGGGTTTCACCGAATAGTTGGTAAATGGAATCAGATCCGGTTCCTCGATGCCGGCCGCCTCAAAGGCCAACCTTCCCAGTTTCATTCGCATGGCCCCCACCGCCAGCCATCTGCCCAGGTTCTTCAGGGTTCGCTCATTGCGCGATCCCTGGGCCGGCGGCACCGTCCGTGTCGCCTCCTTTCTCCAGGCGTTTTTGCCGTAAATGGTGCTGCCGTCAATGGTGGTGATGATGCCGCCGCTGAAGGTGGACTGGGGCATGGGCGCATCCGCAGTGGGCCAGGAGGCGGCCACAAACATGCCCTGGGATATGCCCATGCGGGCCAGGTTGTAATAAGTGACCTCTTGGCCCCCGTAAAGCTGCCCCCCCTGGCTGATGACCGCCATGGCCTTGTATTTCAAGGCCCCGGCATGCTGGGTAAAGGACATGGGGGCAAAATGATGAAGCTTTTCATGGAAAGCCCTGAATATGGCCGGAACGCCGCCGGTGTAAACGGGAAAGGCCAGCAGGAGCCCGTCACACCCGGCGATTTTGGGGGCGATATCCTTGATGCCGTCGTCCGGGAACTGATAGCACTGGTAAGGGTCCTGCGCCGGGGCCATATAGCCGAAACATTGCATGCAACCCGTGCACTGATACCATTTGTGATCGGCCAGAGCCACGTATTCCGTTTCCGCATACCCCATTTTTTCGGCCCACTCCAGGGTGTACTTGACCATGGAGGCCGTATTGCCGCCGATGCGGGGACTGCCGTTAATTCCCAGTATTTTTACCTTTTCAGGCAGGTCAAAAGAAACTTTAGGGCTCATTTCCACTCCTTTCAAAGCATGTCAGAAAATAATTTAAACCTTCTCCCATTTGTCGGTCTTTTTGACGTTAACTGTAAACTGACAACCGTATACGATTTCGTAATTCTTTAGGGTTCACGCCAAAATTAATTCACAATTTCAGGCGTTGATGCGCCCGGATGGCAAGGCGCGAAAACGCAGGAATATCTGGATATTCCGAGTTTTCGCAACGCAGCCATACGGGATGCATCGGCGTATAAAATGTGAAGTTATTTTTGCGTGAGCCCTTAGCCTTTCCCTTGACCCCTTGAACCGCAACAGCGAGCGCATTCCCCGCAGCTTGCTGCAGGGTCTTCAATCCTTTTTTGCCGCCAGGAGCGACAAAATGGTCTTCGGACTGGCGGGCAGGCGCCTGACCCTCACGGCCGCCGCATCATAGATCGCGTTCAGGATGGCGGGCGTAATCGGGACCGTGGCGATCTCGGAAACCCCCTTGGCCCCGAAGGGTCCGTGCGGGTCGGGATCTTCCACCAGGTGCAATTCAATCTCCGGGGCATCCTTAATGGTTGGAAGGCCCAGTTTTTTCAGTGTCGTGGTAACGGGAATGCCTTCTTTCAGCACGTACTGTTCGGTCAGGGCATAGCCCTGGCCCATGAGGCAACTGCCTTCCAGCTGTCCCTCGATGATCTGCGGGTTTATGGCCCTTCCCACGTCGTGGGCGGCGATGACCTTTTTGATTTCCACCTCGCCGGTATCCAGGTTCAGTTCAATGACCACAACCTGGGTCGCGTAAGCGTAGGCGGGATAATTGCGGTATTCCTCCAGCGGGACCTCTTTCCGGCCCGCTTGATCCGCAAGCGGGAAAGTCCTCGGGGCGACGTAAAATTCGGCGACCTCCAGGGTCTCTTTTTTCTCATGGGCCATCCGTGCCAGTTCTTTTAAATCCATCAGCAAACGCCCGGTCGTGTTTTCAACGACCCCGTCAGCCGACAGCTTTACCTGGCTGACCCCTCCGGGCAGATAGGCAACGGCCCTTTCAAGGAGCATGTCACGAAGTTTGCAGGCGGCCAGATAAACCGCGTTCCCGTTGATAAAAACCTGCCGCTGCCCCACGGCCGGTCCATGCGGGGGCGTCGTGCGGGTATCCCCGGTGATGATATGAATCCGATCCTCGGTGGTCCCCAGAACCTCGCAGGCAATCTGACACAGGGCGGATCGAATCCCCTGTCCCATGTCCACGGCCGAAGCGTTCAACTGAAAGCGACCGTCCTTTTTGAGCTTCAGGCGGGCGCCGGCGTGATCGACACCCGACCCTTTGCCGGAACCGACATTTTTAAAAGCGCTGGCCACGCCGATTCCGATTCTCTTGTTTTGAGCGCTGGGGGTATATGCGGGTAACCTCAAAAAGGCTTTTTGGGCGGCTTCCAAAGTCTGCCTGATGGCAACGCTGACCTTTAAAATCTCCCCGGCAGCTGTTGGGTCCCCGATGACCAGGGCGTTTTTTATGCGCAGGTCAAAGGGGCTCATGTGAAGTTTTACCGCGATTTCATCCAGCAAAGACTCCATGGCCACGGCCGCCTGGTTGATCCCGAACCCCCGGAAGGCGCCGCCGTTGGCGTTGTTGGTGTGCACGGCCCACCCTTCAATCCTTAAATTCGGGACCAAATAAGGCCCGCATGAAAACATGCAGGCCTGGTCGATCACCATGTGGCTCAGGGCCCGGTAAGGTCCGGCATCTGAAATGAGTTTCGCATCCACGGCCAGGAGCTTGCCTGTTTTATCGACGCCCACCCGGTAATCCATATAAAAAGCATGGCGCTTGGTCGATACCCTGATGGACTCCTCACTGGTCAATGATATTTTGACCGGCCGTCCCGTTTTCAACGCGCCGAGCGCCGCCAGGCACTCAACGGTCATGTAGGTCCTGCTGCCGAAAGCGCCCCCCAAGGGGGTACACCGGATATGAACCTTTTCTTCGGCCAGCCCCAGGACTTTCGCCATGGATCGCTGCAGATCAAAAGGGGACTGGGTCGGGGCCAGAACCGTTATACCGCCGTCTTGTTCAGGATAGGCCAGGGCCGTATCAGGCTCCAGGTAGGCATGCTCCACGGCCGGCGTTTCAAAATGACCGGAAACCACCAGGTGAGCCTGGGCAAAACCTTTATCGATTTCTCCGGTTTGGTGAAAAATATGCTGGCAGATATTGCCCTTGGCGTGTACTTTAGGCGCGTCGGCTTCCAGGCCCCTGCGGGGGTCGAACACGCCGTCGAGTATGCGGTAGCGGACTTGAATCAGATCGCGGGCCCTGCGGGCAATTTCTATGCTTTCGGCCAACACGACCGCTACGGCATCCCCCACGAACCTGACCCTGTCCCCGGCCAGTACCGGGTGGTCAGGATGGGGCGTCGCAACGCCGAACAGGTTCCTTCCGGGCACATCTTTGTGGGTCAAAATGACGTGGACACCTTTTAATTTCCCGGCCGCCTCGATGGAAATATCTTCAATCTCCGCGTGGGGATGCCGGCTCCAGCAGACCGCACCATGAAGAACCGCCTGCGGGAAATAATCGTTGGCAAATTTCAGGGCTCCGGTTGCTTTTTCGCGGCCGTCGATGTCCGGGACCCGCTTTCCTACCCCCCCCCTTTCCGGCACGATCGGCTGCCCCTTTGGACCCTCCGCCAGCAGCCGGGCGGCCAGGCGGACCGCTTTTTTGATTTTGACATAGCCGGTGCAGCGGCAAATGTTCGCGGACAAGGCCTTCACAATATCCTCATCGGCCGGGTCGGGGCTTTTATCCAGCAGCGCTTTGGCCCGCAACACCATCCCCGGCGTGCAGAAACCGCACTGGATGGCGCCTGCGGCCAGGAAGGCCTCCTGGATGGGATGAAGCCCCCCGTCATCGGCCGTCAGCCCCTCAATGGTCAGAACCGACTTGCCGTCCAGTCTTGAGACCCTGGCAAGGCATGACTTTACCGCACGCCCGTTGATCAGGACGGTGCAGGTGCCGCAATACCCCTGGTTACACCCGTTCTTGGTTCCGGCAAGATGCAGCGTATCCCTCAAATAATCCAGAAGGGACAAATCTTTCGTTACAACCGCACCGTGGGCTTTTCCATTCAAAATGAAACTGACGGACACAGCATTTTCCTGAGCCAATTTCCCCCTCCTATCCTGAAATTTCCGACATGGCGGTGAACTCGCGTCCATCCGGCGCTAACGCCCTGTTTTGATCCACGACCTGCTGCACTTCCTTTATCTTTACCTTGCCGGTCGGGGTTTTCGGCAGGCTTTCCACATAGTAAATTTCCCTGGGGCACTTATAAGAAACCAGTCTTTCCCTGACAAATTTTTGGATCTCCGCGGTTAAAGACTCGGCCGCCTTTACACCCTTTTTCAACACGACCGCCGCCACCGGGATCTTTCCTTTACCGGCGTCTGAAACCGATACCACCGCCGCTTCGGATATCACCGGGTGCGTGGTCAGAATATTTTCGATCTCGGCCGGGGCTATGGTCCAGCCGGCACTGACGATCACATTGTCCGACCTTCCCACGTAGTAGAAAAACCCGTCAGGATCCCGGTAAACGATGTCGTCCGTTTTAAACCAGCCATCTTCGCTCAGATATTCCCCGGTCAATTGCGCATCTTTCCAATAATAGGGAATGACGCAGGGCACCTTGATGGACAGCCTTCCCTTCTGTCCTGCCGGCAACGGCCGGTCGTTGTCGTCCAGGACCCGGGCTTGACAGCCCGGCTGCGTCTCGCCGATGGATCCGTACCTCAGTTTGGTCGAAGTGCATGAAATGACGGATCCGATGATTTCCTGCATGCCGAATCCGGGGAGAATATCATGCCCGAATTTGGATTTCCACCTCTTTTGGAGCTGCACCGGTATCTCCATGGCACCGCCCTTTAATATCCGCAGATCACGAAGGTCATATTTTTCCCCGGCGCCGGGGACTTCCAGCATCTTCTGGTACATGGTGCCCACCGTGCTCAGGTGGGTAACACGATATTTTTCGATGACCTGAAAGACATGCTCCGCCTCCAGTTTTGCGTCGGCATAGACCACGGAAGATCCGAACCGGAATGGATAGAAAATCAGCGTACAAAGGCCGAAGGAAAATCCGAAAGGCGACGTGGTGAAAAGGACATCCCCCTTCTTCAACCCCCCGAGTCCGTGGGGGATGGTGATGTCGGCCGTTATCAGGCAACTTTCATGTTTATGGGGCAGCCCCTTGGGCCTGCCGGTAGTTCCCGAAGAAAAGCATAAAAAAGCAAGGTCGTCTTTTCGGGTGGGCGCCGCTTCCAGCAAGCAGGAGGCGGAATCGACAAGCGCATCATAGGTGGCATCGGCCGATTCATGGTCTCCGACGGAGATAATAAAACCAAGGGTTCCGGCCTTGCGCCGGATGTCCTTCACGGCATCCAGCGACGGGGCGCAGGAGACGAGTCCGACGGCATCGCTGAAGTTGATGACATGTTCCAGCTCGGGTTCCCTTAAAAAAGGAAAGCTCGGGATCGGAACGGCGCCGATTTTGAGCCCGGCAAGAAAAACCACCGCGGCTTCAGGCCGGTTCGGCATCCTGCAGACAAATCGATCCCCTTTCCCCACCCCCAGCCCTTTGAGGGCATTGCCGAATCTGTTGACCTTGTCCGCAAGATCGCCATAGGTGATTTTAATGTCATTATAGTAGATGGCCACCCGGTCGGGTCTTAGCCGGGCATTCTCGTCCACCAGGTAAAAAGCGGCATTCATCTGGTCAGGATAGTGCATGGGTTATGGGTTTCCTGTCCCGTGGGCTGAGTATGGATTTATCTTGGCACACCACTTACTGATAAAGTCATTAATATTTTAGACAGGATCAACAGAATCTTGGGATTTTTTATGAATATCTTGTCAATCCAGTTAATCCTGTCTATGAATTTATGAGCATTTTACCGGCGATGATCCGCCGGAGTTCTTTTTTATCTATTTTGCCGACCTTTGTCATGGGAAATTCCCGGACCAGCTCCAGACGTTCCGGCATTTTAAAGGCGGCGATGCGCCTTTGGGTTTTTAAAAACCGGATCAATTCATCAAAAGACAGCCGCCGGTTGGCCTTTAGCGACACAAAAGCACAGCCTTTCTCACCGAGTTGCCGGTCCGGCATGGCCACATAAGCGCAATTTTCCACCTTCGGGTGCGCCAGGATATGGTTTTCCACTTCTTCGGCGCTGATCTTTTCGCCCCCGCGGTTGATGGTGTCTTTACTGCGACCTTCCACGCTCACATAACGGCCCCGGATGATCCGGACAATGTCCTCTGTCCGGTAAAATCCGTCCGCCGTGAATGCCTTTTTATTGTATTCGGGAGAATTGTAATACCCCCGGATGGTGGTCGGCCCCCGGACCAGCAGCGCGCCGGTTTCCCCCGGGGGGACATCCCGGTCATTTTCGTCCACCACCCTGATTTCGTCATCCGCGTACATGGGCGCCCCCTGGGTGTTCAGCAGGATTTCCTCGGGATCATCTCTTCTGCTCCAGAAAAGCATTCCCTCCGACATGCCCAGATTCTGGTGAAAATCGCACCCCAGAAGCGGTTTTATTCTTTTGGCAGCTTCGCTGCTTAACTTGGCTCCACCCGCCAGGACAACTTCCAGGGAACTCAAATCGTAATGGGACAGCGCTTCGGATTCCATCCACCGGATCAACAGGGCCGGCGGCGTGGGCATCACGGTAATTTTTTCTTTTTCAATGGCTTCGAAAACCGCTTCGGTTTTTGTCGAGGCCACGGGCACCACCCGGCCCCCGCTGTAAAGTGTGCCTAAAAACCCGGGAGATGACATGGCAAAATTATGATTGATGGGAATGGCGATGCCCATCACCGAGTCCACGCCCATGTGTGTCAGCTCCGCCGCCCGCCGGTAATTGGCGCTGTAATCGTTATGGGTCCGGGGGATCACCTTGGGAACGCCCGTTGTCCCCCCGGAGAGCTGAAACACGGCCGGTTCCATGGGGTCCGGACGGTACTTTTTCAAGGCTTCAACAGAAACCCTTTCTTCAATGCGGTCCTCTAACAGTCCCGCAATTGATATGAAATCCTCGTCAACCCCCGGCCCTGAAACAAAAGTGTATGCCAGCTCCGGCGCTTGCTGCCGAATTTTTCTGGACAGGCCCTGATGGGAAAATTCCTTGCCGCCGGACGGAACCGCATGGGCCCTGGCCCCGGTGAACCTTGCGAAATAAGAGATTTCCGCTTCCCGGTGCGCGGGAAGGGCGGCGATGGGAATGACACCGATTTTAACAGCAGCGTAGAAACAATAGATCGCTTCCGGTTCATTGGGCAGCTGGAATATCATCCGGTCGTAAGTTTTCAAACCCAGGTTGACAAAATGCAGCGCCAGCCGGTTGACCCTTGCGCCCAGCTGCCCATAGGAGACCGGTTGCCCCTGGAAAGAAAGCGCCACCCGGTTCCAATATCGCGCCACGAATTCATCAAATTCATCGCCGATGGTTTTGTCGCGCCAATAGCCCCTTTCCTTATATTTTATCGCAAAGGAATCCGGATACGGAACAAACCCGTCCAGCATGTCAAATACCGCCCTTTTCCGCTACGGCCATAATCGAGTCGATGATATGCTGATACCCGGTACAGCGGCACAAGTTTCCGGAAATCGCCTTGCGGGTCTGCGCCAGGGTCGGCTTGGGGTTTTCATCCAAAAGCGCCTTGGCGGACATGATCATTCCCGGTGTACAAAAGCCGCACTGAAGCCCCCCGTGTTTCAGGAAAGATTCCTGAATCGGATGGAGCTTTGAACCATCAGACATCCCTTCGATGGTCTGTATGTCCTTTCCCTGGGCGTCCACTGCCAGCACCAGGCAGGATGACACCGATCGGCCGTCCAGCAGCACGGTGCAGGCGCCGCATTCCCCCTCGTTGCAGGCCTTTTTCGTCCCGGTAAGACCCAGCTCTTCCCTTAACACTTCCACCAGGGTCCGCCAGGGTTTAACCTGCAACTTATAATTGATTCCATTCACCTTCAGTTCCATATCGACCGCATTCATGTGCGCTGCCCCCCCTTGGTTCTGTTTTTCCGTATCCTTTCATAAGCTTTCATCACGGCTCTTGCGGTCAGGACGCCGATCATCTCTGTCCGGTACTCTTTGGTCGCCCTGATGTTGGAAATGGGGTTTGCCTCCCGGGAAGCCGCCTTGCCCGCCTCTTTAGCCAGCTCCTCATGGATCGCCCGGTTCCCCAGGACCTTTTCGGCCTGAAGCGCCCGGAGCGGGGTCGGCCCCACCGCTCCCAGCGCGATGGTTGCCTGCCGGCAGGTTTTGCCGTCCTTATCCAGGCTTAAGTGAACCGCAACGCCGACGATCGCCAGTTCCATGGCATTGCGGGTCATCAGCTTGATATAGGCGCCCCCGCTGAATTCGGCCGGGGGGGGAATGATGATCCGGGTTAAAATTTCGTCCGGGCCGAGGATGGATTCCCCGGGCCCCTTAAAGAGATTTTCGACCAGGACCGTTCGTTGCCCACTGTGGCCGTAAAGAACCACAGAAGCCCTTAGCGCAATCAGGGGGGGCGCCGTGTCGGCCGAAGGGACGGCACCGCACAGATTGCCCCCGATGGTTGCCAGATTTCGTATCTGGGGCGATGCCATCACATCGAGCGCGTCCATGAGAATCGCATATTTATCCCTGACGACCGCTGAACGCTCCAGATCACCCAACCGGGTCAACCCCCCGATTTTCAGGCCTGCAGTCTCATGAAAGTCGATGCCCTCAAGGCCCTTGATTCCCTTGAGGTTAATCAGGTGCCCGACGACCATGTCCCTTCTTTTCATAGCGCCCAGAAGATCCGTCCCGCCCGCCATAAGCCTGGCCTGCCTGCCGTACCGGCTCAATAACTGATGCGCCCCTCCGAGGGATGCCGGAACATGATATTCAAATTGGGGCACTCTTTTTATGAACACGTCGCTTTCTCCTTTTTTTCTCTTTTGGCCCAGGCACTATTAAAGGAAAAGCGCCTTTTTTTCAACCTGTTTTAAATTTTACGCAATCTATTTTACACTACCCTCAGTTTATTTTCCCCGTACGCAAATTCTCAAACCATTTTACATATCCTTCCGGCGTAAGCAGGTCGAATGTATAGAACTGTTTTATTTCCTGTTTATATTCCTTATCGAAATTTCCCGGAAGTGGCTCCAGTAGTTTTGCGTTCACTGCTTCAAAATGAGCCTTTGCCCACTCGGCCTTGGCTGGCGTGGCTTCGTCATCGTCATCATCGGATTTTATTTCTACAGCGCGAACAAGTGCCTCATACCCCTTGTCCTGCAATTCCCTCAAGACGTCTATGTTCTTTACTTCGCCTTTCTTTTTCAGAATATTAATATACTTATCTAAATCACTTTTGATGAAGAAATCGGGATTGAATCCACGACGAATCCGGTCCCGTCCACCTTTCCAATATTCGTAATCAATAGCGTAAAAACCCTTGTCCGGCGATTTGATCCACGCATCCAGATACTGTGAATTCTCCAGCAATAGAAATACAAATTCTTTTTCCGGAAAATGAGATACGAGCACCGTGCTTTGGGGTGTTTTAAACACTGAAGGGTTTACGATATAGGGCGGCCGATCATCGTTTTCAATTAATGGGCGGACATATTCGCTGTGTTTTCCAAGCAAACCAGTTGAATCAATAAAACTAAAAAACGTTTGTGTATCCCGTTGTTTTTTCGGTCTTCGAGTATCGGTGAGATGTTTAAGCATT
>JAUYIZ010000006.1 GCA_030688615.1 Desulfobacterales bacterium | reverse complement strand
TGTAATTTGATATTTGTAATTTCAATCATACAATGAACTTCCAACCAAGCAAATCCCCTCAGGGGATAACCAAAGCCTGGTCCTCAGGGCCAGGATATTAACTTTTGCCCTGTCCCTAACCGAGAACATCCTTCAGCTCTTTCACGCAGGACTCGGATACGCCCCCTTTGGCCCTTGCCACATCGACCGTATAGCAACCGAGCGTTTTATACAGCTCCAGAAGCTCGGGCGCTTTGGCAGCGATTTCCGTCACATGCCGTTTCACGATTTCCACATCGCCCCTGGCAATAGGGCCGGTGAGGGCTTGTGGAATGCCGACGTTCGAAATATTGGCAAGGGTCCCTTCAATCAAAGGCGTAAGCGCACGGTAAGCATCCCGGCCCGAAATTTTAGCCTTGCCAATGAGTTTAAACGCCAGATCAAGCAGTGCGACCAGGTAGTTTGACGCGACCACCGCCGCGGCATGGTAAAGGATTTTGGCCGAAGTCTCAATGGTTAAACAGTTCGCCCCCAGATCGGACGCCATCCGGCCGGCCTGCACCGTGGCGGTCTGGTCCCCTTCGATAAACACGGCAATTCCGTGAAACGGATTGGCGCTAAAATCAAGGGAAGCAAAGCTCTGCAAAGGATGCATGGACCCGGTGGACATCCCGCCTTGCCGGGCTGAGGCCAGGATCGTTGAAGGCAACGCCCCGCTGCAGTGAAGCACCACCGCGCCCTGTTTGAAACCGTTGTGCCGCGAGATGCTGCCGCAAACCTCTTCGATGACATCATCGGGGGTGCTGACAAAAACAACATCGGCCGTTGCCGTCACTTCCCAGGCAACATCGCTGAAAAGCCGGGGATGCAGCAAATCCGCCGCCCTTTGGGCAGACAGAAAATTTTTGCAGGAAATGCCCACGAGTCGATATCCTGCGGCGGTAAGAAATTTTCCCAATGCCGTTCCGACTTTCCCGCAACCGACAATGGCAACAGAGGGTTTCTTCATGACGACCAGCGCTCCTTATCTGCAAGTCTATTCAAATTAATAAAGTATTTCATACTATTTAATCCGATCTACCGCAAGAATTATATGGTTTGCCGCTGTATTTGCCATTGACTCTCACCGGAGACTTCTTTTATACTTTGTCCGCATACGCAAGGAGGAGCTACTATGAAAATCGGCATTATCGGCGGATCCGGACTCGATAACCCTGAACTGATGGATAATCTGCAAAACAGGCAGTGGTCGACGACCTATGGCGAAACATTCTATAAATCCGGCAGCCGCAACGGGATGGACATCGTTTTTATACCCAGGCACGGCCAGGATCACCGGTTGAGCCCGACCCATATCAATTACCGGGCCAATGTTCAGACCCTGAAGGATTTAAATGTCACCCACGTCATCGCCACCAATGCCTGCGGCAGCTTACGGGAAGAAATCAAAAGAGGCGATTTTATCATTCCCAGCCAATTTATTGATTTTACCCGGCACCGCGTAAACACCTTTTATGATGATTTCAGCAGCGGGATGCATCATGAGGTCATGGCGGACCCCTTTGATAAATATTTAAACGATCTGATTTATGCCGTTGCGCAGGACCTGGGCTTTCGGGCCCACAAGGAAAAAACAATCATCACGATTGAAGGGCCCAGATTTTCAACCCGGGCCGAATCCAGAATGTTTATTGCCTGGGGGGCGGATATCATCAACATGACCATCGCCACCGAGGCTGCCCTGGTCAAAGAAATGAAGATGGCTTATTCCGTTATTGCCATGTCCACCGATTATGACTGTTGGAAAGAGGACGAGGAAATGCCCGTCTGGCAGGAAATTTTAGAGGTTTTCAATCAAAACGTGGATAACGTCAAAAAAATATTACTGGAAACCATCGATCAGCTATCCGGATTAAGGGGGAAATAGGTATGTTTGACACCGAAACCGCTGAGTTCAAAAAGATCTCCGAGGGTCTTAAAAACAAGGTCAGAACGGTTCCAAACTGGCCGATTGAAGGGGTGATGTTTCGCGATATTACCACCTTGCTGCTGGATCCTGAGGCTTTTAATGCCATCTGTTCCATTTTTCACCATCGCTATGAAAACAAAAAAATCGATAAAATCGTGGGCATTGACGCCCGGGGGTTTATCTTCGGCGCCGTATTGGCGCATTCATTGGACCTCGGATTTATACCGGTGCGCAAAAAAGGCAAACTTCCCTATCAGACCATCGGCGAATCTTATACGCTGGAGTACGGGCAGGAAACCGTTGAAATACACGCGGACGCCGTCCGGAAGGGAGAACACGTGGTGATCGTGGATGATTTGATCGCCACCGGCGGCACGGTGTTGGCTGCTGCCAATCTGGTTGAAAAACTGGGCGGAGAAATTTTTGAATGCGCATTTGTGCTGGAACTTCCGGATTTGAAAGGCAGAGAAAAGCTCGGCAATAAAAAAGTATTTTCAATTCTCGAATTTGAAGGCGACTGACGCAACGAGTAACCGTGAACGGTTACCTAATCTTTTTATGCTTATGACCAGAGAATTCCTCAAAGTTACGGATTTAGATCAGGTCCTTGCATACCGCACCGTTTTCCCGCCGGTGGGCGTGGAGACGATTGATCTAAATGATGCGGTGGGAAGAGTCCTGGCCGCTGAGGTGACGTCCGATATCGACCTTCCCGATTTCGTGCGCGCCACCATGGACGGGTATGCCGTAAGGGCTTCATCCACCTTCGGCGCCTCCGAAGAAAACCCCGCATACCTTGCCCTGAAGGGCGATGTCGTCATGGGGGGCATCCCGGATTTTCAGATTGATCCGGCCGAAACCGCCAGGATCTCCACCGGGGGAATGCTCCCGGAAGGCGCTGACAGCGTTGTCATGGTGGAACACACGCAAATCATCGACCCGGAGACCATTGAAGTCCATCGGAGCGTTGCGCCGGGACAAAACATAATTGAAGTGGGCGAAGATCTCAAAAAGCAGGCCGTCATCCTCACAGGCGGCCAAAAAATCAGGGCCCAGGAGGCCGGGCTCCTGGCCGCTTTAGGTCAGCGCACGGTCACGGTTTTTCAAAGACCTGTGGTCGGAATTATTTCAACCGGGGATGAAGTGGTAGCGGTCGATGAATTTCCGGGGCGCGGCCAGATCAGAGATGTAAACACCTACACCCTTTCCGGCCTGGTGCGGCAGGCCGGGGCTGTTCCGGTATCTTTCGGCATCGTGCGGGATGACTACGATGCCCTTTTTGACCGCTGCGCCCAGGCCCTGTCCCGGTCGGACATGCTGCTGATCTCCGGGGGCAGTTCCGTGGGGACGCGGGACTTTACCGTCGATGTGCTTTCCGCCCTGCCGGAGCCGCAGATACTGGCGCACGGCGTGTCCATCAGTCCCGGCAAGCCCACCATTCTCGCACGGTCCAAGCACAAGGCAATATGGGGCTTGCCCGGACATGTGGTTTCGGCCATGGTCGTTTTCGTGGTTCTTGTCCGGCCGTTTATCGATCAAATCCAAGGATATTTATCACACGGAAGCCAACACAATAGAATCTCTGCCGTCCTGGCCCGAAATATCGCATCCGCCCAGGGACGCACGGATTTTATTCGCATCCGGCTGGTGGAACAAAACGGCACCCTCCGGGCCGAACCGATTCTCGGAAAATCAGGACTCATCCATACCATGTTGAAAGCGGACGGGTTGATAGAAATTGATAAAAATACCGAAGGGCTCGATGAAGGCGCTCAGGTGCTGGTAATGCCGATTTAAAGAAAGGTCCAAGGATTCGAGGATTCCAGGGTTCAAGAGGCCGGAGAAACTGATGAAACCAAGCCGTAACGTGTATTTAAAGATGAAAACGCTTGCCGAAGCGCGTGAAATCCTCTGGGACAAATTATCGCCGGCCGGCGCGCCGGGAAGTGAAATGATCCCTGTGCAGGAATCTGTCGGCCGCGTCCTCTCGGAACCGGTGACCGCCCGGCTTTCTTCGCCGAACTTTCATGCCGCGGCCATGGACGGCATCGCCGTCAAGGCCGAATCCACCTTCGGGGCCAGTGAGACCAAGTCCGTGGAATTATTCGTCGGCCGGAATGCCTTCTATGTCAACACGGGCCATGGGATGCCGGAAAACACCAACGCCGTGGTGATGATCGAGCACGTCCATGTTCTGGGCAACCACCGGGTGGAAATCAACGCACCGGCCTTTCCCTGGCAAAACGTGAGGAAAACCGGAGAAGACATCGTCGCAACCGAGCTCTTGTTTGCGCGCAAACACCTGATCACCCCCTATTGCCTCGGCGCCTTGATAACCGGGGGTATTTTTTCTGTCCCGGTATTCAGGAAACCAAACGTTCTGATCATTCCAACCGGATCGGAGCTGGTGGACTGGCGGGATTTCCCCCTCGAAAGCCTCAAGGGCGGCCAGGTGCTCGAATCCAACTCCTTTGTCCTCGGAAAACTGGTCGAAGCGTGCGGCGGACGATATGAGCGGCATGAAATGTTGCGGGATGATTTGGAAAAAATAAAACAGCGGGTAAAGGATGCCGCCGGCAGCGACTACGATATCATTATGATCCTGGGCGGCTCATCGGCCGGATCGGAAGATTTCGCTAAAGAGGTCATCGGCAAACTCGGCCAGATATTCGTTCATGGCGTGACCATCATGCCCGGAAAGCCCGTCATTATCGGCAAGATCGGCCAAAAGCCGGTATTCGGCATCCCCGGATATCCCGTATCCGCCATTGTCGCTTTTGAACAGTTCGTTGCGCCGCTGATCTGTAAAATGATCGGACAGCCTGAAAGACAAAGGGAGCATGTTCAGGTCATACCCACCCGAAAAATTGCCTCCAAACTCGGGGTCGAGGAATTTGTGCGCGTCAAACTCGGCCGGGTGGGTGAACGGATCGTTGCCACACCCATGCCCCGGGGCGCGGGGAGCATTACCTCTCTGACGGAAGCCGACGGTATTATCCGCATCCCGAACCAGGTGGAAGGATTAATAGATCATGAACCCACCCGGGCGGAACTTTTACGCCCCCTTTCGTCCATCGACAACACCATCGTGGTCGCGGGCAGTCATGACAATACGCTGGATGTCCTGGCCGACCAGATTCGCATTTTACACCCCGGCATGACCCTCTCATCCAGTCATCTGGGCAGCATGGGCGGTTTAATGGCGCTAAAAAAAGGGGTCTGCCACCTTGCCGGCTCGCATCTGCTGGACCCCCGGGACGGCACTTACAATATTTCTTATGTAAAAAAATATCTGCCGGATCTCAAAGTAAAGCTGGTCAATCTGGCCTACCGGGATCAGGGGCTTATTGTAACTCCTGGAAATCCCAAAGGAATCCATGGCATTGATGATCTGGTCCGCAAAGACATCCGCTTTATCAACCGTCAGAACGGTTCCGGCACCCGGATTCTGCTCGATTTCCGCCTGAAGCAGCTGGGAATTGCCCCGGATAAAATTATCGGGTACGAAAACGATGAATTCACGCATATGACGGTGGCGGTGGCGGTTCTGAGCGGAGCGGCCGATGTCGGGGTCGGCATCCATGCGGCCGCAAAAGCCCTGAAGCTTGATTTTATTCCCATCGTGACAGAAGAGTATGACCTGATTATTCCGGATGCGTTTTACGAATCGGAACATATCCAAATCCTTCTGGAAACCATAAAGGGCGGGGAATTTAAAAAACAGGTGGAAGTTCTGGGGGGGTATCACACGGAAAAAACAGGTCATATTCTGTGGTCTTCTCCATGAGTTATCGCCTGATAGACCATACCGCCGACCTTGGACTCCATGTCTTCGGGGCTGATCCGCAAACGCTTTTCGAAAATGCCGCCCTGGCCCTTTTCGACCAGATTACGGATTTACAAAAGGTAAAAGGCATCCATGAAAAAAAACTGACGGTCCAGGGGATCGACTGGCCGGATCTGATGGTCTGCTGGTTAAGAGAGCTGCTTTTTTTGTGGGAAGCCAGGGCGTTGCTCGTTAAAAAAGCCAAAATTTTTTCCATCTCAGCCCAACACGTGTCGGCAATATTATCGGCCGATTCCTTTATTCCGGGCCGGCATGAGATATTCAAAGAGATCAAAGCGGTGACCTACCATCAGATTCAGGCCCATCAGGGCCCCCAAGGGTGGGAAGCTAAAATTATATTTGATATTTAACAGGGAGAGGAGGGTCTGGTTCTACTATCGGCCGAAAATGAACTGTCAGTGGTTGATTGTTGATTTGTGGAATCGCTTCGCTTTTTTTTTAATAAAATCGATAGAATTCCTTCAATCAACAATCAACAACTGACAGAACATTCTGGCCGATATTAGAACCAGACCCTTTTTGTTCTCACTCAAAAGGCGAAGAGGTGAAGATATTGAACGGTAAAAATATCAATGCAGATTTTCGTTATCTCGGTAAGAGCCTGCCGGTTATCGGCGGCCGGGACAAGGTCGCAGGCCGCGCCGTTTATGCCGGTGATATGCAATTGCCCAATATGATCCACGGCAAAGTTCTTTACAGCCCTTTGAGCCATGCGCGCATCCGGCACATCGACGTGTCCTGGGCCCTGAAACATCCAGGCGTCAGGGCGGTGGTGACCGCCGCGGACACGCTGGGGTTGAAGGCCGGGCGCTGTTACAAGACCCGGCCGATTCTGGCGGACGGGGAAGTCAATTACATCGGGGAACCGGTGGCGGCCGTGGCGGCCGTGGACGAAGATACGGCCATGGAAGCCCTGGAGCTGATCCGGGTGGAATACGAAGAACTTCCGCCCGTCTTTGACCCCCTGGCGGCCATGGAACCGGACAGCCCTTTGGTCCATGCGGACGTGGACACCTTCGAGCCTTTTCCGCCCCAGCGGGACGGCCGGGGCAATATCCTGGACAAGGTGGTCATTCAAAAGGGAAATGTGGAGGAAGCTTTAAAAGAATCCTACCTGGTTCACCAGGACACCTACCGCACCAAGGCCCAGCATGCCGGCTATATCGAGCCCCAGGCCGTGCTGGCGCACGTGGATGCATCCGGCAAGGCCACGATTTGGAACAGCACCAAGGCCGTGCATGTCATTCGGGCCGATGTCGCCAGGCTCCTGGGGCTGCCCCTGTCCAAGGTGCGGGTCATCGCCCCGGCGGTGGGCGGCGACTTCGGCGGCAAGGGGGGCATCGTCCTTCAGCCGGTGTGCGTCCTGCTTTCCATGAAGGCCCAGCTGCCGGTTCGGCTGGTATTGAACCGGCGTGAAGATTTTGCCTGCACGTTCTGGCGGGAAGCCACCGTCAGCAACCTGACCATCGGGACGGACCGTGACGGCTCCCTCAAGGCCATTAAAGGGCAGATCGTCTTTGAATGCGGCGCCTACAGCGATATCGTCACCCGGGTCTCTCCGGCCAACCTCCACGGTCCTTATACTTTCCCCAATGTGGATCTGGTCGCTTATCGGGTTTTCACCAACAACCCGCCCCGGGGGCAGGTGAGGGCGCCCAGTTTCCCGGCGCCCACCTTTGCCCTGGAGTCCCACATGGATATGCTGGCCCGCAAATTGAACATGGACCCCATTGAGTTTCGCCTTAAAAATGCGGCCGGGGAAGGATATCAGATTCCCGGTGGAAAAGGATATCTGGGAACCACCGCCATCCGGCAGGTTCTCAACGCTGCTGCCGATTATTTGAAAAAGGAAAAGACCCCACAGGAAAAATATCGTGGCTGGGGGGTGAGCTGTTCGCAGTGGGGCGCTCATTCCTGGCATACCCCGGCCCAGGCTTCCAGCGCCTGGGTGGCGGTCAACAAAGACGGAAGCGTGGTCCTGGTCACCGGGGTCACGGACCAGGGCGGCGGCCAGTACGGCGCCTTTGCCCAGATCGTCGCGGAGATCCTGTCGGTTCCCTTCGAGTCCGTCAGCGTGGTGGCGGCCGACACGGATGTCACGCCCTATGAGGGCGGTACAGGAGGCAGCCGCACCACCTACCGGGTGGGAAGTTCGGTCAAGCTGGCGGCTGAAGACGTCCGCGGCGAAATATTAAAGCGGGCTTCGGAAAAGCTGGAGGCGCCCGTGGAGATCCTGGAATTAAAGGACGGGCGGGTGTACGTCAGGGAAGATCCCGGCCGCAGCGTTTCATTTTCCGCACTGGCGGCTGAATCCCTGACCTCCGACAGGGGGATGATCATCGGCAACGGCGCAAGGCTCCGGGAAAAGAAGATCGCCCAAGACTTAAAGCGCAAGGGGGAAATCGACACGGGCGCCTGCAGCACGCATGTAGCCCGGGTTGAGGTGGATCCGGCCACCGGAAAGGTGAAGGTCTTGAAATACTTTGCTGCCCATGACGTGGGGTTTGCCATCCATCCTGATAATGTCGCAAACCAGATCGAAGGTGGTGTGGCCTTCGGCCTGGGCTATGCCCTGACCGAGGAAGCCAAGGTGGAACAGGGAAGGTGCCTTAACAATAATTTCAGCGATTACAAGCTGCCCGGCATCACCATGACGCCCCATGTTGAAAAGGCGATCATCCAGGTTCCCTCCAGTTTCGGCCCCTATGGCGTCCGGGGCGTGGGAGAGCCGCCCAACGTCCTGGTGGCCCCGGCCGTCGCCAACGCGGTTTGCGATGCCCTGGGGGTCCGGGTGACCGAGCTGCCTCTGACCCCGGAAAGAGTTTTTTCCGCGTTGAAGAAAAAACACGCTGCTTAAAATTCGGCCCGGCTGCCGCGCGCCACTTCGCCCACGGTGCGCCGGGCGATCCGGTCCCCGATGTATACGGTCAGTTCGGTGCGGTCCCGGAAGATTTCGTCGGGAACCGGGGCCGCACCGGCAGACTTTAGCGCGCCGGCCGCCCAGGCGGCAAACGCTTTCAGATAAGGGTCCCCGGATATCATGTACGGCCGAAGATACGGCACAGCCGGCCCCATGAGCCGGGGGCGTTTGTCCGCCAGCCTGGCGATGGCCCAGAGGACGCCCCGCTGCAGCATCTCCAACTCGATGTAATTGGCTTCCGGCATGACATACGAAATCAGGATTTTATGGTATTCAACCGCCAGTCTGCGGTTGTGGTACATGATTTCCCCCATGGCTTCGGGCGCACCCCAGCCGATGCCTCCGGACTCCTCGTTCAGGCTCCACATGAGCCTGCGCATGACAATCCGTGCCGCTTCCATATTTTTTCCCGCCAGCGCGGACGTGATTCTCCCCATGAGCGTTACGGCCCGCCATTTCGTGAGTTCTTCCGGGTCGTAGAGAAATGAAAACAGGGTGTTAATGATTGTAATTTCAGGAATCCCGCGGAGCGCTGCCCGGCAGCGCGGCAACGATTGCGTTTGCAGAAGGAGGCGGATTCTTTTTTTTAATGTCTCCACGTTTACCCGAAAGATCTCGATTATTCTTCCCAAGCGCCGGTTCTGGACTAAAACGCGGGCGCCTCTTTCGCCTGCCGGGCTTTGTTGATGTCAACGAAAGCAAGGAGGATCAGTCCTGATAGAAAAAAAAATATCAGCGAAAGGATCGAAAGACGTGACGATCCGGCGAGCTGGCGGATAAGGGCAAATGTCAGCGGCCCCCATATGGCTGAAAACTTGCTGAAGACACTATAAAAACCATAAAATTGGGCACTGGCCTCTTCAGGGATCATGGACCCGTACAGGGAACGGCTCAAGGCCTGTGAACCGCCCAGAACGATTCCCACGCAAACCCCGAGGAAAAAAAATTCCATGGATGAGGTGATGAAATAAGCATAAACCACAATGCCGGACCAGAGAGCCAGGGTGATCATCACCGCCCGTTTGGCGCCGATAAAACCTGCCAGGCGGCTGAAAAGAAGTGCGCCCGGAATGGCAATCGCCTGAATGATCAGCAGGGTCAGCATCAAATGGGTGGTGGTCAGTTTCAACTCGTCCTTGCCGTAAATCGTGGCCATGTTGATGACGGTTTGTATGCCGTCGTTATAGAGCATAAAAGCAAGCAGGAATAATAACAGATGCCGGAACCGGCCGATGTGGCGGGCGGTCTTCATAAGGTTTGAAAACCCGGCGATCACATAGGCCGTTATGGCAGGCTTCTGAAGAAAGTCTGCGGGTAAAACTCCCTTCCTCGGCGCCTCGCGCAGGTATTTGACCGTAAAAAGAGTAAAGCCGGCCCACCATAAGCCTGCCATGACCATCCCGAGCCGGGCGGCCGTTGACTGGGAAATTCCCAGTTGCGCATGTCCGGCAACCAGCCACAGGGCCATGGCAAACTGAAGCCCGCCCCCCAGATAGCCATAGGAAAACCCCTTCCCCGATACCCAGTCCATTTTGTCATTGCTGGCAATCTGGGGCAGGAATGCATCATAGAAGACATTGCCGGCAATGAATCCGATCTGGGCAAAAAGAAAAAGCAGCATCGTTTGGATGACATGGCCGGAACGGCAGAAATAGAGAAAAATCGTAAAAAAAGACCCGCCGTAGGCAAAAGCGAGCATAAATTTTTTTTTGGCGGCGGAAAAATCCGATATGGCGCCCAGCAGCGGGGCGATGAGGAAGATCATCAACGCGGCCGAACTGACGGTAAACCCCCAGAGGGTTGTGGCGCTGTAAAGGGTGCCGCCGATCCTCACGCCTGCAGGACCGACGACTTCCCCGGCAAAATAGGCCGGCAATAAGGCGGCCAGCACGGTGGTGGCAAATGCTGAATTGGCCCAGTCGTACATGCACCAGCCGAAGATGGACCTGCGATCATTCTTCTGATACACGTCAGATTCCCCGTCAGGTTCAAATGGCGCCGAACGGCAAGCGGATTGAAGAAAAGGGATTCAGAGATCTTTGCTGTTAAAAGATGTGATCTTTGCAAAATGCTCAATTTCGTTCAAGTTCAAGGATGGCGAAAGGGGTGTTTGGCAAAGGTCTCAAGGCAGGGCTGTACCGGCCCTGCCTTGCGTGAACCCTTAACGCAGATTACCTGAGCCCCATCAGTTTAAAAAAGAACTTTTCCGATTTTTCCTGGTTCTCCGGGGCGTATATTTCCTTTAAATTCGCCAGGTCGATGGGGATCATGTTCTCGACCGTGCCGCCTTGCTTCATGACCCACTGGATAAGCCTTCCCGGTTTAGCCTTCTGGTTCAGCGGGAGAAAACCGCCGGCCTCGCCCCCGATTTCCGTAATTTCCGATTGCCCCTCGGCGGAAGTGAGGTAGTCGGTCAACAGCCAGGCCGAAGCCGGGTGGGGCGCATCCTTGTGGACGCTCCAGGCCCGGAACCCGCCGAAGAATTTGGGAAAGGCGATCAGGCCCATGGGCGCTCCTTTCGTCAGGGCCAGCATGGCGCCGGGGCTTGCCGGGGTGAACCAGAAGATGGCCACCTCGCCGGCGGCAACCTGTTGGTTGCCGCCGCTGAATCCGCGGGCAATGATGGGGTTCTGGGCTTTGAGCTTGGTGAAAATGTCGAAGGCGCGGTCCCAACCCCACTTGCCGTCTTTATCGTGGAACATCCAGGCCAGCCGTCCCGGGATGTCCTCGGCGGAACTGGAGAGCATGGTTTTGCCTTTCCATTTGATATCGGTCATTTCCTCCCAGGATTTGGGCACATCCTCCGGCTTTATCAGGTTCGTGTTATAGGCGCCCTGGACCCTGGGGTTTGCCATACCCCCCACCCACAGCCCGTGAGGAGGCTGAGTTTTTGGATAATAATCCTTCAGGTGGGGAAAGTCATACTTGGCATTCAGCCCCTGGCGCACGAAAAGCTCCGCGCCGTCCTCGCTGATGTCCGTCCAATCGATGGTCAGCCGCCCGGCCTTGGCCTCGAGGGAAACCCGGTTGACGGTCGATTTGGTGTTCATTTCAATGGCTTTGATCTTGATGAAGGGGTATCGCTTGCGGAAAGTGGGGATGCCCTGCCTGATGTCCTCAACGACGCTGCCGACGAGCACCAGTTCTCCTTCTTTTTTGGCTTTGGCAATCATCTCCTCTTTAAAGGAAGCCGAGCTGGCGCTTTCGGGCCGGCTCAGGGTGACTGCGAAAAAAGC
>JAUYIZ010000041.1 GCA_030688615.1 Desulfobacterales bacterium | reverse complement strand
TGGGTCAACAACGCAAAGCAGCTAAAAAAGACCAGACTGAAAAAAATCACCCTCCAAGCCGTATCCCTCCTTCTCCACTTTTTCATTTTTTCGACTCCTTTTTGTTATGCATTATTATCGGCGCCGCCCCCCTGGACCTTGCACAAAATTGAATATTTTTCACAGGTCCCGGAACGCCAGCAAACTGAACGATTGATGCGGCTGACAATCAAATAATTGTTCTACGGCTCGGGTTGTCAATTCCAAACAAAGGGCCGATTGAAAACCCAGTCAATCCATGTTGGAGATATTTTGGATTTATGCTATTGAAAAGATGATGATAAGAAATTGCTTCTAACTTTTTCTGGTATGGCAAAACCGTGCTTAGGTGTCAAGGAAAAAATTTGTCCGATTTTTATTTTGTCGGACGGTCCAAGGGGACTGCAACCAGCCGGAATAATGTCCATCTCCGGACGCGCAAGGGCAGCAGGTTAAGGAGAAGAACATGAGGAACGGGAACAAGGAGATGATTACCGCCGATACCATAGTGCTTTCTCAGGGTATGACCCCGCGCAAGGAACTGGCAGCCGCTTTACAGGGCAATGTCAAAGGGCTTTATATCGTTGGCGACTGCCTGGAACCACGACGTATGATTCATGCCATCTGGGAAGGCTTTCACGCCGCAAGGTCTCTCTAGCCAAGCTATTTCTTCTTCCTCTGGGACCGGACGACCGGCATTCCCATGGCCTGGAGCGTTTCCACCAGGATCTGCTCCTGACCGTCGATAGCTCCCCATGTTCCGTAGGCGACTTTTTTGCCCTTGAGCACCCGATTGACTTCGTTGCCCTCAAAGTTGGGATGACCGGAAAAATCCACCTGGTCCAATAGGTCCTGGGCTTCATGGCTGCTGCTCCAGACCAGAAAAACGACACCCGCGGCGGCATGCCTGGCCTTGTCGGGAACATAAACAAAATCGCCTACGCCCACCGGAACAGGCTCGGGAAATACAATGCCGACGGATTTGGCGCCGGCGTAAACCTGGAGGTCTTTGATCTGCCGCCGGGGCATCCCGCAGATAATATGGTACGCACCGGACATGAGCTTAGCAGATGCGGTCGAACGGCTCGATTCGACCGCGAGGTTGTTGGCAGCCCAGCGTTTGGCGTAATCCAGGGTTTTACCGCGTCCCCATACCTCGTCCGGATAGAATTCAGCCAGATGGCGGGGACGGTCGTCCACGGCGCCCTTTCCTTTCCACTTGGGATCGGTGCAAGTTTCCCAGGTAAAGGTTTCGGCCACTGTATCCGGCACAAGATCACGGTTGTAAGCGATTCCGAAAACCGGCGTCCTGAGTGAGATCCCGATATTGTCAGGGTGGATTAAAAATTTGGGGACGCCGAGTTTTTCCCACTCGACCACCCGGGGCAATTTTGCGCTGACAACGGTGGGAATCATGGGCGTGCCCACCGTGACGACATCATAGTTAAACATGCCGGCCGACATCTCAGTGGTGACTCTCTCCCGCTCTTGCGCCCCTCCGATGCGCTTGAATTCCACCTTGAGAAACGGGTAACGTTTTTGAAACGCTGCCATGTACAATTCTCCGGCGGGCTTACCGCTGACTTTATTGCGCAGGGTGACCCCGATACGCACCGCTGCTTCCTTTTGCGCGGCCTGAATGTAAGGATCGAGAGGACCTGCGTGCGCCGGAAAAGGGCGGGCTGACAGTACCCCGCCGCAAACCAGAAGGAAAAAACACAATTTTACCAGTCGATTCATCGGAACCTCCTGAATTTCAGGTTATTAGAAGGATATATTCTAATGAACCGTCCTAAATCATGTCAAGGGAAAAATCCATTTTATCAAAATTGGGTGAAACAAACCGGCAGCCGCGAAAGGCCGGAAGCCCTTGTGAATATTAATCCGGCTATCAGCAATTTTTCCTTTGCAATTTGCTGCGCTTTTCATTAATTTGGCTTGGACACCAGACAGACCAGAAAAGGAGGCTATTATGACGACATTGCAAGATAAAGTTGCGGTTATCACCGGTGGCGGCCGGAATATCGGCGCTGAAATTGCCCGGCTCTTTGCCACCAAAGGGGCAAAAATTGCCCTTGTGGACATGGACATGGGAAGGGGGGAAGCGATCGCCTCCGAAATCCGGGCTTCCCATGGAGACGTCATTGCCGTACAAGCGGATATCTCAAAAGCAGATGAGGTCAAAGGCATGGTAAAAACCATCCTGGACAAATGGGGCAAGATTGACATCCTGATCAATAATGCGGCCTACTCGGACAATAAAACACTTTTGAATATCACCGAGGAAGAATGGGACAAAACCCTGGCTGTCAGTCTGACCGGACCTTTTTTAGTGTCGAAATATGTTGCCCAACAGATGATTGAACAGGGGCAGGGGGGAAATATTGTCAACATCGGTTCCACATCCGGTCACCGGGGACGTCCGTTTGCGATTGCCTATACCGCGGCCAAGGCAGGTGTGCTGAACCTGACGCGATCCATGGCGATACAGCTTGCGCCGTATAATATCCGCGTGAATTCGATTTCTCCCAATCGTATCGGCTCGCCGGTCGGCAAGGACTATTTTGACCCGAACCGAAAAGTCGTCAATTTGAAGGGAAGACCCGGCCAGCCCGTGGAGGTGGCGACGGTTGCATATTTTCTTGTTTCCGATGAATCCGGGTTTATCATCGGTCATGATGTCATGGTGGACGGCGGAAGCAGTTTGCTGGGCGGGGCTTAAGGGTCTTGACCCCGCAGCAGGCTGCGGGGAATGCGATCGCTGTTGCGGTTCAGACATGTTTCCGGTATTCAACCCGGCAAAGGAGGAAAGAAATGAAGAAGACAGATTGGCTGCCGACATTTTGTTTGCTCATCCTTTTCATATTTACCCTTAGCCCTGCAGGGGCAGCGGATAAACCGACTCTTTTTTCTTGGGCCGCCGGACGGATTGCAAATCTTGTTACTCCGGGGCCGGCAGAAGCTGCCGGCCCCGGAGCCCCCTGGGAGGCGCAATGGGAGAAAACTGTCGCTGCCGCCAAGAAGGAGGGAAAAGTAGTCATCTACAGCTCCGGAGGAAAAGAGACCCAGACGGCTTTCGGCGACGGCTTGAAGAAAAATTTCGGGATAGAAACCGACTGGGTCGGAGGACGGGGTCCTGCACTCAGCGAAAAGATCATGCGGGAACGCAGTGCGGGACTTCATATCGCAGACGTCGTCATCGGAGCCAGCCAGCCGGCCTTGATGACCCTCAAGCCCGCCGGAGCCCTGCAAAAACTGGAAGGCGAACTGATTTTACCGGAAGTCATTGACCCGAAGGCCTGGTTGTATGGAGAGTTCCCCTGGCTGGATAAAGACCGCTATATCCTGGCCTTCATGGCTTATCCGGATACGACTTACATCATGAACACCAACATGGTGCCGCCATCGGAACTGACATCCTTTAAAGACCTGTTAGACCCGAAGTGGAAAGGTAAAATCGTGATGGACGATCCTACTTTTCCCGGTTCCGGAGGCGCCTTTTTTATTGGAATATCCAAAATCATGGGCCTGGATTTCATGCGGCAGCTGGTAAAGCAGGAGCCTGTGCTTACCCGAAACCGCCGCCTTCTGGTGGAATGGGTAGCCCGGGGGAAATATGCCATCGGGCTGGCCCCTCATACTCCCTTTCTGGCCGGGTTTCAAAATGCCGGCGCCCCGCTGGCAATCGGCCGGGCCAAAGAAGGCAGCTACTTCAATTCCGGCATTGGAATACTGTCCCTTATGAAAGAAGCGCCGCATCCCAATGCCGCCAGAGTTTTTGCGAACTGGATACTTACCAAAGAAGCTCAAATAGCCCACGCCAAAATAACACAGCAGCAGAGCTACCGGGATGATATTCCCATCGATTATCTGGCTCCGATACGCCGGCGCGACCCTGACATCAAATATACCCGGCTGGTAACGGAGGAGTACCTGCAAAACTACCGGAGTAATTTAAAACTGTCCAAGGAAATTTTCGAGCCGTTAAAAAAATAAGAAAATGACCATTTCCGCAAAAACAGACAAACGTGAATATTGCTTCGGCATAGATATCGGGGGCACCTTTACCGATGGCGTTCTTATCGATGAGCGGGGCAGAGTGTACCTTTTCAAGACCCCCACCGTGCCTGACAACCCCACCGAAGGGTTCATGCAATGCCTCCGTAAAGCCGCCGGCGTCCTGAAAATTTCCCTGGAGGACATGCTCCGTCATACCAAAAAGCTGTCCTACGGCAACACGATCGCAACCAATGCGCTGCTGGAAGGCAGACTGGCCAAAACCGGCCTCATCACCACCAGGGGCTTCAAGGACGTCCTGATCATCGCGCGCATCGGCAGGGAATACCTGGGAATAGACCTTCAGTGTGAGAGGCCTCCTTCTCTGGTTCCCCGCAGCATGATAGAGGAGATCACCGAACGGGTCGACAGTCAAGGAGAAGTTGTAACTGCTTTGCACACCGGAGAGATCAAGGAGGTTATAAGAACCTTCGACTTGAAGGGAGTTGAAGCCCTGGCCGTCTGCCTGCTCTGGTCTTTTAAGAACCCTGCGCACGAAATCAAAATCGGTAAAGAGATAAAGAAGAAATTACCCGGCACCTATATCTCCCTGTCCCATGAAATCGCTCCGGTAATCGGAGAATATGAGAGGACGGCCACAACGGTGATGAATGCCAGCCTGGGCCCTCTTATCGAGGGCCATTTGAACTCACTTTCCGAGAAGCTGGCCATGGAGGGACTGGCGGTCCCTCTCCTGTTGATGCAGTCCACCGGAGGAGTGGTCCCGGCCGCCGATGCCGCGCTTAAACCCGTTACCCTGGTAAACTCGGGACCTGCCGGCGGGGTTATCGCAGGCAAGTATTTAAGCGAGCTGCTCGGTATGCCCAACTGCCTCTGCGTGGATATGGGGGGAACCAGCTTCGACGCCAGTTTGATCACCGGGGGCCAGTATTCCGCCAGCCTGGTTAACAGGGTAGGTAATAACAATATCGCCATACCTATGCTGGACATCCACTCCATCGGCGCCGGAGGCGGAAGCATCGCCTGGCTTGACGGGGGGAAAATGCTGAAAGTCGGCCCCGTAAGCGCCGGCGCTTATCCCGGACCCGCCTGCTACCACCGAGGCGGCAAGGAACCAACGGTGACGGATGTCGATGTGGTTCTGGGCCGCATAAACCCGGATTATTTTTTGGGCGGGGAACTGACCCTGGATAAGGAAAAGGCGGTGCGGGCCATAAAAGAAAAAATTGCCAAACCTCTGGGAATGGACCTTCTTGCCGCAGCAGAAGGCATCTGCCACATCGTCGATGCCAACATAGCCGATGCCGTGCGCACCATAACCTTAAGAAAGGGATACGACCCCAGGGATTATTCCATGCTGGCTTTCGGGGGCGCGGGCCCTGTGCACACGGCCGCCATCGCACAGGAGCTGGGCATTGAAAATATTGTCATCGCCCCCCAGGCTGCGGTGCAATCCGCCTTCGGCATTGTTCAGTCGGATATCGTCCACAGCCTGACCATGGGAGACGTCATTGAAATAAATAATATTGCCGGAATTTCCCAACGCTTTGCCGAACTGGAACAGAAGGGCTTTGAGCTGCTGAAAAAAGAGGGCCTGGACCGGGAAAACATCGAGATCAGAAGATGGGTTGACATGCATTATCGCGGCCAGGCCCACGAGGTCACGGTGCCGGTTTCCCGCATCCCTTCCACGCCTCAGGATATCCTGGATCTGATCAAGACTTTCGAACAGAAATATGAGTCCATCTACGGCCGGGGGACCGTGTTCAGCCAGGCAGGATATGAAATCGTAACCTTCCGGGTAGATGCCGTGGGAAAAACCAGAAAACCTGTTATCCGGCCTGCAAAACCGGCTGTTTCCAAACCTTCCAAAGCCTTGAAAGGGAAAAGGGAAGTTTTTTTCCAAGGCAAATTCGCCGCGACCTCAATTTACCAGGGGGATAAACTGGCCCCGGGCCACAGGATTAACGGACCTGCCATTATTGAGTATATGGGAACCACCGTGGTCATGCATCCCGGCATGGAGGCTGAAATAGGGCCATATCTGAACATCATGATGAAATGGAAGTAACATGGTTGATCCGGTAACGCTTGAAATCATCAACAACCGCCTGCAGCAGATCGGCCTCCAGGGAGGATACACGCTCATCAATACGGCCGCCTCTCCCGGAGTCGTCCACGCCAAGGACCTGGGCTTTAATATCTCCGACCATCTGGGCAGGTGCATCGTTTACTCCATGTGGATGCCCAGGCACGGCACCACCCTGAGCTATATGCTCCGGGCCTGCCAGAGAAAATTTGAGGGGCGCATCCGTCCCGGAGACATGTTCATCACCAACAACCCTCATGACGGCGCGCTGCACAACCTGGATATCGCTATTTTAGCGCCCGTCCACTACCAGGGCGAGCTGATTGCCTGGACCGGCTGTGCCACGCACCACCTGGACGTAGGGGCCATGACCCCGGGACGGGCCCCGCAGGCCACGGAATATCTGCAGGAGGGGATCATCATCCCCCCGCTCAAGATCGTCGAGGATTTCGAGCTGAAACAGGAAATCTTCGACCTTTTCCTGGAAAACGTCCGGGTTCCTCATTATCAGGGACTGGACCTGAAAGGACAGATTGCCTCCAACAACGTGGCCCGGGATAAAATGCTCGAACTGGCGGCCAGATACGGCGTAAAGACGCTAAAGTCATGCTATGAGGAAATCATCTCGTTTTCAGAGGAAAAAACCCGCCGCAGGATACGGCTGCTTCCCAAGGGAAGATATGAAGCGATTGACTACGTCAGCTACGATAAGATTTACACCATTAAATGCACGCTGATTGTTGAGGATGAAAGTTTAACCTTCGACTTTGCCGGCACGGACCCCCAGGCGCCTAATTTTATCAATTCAGCATTGCCGTGCACCGTGGCCAACGTTCATAATATCGTGGTCTGCCTGCTCACCCCGGACATTCCGGTAAACGAGGGCTGTCTGCGGCCGATCAAAGTAGTGGCCCCGGAGATGAGCATCGTAAACTGCAAGCCGCCTGCTCCCTGCTCGGGCGCCTCGGTCATATCCGGCTGGAACGCCATGTCGCTGGCCGTTCGCACCCTCAGCCTTGCCCTGGACAAATCAGCCGAATCTTGGCGATCCAATGCTTCCTGGCCCAGTGGACAGATAGACACGCTTCTGACGGGAAAGGACAGGAAAGGCAAGCCCTTCTTTGCCCGCAATCTGGGAGGAGGCGCCATGGGAGGGGGCGCGCGGGCCAACAAGGACGGCCTGAACTTCGGCAGCGCCCCGGGCTCCACCACGACCTCCCACGCAAACGCCGAAGCAGGTGAAGCCAGATTTCCCGTGCTTACGCTTTATACCAGGGCCATTGCCGATTCCGGAGGGGCGGGGAAGTTCCGCGGCGGAACCAGCTCCGAAACCGCTTTCAAGCTTCACAACGCCGCCCAGGCCGAAGCCCTTTTCTGGTGGACCGGAAAAGGCGTGGCCGCCAACGGATTCAAGGGCGGGCACCCCGGTTCCAACAGCTGTTTAAAAATCAAGGAAAATTCCGATGTGATGGAACTGCTTCCCAAGAGTTCGATTTCCTGGGAAAAATTAAAAGGGGTGGAAAAAGATTTGCCCGGCAGATATCCCACTTTCGTCCTCAAGGAAAAAGATGTGGTTCTGCGAAAGTCTGCCGGCGGCGGCGGTTGCGGCAATCCCATAGACAGAGACCCTCTAAAGGTCCTGGAGGATGTCAAAGAGGGCTACGTTTCCATTGAAAAAGCCGCCAGCGACTACGGTGTTTTAATAGATTCCCGGGAAATGGACCTGAATCTGGCAGGAACTGAAAAGTTGCGGGCCTCCATGAGACGTCTGAAGAAAGGCAAAGCTGGCCTGCGGTCCGACAAAGATTCTCAGGCAGGAGTATTAACGGACAGGAGAAGGTCAAAGCATGAAAAACTACACGGTCATAGGCAAACGCCTGCCAAGAAAGGACGGGTTGGTAAAAGCGACCGGTGAGGCCCGGTTCACGACGGATATTGCGCTTCCGGGAATGTTGTATGGCAAGATCCTGAGAAGCCCCCATGCCCATGCCGGGATCCTGCATATCGATGCCGGCAAGGCCCTGAAATTACCGGGAGTCCGGGCGGTCATCACGGGAAAGGAGCTTGGGGTCCCCTTCAGCCTGGTTGACATTCCCCGGAAGCATCCGGCCAATAAATTCCCCCTGGCCCAGGACAGGGTGCGCTTCATCGGGGATGAAGTGGCGGCCGTGGCGGCGATCGATGAAGACGTGGCCGAAGAGGCCCTGGAACGGATCCAGGTCGACTACCAAGGACTGCCTGCGGTCTTTGATGTTGATGAAGCCATGAAACCGGGCGCTCCAAGAATACACGATCACGCCGAAGGGAACATTTGCTGGCGCGAGCTGCATGGTTTCGGAGATGTGGCAGGGGATTTCGAGAAAGCCGACGTCATTCGCGAGGATGAGTTCACCCTCCCATCCGTGGCCCACGCTGCCCTGGAACCGCATTGCTGTGTCGCCCAGTTCGATGCGTCCGGGAAACTGACCCTCTGGACATCCACCCAGAGTGTCCACCGGGTCCGTCTGGGCCTGGCCAAATCCCTGAATATGCGTGAAGGCGACGTGAGGGTCATCAAACCCTTTGTGGGGGGTGGATTCGGCGGAAAATACGAAATGATGGCTTTCGAGCCCATTGCCGCGCGTCTGTCTCAGAAGGCAGGTTTGCCTGTCAAGTTGACCTTGACCCGAGAAGAAGTATTTATAGGCACCCGGCTGAGACACCGCGGGGTTTTCAGGTTGAAAACCGGATTCAAGAAAGACGGCACGCTGCTTACCATTGATGGCCGGAGTATTTTCGATGCGGGGGCCTACAATTCCCTCGGCATCGTCGCCAACAAGCTTTCTGCGATGCACTTCGGTCTCACTTATCGATTTTCCTCCCTGAAATATGAGACCAGCCGGGTTTTCACCAACAATCCCCTTCCCGGCGCTATGCGCGGGTTCGGCGCTCCCCAGACCGATTTCGCCGTTGAGTCACAAATGGATATGATCGCAGAGCAGCTGGGAATGGACCCGGCCGAGCTCAGATTAAAAAATGCCCTCCAGCCCAATTGCACCACCCCGAATAAGCTTATCATCAATAGTTGCGGCTTGACCGAATGCATCCAGCAGGCCAGGGACAAAAGCGGGCGGCATCCTAAGGGGCAGGGGGCGCCGGACGGACACGGCGCCGGCATGGCCTGTGCCGGTTTCACATCCGGAACGATGAACCGCTACCGGGATTCCGAGCCCTTTTCCGCCGCCGTCATTCGGGCCAACGGCGATGGTTCCGTCAACCTGCTGGTGGGCGCCGCGGATATCGGACAGGGCTCGGATACGACATTATGTCAGATCGTGGCCGAAGCGTTGGGAATAACATTAGACGATATTCAAATCATTTCCGCCGATACGGAAATTACGCCGATCGATCAGGGAACCTATGCCAGCAGGATAACGATCATGGTCGGCAACGCGGCCCTGGATGCCGCCACCCGGATCAAGGATAGACTGTTAACGGCCGTTGCCGAAAAATTGGAGATCCACGCGGATGATCTGGAGGCCCGGGATCGTCGCATCTATGTGAAGGGAACCCCGGATATAGGGGTCTCGTTTGCCGAAGCCGTGACCCTCTGTCAAAGATCGCAAGGGGGCAGGCCGGTAATCAGCGACGGTTACTACGATCTGGGAAAGCGCGGTTGTATGGACACCAAGTCCGGGGCGCCCTTCGACCCCCCGCCGGCGTTCAGTTTTTGCGCCCACTTCGCTCAAGTCCAGGCGGACAAAGAAACAGGGCTGGTGAAAGTCCGTTCCATAACACCGGCACACGATATCGGCCTGGCCATAAATCCCATGGGGGCGGAAGGACAGCTGGAAGGCTCCATACTCATGGGGCTCGGGTATGCGCTCACGGAAGAAATTCTTTGGGACCAAGGGAAAATTATGAACCCCTCGTTGCTGGATTACGAATGTCCCACCGCGCTGGATATGCCGGAAATCAACCCGATTTTCGTGGAGACGATCGATCCGGAGGGGCCCTTCGGCGCCAAGGAGTGCGGCGAGGGCGCCATGACGCCGGTAGCTCCGGCGATTACCAATGCGATTCACGCCGCTATCGGGATCAGGATCAACGAGATACCTTTGACTCCGGAAAAGGTATTGGCTGCTTTAGAAAAAAAAGAGGTGCTGTGATGCAAAGGTTGCCCCGCTTCAAGTATTTAGGCCCGGGATCATTGGACGAAGCCTTGTCCCTGTTGAAAAAACACGATGGCGACATCAAGATTCTGGCGGGAGGGACCGACCTTTTACCGTCCATGAAACAGAAGCTGCATCGATCTATGCATGTTTTGGACCTGAAAAGGATTGATGGGTTGAGGGAGATCAAAAACGGCCTTGAAAAAGAAACAGATATCGGCGCTCTCACCCCCCTGGCAGCGATAGAGGAATCTGCCGAAATAAAGAAAAAATTTCCGGCCCTGGCCGAGGCCGCAGGTCTGGTGGCTGCGCCCCAGATAAAAAACATGGGCACCATCGGGGGAAATATCGCCCTGGACACCAGATGCTGGTATTTCAATCAGTCCCATTTTTGGAGGAAATCCATTGAGGCCTGTCTCAAGACGGGCGGAGAGGTCTGTCATGTCGTCCAGAGCGGGAAAAGATGCTATGCGTCCTTTGTTGCCGATACGGTCCCGGCTTTGCTGGCATTGAACGCCCGGGTCCGGATCAGGGACCTGGAAGGGGAAAGGCAGTGTTTGCTGCAGCAGATCTATACCCAGGATGGAAAGGCCCCGCACACGCTCAAGGCCGGACAAGTGATCACCGGGGTCACCCTGCCCCCGCCGGAGAACCAAAGCGGCAGTTCCTACCAGAAGCTGCGGCTGCGGGAAGCCATCAGCTTTCCCTTGGCGGGTGCGGCCGCTCACGTGGTTTTAGATGGAGACAGGTTCCGTGAGGTAAAAATAGTGCTGGGGGCGGCAGGTTCAGGGCCCATCGAGGTAACAGAAGCCGCGGCTCTGTTAAAAGGGGCCCCCATCACCGAAGATCTGATTGAGGAAGCAGCAAGCAAGGCCCGGCAGGCCGCACGGCCGGTGCCGAATATGAAGCTGAGCCCCGCTTATCGACGTAAAATGGCGGGCATTCTGGCAAAACGCGCCTTGAGGGAAGCGATCAGGCGGGCCAAGGGTCTCACCGATGACCAGAGGGGATTAATACAATGACCAGGCAAGTCATCACATTGAGAATCAACGGAGAAAATCATGAGGTGTTCACCTATCCTCACAGGACGCTGCTGGAAGTGCTGCGGGAGGACCTTCTGATTACGGGAGCCAAGGAAGGTTGCGGCATGGGCGCATGCGGGGCCTGCACGGTCATCGTGGAGGGGGAAGCGGTGCTGGCCTGTTTGACCCTGGCCTTGTCGGTAGAGGGCAAGGACATCATCACCGTGGAAGGGTTGAAGGTAGGAAATGAGATTTCTCCTTTGCAGAAGGCCTTCGTGGAACACGGCGCCGTGCAGTGCGGGTTTTGCACCCCGGGCATGCTGTTGTCATCGACGGCCTTACTATCGAAGAACCCCAGTCCGACGGAACATGACATAAAAAAAGCCATCTCGGGAAATCTCTGCCGCTGCACAGGATATGTAAAGATTGTGGAGGCCGTCAAGTCTGCGGGAAAATATTAACGTCCCCGGTCTTCATGATAGGCCAAATCCCCTCTCGCACGCAGCGGAAATTGGGCGAAAGGGTTGCTTTGCAAAGGTTTCTCCTACAGGGGACAGAGCCAGCCCAGTAGGATTTCCCACCAAAGGGTAAAAAGGAAGATTATTATGATCGTTGATTTTGAACATCATCTCAGCACCCCGGAGATGTTACAAACCTGGGGGTCTAAATCCGGGAAAATCGGCCGCTACTGGGATCCTGAGGGCCATTTGAGAATCCAGGGGTCACCGGAAGCTGCCAAGGTTGAGAGCCATCTAAAGTTTATGGATGCCGCCGGTATCGACCTGGCTGTGTTGACTACCAATAGGAATACGGATCTTCAAGTGGTAAAAAACTGGAACGATTTCTGTGGCAAGCTTGTGCGGGAATATCCCGGCCGTTTTGCCGGATATGCCGCGACAATGCCCCTGCTGGGCCAGCCGGCCCTGGATGAGATGGATCGTGCGGTCCTGGAATTGGGCATGAAAGGCGTTCACATTCAAGCACGGGTGCAAGGACATCACCTGGATTCCAAAGCGCTCTGGCCCTTTTATGAAAAGGTCTCAGAGCTGGGCGTTCCCATCGATGTCCACATTGAAGATGCGCCATCGGGCTATGATGCGCTTTCTTCCTCTTACGGGTTGTATTATGTCATCGCGCGGGAGATGGACATGTGTGCCGCCACCTTTCGCCTTTGTCTGGGCGGCGTGCTGGAGGATTTCCCGGACCTGATATTTATCATCAATCACTTCGGGGGAGGAATATCCGCGATTAAGGAACGGATGGACCTCTACACGCAATATCTGGGAGAGACATTTTACCGGGACCGGCCGCTGATCAGCAGACCCTGGACTGAATATTTCAACAAACTTTACTTCAATATCGCCGGCCGGGAAATCGGAATGGATTCTCTAAAGTGTGCCCTGACCAACATCCGCCCGTCCAAACTCCTTTTCGGAACCGATTGGCCCTGGAATTTTGAAGACGACCCCCAGGGCGCCAAAAAATATATCAGGGGCATTAAAAATCTTGACCTGCCCCAAAAAGATATCGATGACATTCTGGGCGGCACGGCAGCCCGGCTGCTGGGCATCCCTTCTTGAGGAGAAATATTTGCTGACTTCCCTGGCTATATGGAACTGCTGCTCCAGAAGGCCATAGACGCCGGCGTTAATTTCGAACCTTTCCGTCGAACAGATCGCTGAAAAGGTGTGCAGCGCTCAAAAAGGTGCAAAAAATCAGGGTTTTCGCTATAAGGGGGTTTAGGTAATGATCATTGACTGGCAGCACCACTTGACCCCGGAGCCCATCTGGCGGGAGCGGGGCGGAAAAGCAGACGAGACGGTTCTTCTTCATCAGTACGGCAAATTGATCATGCCCCTCTATGAGAGCTGCTATCTTATTGAAAAGCACCTGGAAGATATGGCCCAAGCGGGCATTGACATGGCCGTGCTCTCGGAGACTCCTTACCAATTGGACGAGTGCCGGCTCATCAATGACACTTATGCCAAATTAATGCAAAAATATCCGGATCACATCGTTGGCCTTGCCCCCGGTCTGCCGCTGCTGGGCAAAGCGGCCTTTGATGAACTGGACCGGGCCATAAACGGCCTGGGGCTCAAAGGCGTGGTGATCAGCCCCCAGAGAAAGGGAGTTTTTCTGGATTCTTCCCAAATGTGGCCTTTTTACGAGAAAGTATCCACCCTGGACGTGCCTATCTTCGTCCACATATCTCCGGCGCCCAGGGGCTTTGACTCCTTGAATGCCCCTTATAACTTGAATGAAACCATGGCCAGGGAATTTGATCTGGCCACCGCCATCGCCCGGATCTGCATCGGCGGCGTCCTGGAGGATTTCCCGGACCTCAAATTTGTGTTCGCACATTTAGGCGGAGGTATCGCTGCGATCCGGGAGCGCATCGAGCAGTATATGAATCGCTGGGGTGCGGACTTCTGGACCCGGGGCGCTGTGCCGGCCATCAACAAGCCTTTCAGCCACTACTTTGAAAAGGTCTACGTGGATACGGCAGGATATGAAGGCGGTATCAATGCGCTCCGGTGCGCCTTGACCGGCATCCACCCCAATCGGATTCTGTTCGGCACGGATTATCCCTTTGATTTTGTCAATGACACAAAAGGGATAAGCCGGTTTATTCAAAGCATCCAAAATCTGGATCTTGACGCGGACGCCATACAGGGTATCCTGGGAGGCAATGCGGCGGCCCTGTTAAAGCTGAACTGAACCTGGGGAAAACGGCGCCCGGCCATTGAGACCCTTGAAAAATGCTCAATTCCGTGGTCTCTCTTTTTCTCTTGACACCTGCGCCCATTTTTTCTACTAACTCTCATGCTGCCCACACGATTTTCAGAAAAAGAGTACTTGAACGAGATTTATTTAAAGAATGTTACTTTATCCAATCTGTGGAAGAGAAATGCGGCCGAATGCCCGGATAAAGTGGCCCTGGTTGATTCTAAAACACGACTGACATGGCAAGCAGCCGACATCTGGATCGATCGGCTGGCACTGGGATTAATAGAAAAAAATTTCAACAAAAATGATGTTCTGGTGGTTCAATTACCCAATTGTGTTTTCTTGAATTTATTCAGAGTGGCCTGTGAAAGGGCGGGCTGTCTTTGTCTTCCTTTAAATATCGCCTTTCGGAGAAAGGAGCAGGAATATACCCTGAGATTCGTAAATGCCAAGGGCGTGGTCATTCCTCACGAATTTAGAAATTTCAATTTTCTGGAAGCCATCAACACCCTGTCCCGGAAAATCGAAAGTTTGAAGCATATCTTCGTTGTCGGTGATCCTGCGCCCGAAGGCGCGATTTCCGTTGAAAATATGGTTTCCGACCCGATTGAGAAAAGGTATCCAGAAAATTTTCTGGAACGGACACAATGCAGCGCCATGGAATTCTCCACCATAATGACCACCACCGGAACGACCGGATTCCCGAAGTTTGTTGAATATCCGATCTGCAGTCGCATGCAGGTGGCCAAAGAGCTTTCGGAGAAATGGGAGTTCACCGACCAAGATGTGGTTGCAATCCTTGCGCCCTCGGGCGGGGGACCGAACGTGGCCGGGTACCTGGCGGCTCCCCTGGTCAAGGCCGGGGTGGTTATCCTGGAGCATTTTGACAGTGAAGAAGCCCTGAATGCAATCGCAAACGAGCGGGTCACGATCGTCACCGCGGTTCCGACGATGCTGATTAAAATGATCGCACATCCTGATTTTAAAAATTATGACCTGACGCGTTTAAGGCTTATCGTCAGCGCCGGCGCTTCGATTCCCTTTGAAACCGCCCAAAAGGTTGAAAAAATGATGGGCGCGCCCATCGTCCAGTTTTACGGTTCTGTGGACAGTGCTTTAAACTATGTGACTCTGCCAAAAGATTCCCAGGAAGTCCGTTTGCGTACGGTGGGCAAACTGGCTGGAAAGATTGATGTCCAATTGATAGACGATGAGGGAGCTGCCGTATCTGAAGGAGAAACCGGAGAAATCGTATGCCGCTGCCGTGGAGAATTCTCCGGATATTTTAATGATATGCGCTCGACCCTTCAGGCCTGGGATGCGGATGGCTGGTTTAGAATGGGCGATTTGGGCAGACTGGATGAACAGGGGAACATGCGGATCGTGGGTCGCAAGAAAGATATGATCATTCGCGGCGGGCAGAATATTTTTCCTTTTGAGATCGAAGATATGCTTTCCGCTCACAGCAAGATCAGGGATGTCTCGATCATTGGTATTCCCGACCGGGAAATGGGGGAAAGGGCCTGCGCATGTATTGTGGCTAATTGCCGGGATGAAAAGATCTCGCTGAAGGAAATTGTTGCCTTTTTAAAACAAAAGGGCGTTAGTGCCTATAAACTGCCGGAACGAATTGAAATCATAGATCAGATGCCCATGGTTGCCGGCGGGCAGAAAAAAGATAAAAAAGCCCTGGTACACCGCGTGCTGGGGAAAATGAAAGCAGAAGGAATTAATTTATTATAACGGAGGTTACTAATGGCAGAAGCAAAAAAGTTTATTGATTTAAGAGGCACCATTGAATTTTTAAAATCCCAAGGCGAGTTGTTTACCGTAACCCAAGAAGTGGATCCGATTTATGACATAGCCGGTGTTGTAAAGAAAATGGATGGCGGTCCCACTGTCTTATTCGAAAAGATAAAAGGCTACCCCAATGTGAGAAGTATTGCCAATATTTTTTCAAGAAGAGAGGCAATCGCCAAACTTTTTGACTTGCCGGGGCCTCAAGATATCATGAAAAAATGCCACTCCGCCATTAAAAAGCCGATACCCCCGAGAATTGTTGCCGAAGGGCCCTGCCAGGAGGTGGTGATTACAGAAGATATCGATGTCTTCTCCACTATTCCGATTATTAAACATACCGAAGAGGATGCCGGTCGTATTCTGGGCGGCCTTCACGTCCTGATCACCGGCAAATATTTTGATGGGGGCAGTGAAATATCCTTTAAAAGGACCCATTTCCAAGGAAAGAACTGGGCCACGTTAATGACCGGAGATCATACCCACATCGGCAAGATCGCCCAGAAATTCAGGGGCAGCAAAATTCCCATAACCATTAACATCGGCACGCCGCCGGCTGTCACGGTAGTGGCGGGGGGAGGGTTTCTGCATACGATTGTTCCTTTTGGTTCCGATGAACTGGGCATCGCCGGTGGACTGCAGGGGTTTCCGATTGACATTGTCAAAGCCAGGACGGTTGACGCATACGCCGTGGCCAATGCCGAATGGGTGATCGAAGGGTATCTTGATATTACCAAAACCGTATGGGAGAGCCCGGCGGCTGAAAAGGCCGGGAAATGGGATAGAGCGCCGTTTTTCCCCGAATATACCGGCTACATGGGGGGAGCGGTAAAAACCCTTTCATTTCATGCAACCGGCATAACTCATCGAAAAGATAACCCGATTTTTTATGTGCCGCTGGCCCATTCCATCGAGGGGAATATCCTTTGCGGCGGGATGCGCGCGGCCTGTATTTACGAACTTGGAGAACGGCTGGTTCCGGGTCTGGTGGTTGATGCGACGGTCTTGGATGCCCAGAAAGGCTTGCTGGGGGCGGTGTTCCAGGTGAAAAAAACCCGCAGCCGCCAGGAAGGTTATCAGAAAAATATTTTGAGGACCGTATTGGGCATGCCGGATGCACCTCAGGTGGTGATCGCGGTGGATGAAGATGTGGATATCTACAGCGCTGAGGATATCCTGTGGGCCTTGACCACCCGGGTCAATCCGGCCACCGGAATTATCACGTCCTATGGTGAGAGAAAACGCCAGGGGAATCCCATGGAGGAGCTCGTTGAGCAAAGCGGCACCCAGGGGGCCATCGGCATTGATGCGACCATCCCCTATGACAAAAAATGGGCGTTTAAGCTGGGGAAATATCCCGTGGACCGGGTGGATCTTAAGAACCTGTTTTCAGCGGATGACCTCATCAAGATCGAAGCCATGCAATCGGACTACGGCAAGGTCCAGGCGAAAAGGGGATCCTGATCGAAAACAATCACAGGGAAATTTGACGGCTTCGTAAAAAGCTATATTTTGCGCTCTCCGTGACCATTTTCGGGCGTAATGGCGCTGGATGCTAAATTCTATGAACTCGTCGCAAGCTCCTCAAACAGCATAGAATTTTTAACGCTTCCAACACCATTACGCTATTTCCGAAAATGTTCAAATGTCGCGCGCAAAACACTTTTTTCGAATCCGTCCTCTTTGCGGGAGGGAAAAGCTGATGGCTTACTACAAAGATTTTCGTGAACACCTGCAGGCGCTGGAAGCGCATGGAAAGCTTACGCGGATCAAGAGGACCATCAACAAGGATACCCAGCTGCACCCCCTGGTCCGGCTGCAGTTCAGGGGGCTGCCCGAGCAGCAGCGCAAGGCATTTTTATTTGAAAATGTCGTGGACGCCAAAGGTCGCACGTATCCGGGCCCCGTTGCTGTCGGCGCCATCGCCGGTTCTACGGAAATCTATGCCATCGGCATGATGTGCCGTCCCGATGAAATCGTCGAAAAATGGCTTCAGGCCCAGGTCCACCCCATCGAGCCTCGAGTGATCGCGACAGGGCCGGTGCAGGATGAGGTCCATATGGGCGAATCTTTGCTGGAACACGGCGGGCTCGGCGAGTTTCCGATCCCCATTTCCACCCCGGGGTTTGATAATGCGCCCTATTTCAGCTCTCCCTACTGGATCAGTAGAGATCCGGAAACCGGCATCCGGAACGTGGGAACCTACCGGGTCATGGTGAAGGCCCCGGCCCGCACCGGTATTTATTTCGGGGGAAAGGGCGATCAGCACATCGAAATCCACTGGCGCAGATGCCGGGAGAAGAGAGTCCGTCTCCAGGCGGCAATTGTTGTGGGGGCCCCGCCCAACATCGGCTATCTGTCCGTATCAAAAATTCCCTTCGGCGTGGATGAGCTGGCAGTTGCCGGCGGGATAGCGGGCGAGGCGGTCGAACTGGTGAAATGCAAGACCGTGGATCTGGAGGTGCCCGCATATGCCGAAATTGCCATTGAAGGCGAGTTCTCCCTGGATGAGGTTGAGCCGGAAGCCCCGTTCGGCGAAGCCGGCGGCTATATGGGGGAGAGGATGATGATGCCTATTTTCAACGTCACCTGTATCACCCATCGCAAAAATCCCATATGGCAGTCTTTCATCAGCCAGCTTGCGCCCAGTGAAAGCAGTAAGATTAAACAGATCGCCTGGCAGAACAATCTCTATAAATATCTGAAGCACGACCTTAACTTGCCGGAGGTGCTTCAGGTTGCCTTCCATGAAGAGGCCAGCCTGGTGGGAAACATGGCGGTCATCCAGGTCGGAAAAATGGAGCGGCCGGAAATCTGGCAGATGCTGGATGCCGTGAGCCGGCACAGGGCCGTGGGAAAAATGGTCATCGTGGTGGATAAGGATATCAATCCCTGGGACAATGATGCGCTGAATTGGGCCCTTTCCACCCGCATGATGCCCAATCGGGATATCAAAATTGTCGAGGGCCGTGCCGTTGCCCAGGACCATTCGGCAGAGCGTCCGGGACATTGGGTCGGCAGAGACCCCAGCACGGAGGTTTTTACCAAAGGGGCCCGGCTGCTCATCGACGCCACCATGAAGTGGCCCTATCCGCCGGTATCGCTGCCGAAAAAAGAATTTATGGAAGAAGCCTTACGGATATGGGAACAGGAGGGGCTTCCCCCCCTGAATCTGAAAGAGCCCTGGTATGGGTATAATCTCGGGTACTGGAGCGATGAGGATGAGCAGGAGGCGCGGCTTGCGGTCAGGGGGGAGCACTACCGGACCGGAGAAGCACTGATCGGCAGGAGGAATACGCTGGCAAAGCCTAAAACATAGAAAGCCTCAGACCATGCAGGCTCATTTTCATGTGAAAGCCATGGGGTTTACACCGGCGCCTGTCAGTCAGATGGCCACTTTCTTGCCGATAAAACGCTGTACGACATATAGGTGATCAAATCAAATGTCCAGCACTTTTTTCATCTTGTAATGATTTTTTGTCAGCAATAGCACCTCAAATCATTAACAAACCGGTAATGCTCCCTCCGGAAACACCTGTTAATTTACTGTCCCCAGTTTCTTTTACAAAGTCGAGGAGTCGAATAATGAATAATTCTTGGTGAATATGTGTATGGAAATAAACTTCAACTTCACCTGGATACTTAGAGACGTCTCAAAGTTCTAATAATGCATGGTTCGCCATGTCTCCAACTGCTTCTAGAGATATGCATAAACCTATTGCTTCTTTTTCGGACGTGCTATTTGCCATTAATTTTGATCCCTAACGTGGATCTAACCAGCGGCTGTCAGCGGCGGCTAAACTGCCAAGGCCGTTAGGAAAGCCCAAAATGATTTTAACTGCAACCCACATAAAACGCCCCGGTATTAGCCGTCTGAGTTAAGCGTATTGTTCGAAGATCATGAAAGTCTATTTCGAATCCACGCGGGATTGCGGCGACAATCCAAAATTGCATATACCCGAATGATGTCTTTTTGTGAACGATAGTAAATGGCGAAGGGAAATCTTTTGGAAAGCAAGCGGTGATATCCGAAATGGAGGGCATGGGTACCGGCATAAAGATAGAGCGACTCAATATCTGAAAAGAGGGAGTCGAGAAAATAATCACCGAGTCCTCTCGACTGACGCTCATAAAACTTGAAACCATCGAGCAAGTCTTTCTCGGCAGAATCAAGGATTTCGATTTTCATCTAATCTGGTCCCTGATTCTTCCCTTAGCCCGATCAAACGATGTAAATTTTGCCTTCCCTTCGTTAACCTCTTTTTCTCTCGCCTCTAAAATATCCTTGTGCCATGTTGGAGAAGGAATGGATTCGGGATCTCGGCAGAGATCTTCCCATAGTTTTTCCATTATAGCTATCTTATCCGCGCTTGTCATTTTATCTAAAGGTAAGGAAATGTTCATATCATTCTCCTTTTAATGGTAAATATAGATAATCAAGAATAATTTATCTTTCATTTTTTTTCAATGAAGAAATTCCTGTGTCTTCGAACGTAAAAGTCACCGGCCACCGGGTGAACAGGCCGAGTTGAAAACACATTATCCAGGCAGTGGCAAGAAGCAAAAGCCGCGCTACCCGGAGGTCGGGTGAACTGATTTGTTCGCTTTAGTCCTTGATTATTCAGGAAAATATTTTTTATTCCGGTTGACGTCTTACCCAATAACCAGGCTTTCGCTTAGTATGAGCAACCGCAATGATACGAATATGGTCAGGCTCAATGGAAAATATGATGGCATAAGGGAATTTGGGCAAAAGATACCGTCTGAAGGGGGCATGTATCAGTCGGTACTGAAAAGGTGTTTCTGCAACCTTTTTCAAAGCGGACTTAACAAAAACTTTAAAACGATGTCCCAATCCGGATTGACAGCTTTCGTAATACCGTACAGCTTCCAAAAACTCAGCCTTTGCATCGGGGTCGAAAACAACTGAAACATCTAAATAAGTTCTGGTAGTAAACAGAATACCGCTATCACTTCATAGTGGTCTTCAAAGTAATTTTAGTACTTATTTGAGAGGATGGAAAGAAGA
>JAUYIZ010000038.1 GCA_030688615.1 Desulfobacterales bacterium | reverse complement strand
GATTTTGGAATTTGGGTCATTGGAAATTGTTTGGTATTTGTAATTTGCTATTTGTAATTTCAATCATACCATGAACTTCCAACCAAGCAAATCCCCTCCGGGGATAACCAAAGCCTGGTCCTCAGGGCCAGGATATTTACCAGGTCGTTATTTTATATACGACTTGCGCGGCCCTATAAATTATGATAGATTTTGCCCGTGAAGCAATATGTGATTGATGAACTCAGACCGGCAGACTATGAAAAGCTAAAAACCTACCTGGAGCAGCATGTTAGCCCAGGCAGCCTGCCCGGCATCTATTGGATTGCCCTTGAACAGAAGCTTTTAAATGACCTTCAGGCGGCGCATACCGAATGCCGGCCGTTCTATTTCGCAATGGAACTTCGGTCCGATGCGTTGGCCTCTGAATTTTTAATACGAACGCAAAACAGACTCCGTTGCGATTGTATCGGCTATGCCATGGAAGAACAGCGGCAATGGATTATCCGATTTGCCGATTCAATTTTTGAGCGACTCGAGATTAAAACCTGATAACCTCCAACAGGCCTTAGGATGTTACGAACCCTCTACATTAGTGTATGGATTGTGCTGGTAACCATATTTTTTGCAATGCTGGCGATACTGGTTTCTTTTTTTGACGGCAAAGGGAATATGCCGCATATCATTGCGCGGACATGGGCGCGGTCCATCTTGTGGGCGGCTCGTATTCAGGTGACGGTCACCGGGTTTTCAAACATAGATCCTCAAAAATCTTACATATTCATGTCAAATCATCAGGGCAATTTTGATATACCGGTTCTGCTGGCCTTTCTTACCGCCCAGTTCAGATGGCTGGCCAAAGCGGAACTTTTTAAAATACCGCTTTTTGGTTATGCAATGAAACGAGCCGGCTATATCAGTATTGACCGGTCCAACCGTAAATCAGCGTTTGAAAGTTTAAGTCGCGCGGCCGCCATCATTAAAAACGGCGTTTCTGTTATAATTTTCCCTGAAGGAACCCGCAGCCAGGACGGAAAAATCAGGCCATTTAAACAAGGCGGTTTTTTAATCGCGATCGACGCGGGAGCTCCGATTGTCCCTGTCATTATTCACGGTACCCGTTCAATTATGCCTAAAAATAAATTCCGCATCAACCCCGGAAATGTTGACCTTGAAATTTTACAACCCATTCAGACGGACGGATATACTCGAAAACAACGAGATGAACTTTTAGATAAAGTTCGAAATAGCATTTGCCAATCTTTTGAAAGCAAGGAAAAGGGCCGGTCGGAATGTTAAAAATTATACCACTGGGCGGGCTGGGCGAAATCGGTTTGAACATGATGGTGTTCGAATACGATGATACGCTTATTGTGGTGGACGCGGGCCTGATGTTTCCCGAGGACTACATGCTGGGAGTGGATTTCGTCATTCCCGACATGAATTATCTGAAACAGAATAAATCCAAAATTAAGGGTGTCGTGATCACACATGCCCATGAAGATCATATCGGCGCCCTGCCCTACCTGCTCAAGGAAATTGACACGCCGGTTTTTGCCACCCCCTTCACCCTGGGACTTTTGCGCCACAAACTTGAAGAACACGGGCTTCTTGCCGGCGCTGATCTGCACACGATTTTAGCGGGCGAAACCTTGCGCATCGGGGTTTTCGAGCTTGAATTTATCCGCGTCAACCACAGCGTGGTGGATGGTGTGGGCATTGCCATCAACACCCCGGTGGGGCTCATCGTTCATACGGGTGATTTTAAAATCAGCTATGCGGATATGGACGATTCGATGACCGATATCTACAAGTTTGCCCAGTGCGGCAAAAAAGGCGTGCTGGCCCTGCTGTCCGATTCGACCAACGTGGAAAAGGAAGGGTATACCATTTCGTCCAATGAGGTGGGTGAAAAGCTTGCCAGCATTGTGGCGCAAAGCAAGGGCCGCGTTATAATTGCCCTGTTCGCCTCCAACATTGCCCGGGTTCAGAACATCGTGGACATTGCCAGGCAAGGATGCCGCAAGGTGGTGTTCAACGGCCGGAGCCTGGAGGTCAGCGTCAATATAGCCAAGGAGCTGGGGTATCTGCATATTGCCGAGGGCATGGAGATTTATGTGGATCAGATCAAGGACTATCCGAACGATGAGATTGTCATCATCACAACCGGCAGCCAGGGAGAGCCCATGTCCGCCCTGGCGCGCATGTCCGCCGGCTATCACAAACAGATCAAGATCAAGAACGATGATACTGTCATTTTTTCTTCAAAGTTCATACCCGGAAACGAGAAGGCTATTGCAAATATTATCAATAAGCTGTATAGACTCGGCGCCGACGTTATTTATGAAAAAATATCGGATATTCACTCTTCCGGGCATGCCTTCCGGGAAGAGCTGAAGCTGATGATCAGTCTGACAAAGCCGAAATATTTTATTCCGATTCACGGGGAATACCGCCATTTGATTCTTCATTCACGTCTGGCAAAGCGCGTGGGGGTTAAGGAGGCGTGCATCCTTCTGGCGGAAAACGGGCAGGTCATTCAGTTCGATGAACAGGGCGGAAGTATTCAGGGCACTGTCGTCACCGGCAGGGTCATGGTCGACGGCAAAGGGATCGGCGATGTGGGCAGAAGCGTCCTCAAGGAAAGACGGATTCTTTCCGAAGAAGGCCTTGTGGTGGTGAACATGGCTTTCGACCAGGAAACGGGGATCATCGTATTCGGCCCGGAAATCGTGTCCCGGGGATTTGTGTTTGAGACTGAAACCGGGCATCTTTTGGAAGAGGCCAAGGGGGTCATCCTGGAAATTGTAGAGGCTGTGGGGCCGGATATCCCTGACCGCATTGAAAAAATCCGGATCCGGATGCAATCCGACTTGCGGCGATATTTTTCCCTGGCCATAAAACGTCGTCCGGTAATTCTTCCGTTTATCCTGGAAGTGTAATCCGGATACCACAGACCAGATGGGGCCGCGGGCCAACATCCTGCGCGATGTCTCACTTCAGGAAACGAAACGATGCGTAAAGAAATTATCGGTATCTTACTGGTTTTTGTCGTTGTTTTCATCCTGATCAGTCTGTTGTCCTACAGCCCTTTTGACCCCTCCATCCACAACGCCCGGGCGGCCGGGCGCATCCATAATCTGTTCGGTGTGTTCGGGGCGAACCTGTCGGGCCTTCTCATCGGCATCTTCGGTATGGGCGCGTTCTGGATTCCGGTGATTATCCTGCTGATCAGCCTGCATATCTTAGGGGAGCATCCGCCCAGAACCCATTGGGTCACAGCCGCAGGCGGCCTCCTGCTCATCGTGGCCACCGCAAGCCTCATGACCCTTTCCCAGAACAGCTTCGTGCTCTTTGGCCACCGATTCTCGTCCGGCGGTGTGGTGGGACATTTGTTGAAGAAATTTCTGGTGGAATATTTAAATAAACCCGGCGGCACGATCATTCTGGCCCTGATCTGGATGATCGGCTTTATGCTGGCCACCGGTTTTTCTCTGATCCGCTTTGTCAAGGGGGCGGGCCGGTTTGCCCGCTTCACTTTGGATCGGCTGAAAAATCTGTTTATCAAGTTGAAGGAACAGCGGGGAAAGGCCAGAAAAAGGTCGAAGCTGAAGGATGTGCTGATTGAAAAGCATCAACGGAAAGTGAAAATCAACACGGCGGATGCAAAACCCCTTATCGTTGTGCCGGTCCCGAAACAGGAAAAATTCGATTTCATGGAAACCGATGCCGGGTACGCTTTTCCTTCCATAAATTTTTTGGACGAGATCGAAAGCAGGCCGGTATCCACGGACAATGAAAACCTCCAGGCCCAGTCCAGGCTGCTGGAAAAGAAACTGGAGGACTTCGGCATCCAGGGAAGGGTGATTACGGTGTCGCCGGGCCCTGTCATCACAACGTTTGAATATGAACCGGCCCCCGGCGTAAAAATAAACCGGATCGTCACGCTCACCGACGATCTGGCCCTTGCGCTCCGGGCCATCAGCGTCAGAATCGTCGCGCCGATTCCGGGAAAGCCCGTGATCGGCATTGAAATCCCCAATGCCACCCGGGAGGTGGTAAGATTCAGAGAGGTCGTCTCCTCCAGCGCTTTTATAAAGTCAAAGTCCAAGCTGACCGTGTGCCTGGGCAAGGACATCGTGGGCAATTCGGTAATGGGAGAACTGGACAAGATGCCCCATCTGCTGATTGCGGGGGCCACGGGAACCGGAAAAAGCGTGGCCTTAAATACCATGATTTGCAGTATTTTATACAAAGCCAGGCCCGAAGAGACCAAATTCATCATGGTGGATCCCAAGCGGATCGAGCTTTCATGCTATGACGGGATCCCCCATCTGATCACGCCCGTGGTGACCGATGTAAAAAAAGCAACCAACGCTCTTTTCTGGGCCGTGCGGGAAATGGAACGGCGCTATGAGTTGCTTTCCGAGTTGAAGGCCAGAAATATAGCCCAGTATAACCAGAAAACCCTGCGGAATAAAAAAGAAGCCCAAGACCCGGCCCATGAATGGCTTCCTTACATCGTTATCATCATCGACGAGCTTGCCGACCTGATGATGGTGGCCTCCCGGGATGTTGAATTTGCGCTGACACGTCTGGCGCAGATGGCAAGAGCATCGGGCATTCATCTGATACTGGCCACGCAGCGGCCCTCGGTGAACGTTCTGACGGGTGTCATCAAGGCAAATTTTCCCACCCGCTTAAGTTTTCAGGTCTCCTCCAAGACCGACTCCCGGACCATCATCGATGCCAACGGCGCTGAAAGCCTGCTGGGCAACGGCGACATGCTTTTTCTGCCTCCGGGCACGGGGAAACTGCAACGGATTCACGGCGCCTATATTTCCGAAGTGGAAATTACAAGAATCACCGAGTTTTTAAAAGCCCAGAAGCCGCCGGAATACATCAAGGAAGTCATCGAAAAGCCGGAGGAAGACCTTGTCGAGGGCGGGGATACGGAATATGACGAAAGGTATGATGATGCCGTGGCCCTGGTGACCCGGACGCGGCAGGCATCCATCTCCATGGTGCAACGCCATTTGCGCATCGGTTATAATCGGGCGGCCCGCATTATCGAGGTCATGGAAAAAGAAGGAATTGTGGGCCCTGCGGACGGTTCCAAGCCCCGGGAGGTGTTGGTCAGAGGATATGATGAGGGAAAGGCCTGAGCGGCACCTTGGCAAAACGCCCCCTTTTGGCCAACCTCTGTGTCAGGATGAAATTTTATTCAAACATAGCCTGGTCCTCAGGGACAGGTCAGAGATAGATGGCTCTGCCTTGGCGTTTTTTGTCTAAAATTACAAATTCCAAGCATCAAATTACAAATAAATCTCAAATTTCAATATGCAATGACCCAAACCTTCCATGACAAGACATCGTTTGGATTTTCGAATTTTGGTCATTGGAAATTGTTTGGTACTTGTAATTTG
>JAUYIZ010000032.1 GCA_030688615.1 Desulfobacterales bacterium | reverse complement strand
GGCGGATCACCAGTCGGAGTGGCCCCACTTCCCCACCTTATCCCGAAGGACCTGGAGAAAGTCGTGCTGGCTTCAACGATCCGGGCCTCGATCATGACCTGCGGGGTTGCGGTATCCAACTGCCTGATGATGTCCCTGGCTTTCTGGATCTTTTCTGCCGTATCGGTTATGATGATCATGTTCGTGCGTTCATTCACACTGGCGCTGCCGCCGCGATCTTTGGTCATAATTTTCTCGACGTTGGGCAGAATGTCCTTATTTGCGTTTGCATAATTAATCGGAATCCATTCCGTCACAAGGGGCTCAAGCGCTTGTTGCTGTTCTATTGCTTTTGTTTCCGATGCGACCTTGGCTTGCATGGATAGCGCTTCACCATCAAGTGTCTTTAAGGTGGCGATCCGGATGATATTGCCCTCTTCGCGCATGCCCAGCTGATTCATTTTCAATACCAGGTCCAGCACCTGGTCCCAGGGCACGGGCTTTGCCAGGGCCAGGGTCACCTTGCCGGCAACATCCTTTTCAATGGCAAAATTCTTTCCGCTGACCTCGCGTAAAATCCGGAACACATTTTTAATGTCGGTGTCATAAAAATCCAGCGCGATTTTCTCGCCCGAATATTTTTGGCCCGGCCCGGCCGGCAACACGGCTTTATCGGACGGGGCATCCGGTTGCGTCGCAACCGGGCCGGCCGGAGCAGCTTCCTTCCCGGCTTCGGGTTCGGCGAGTGTTTCACGCAAAACCTGCTTCCAGGAAGGCAATCGGGCGGCCTCAAGGGGCTTGGGCGGAATTTTTGACGGCTCAAAACGCAAAAACAACAAATTATCCACCTGTTCCACCAGGTACGGCACGGCCTCGCGCATTTCCACCAGGATCATGGCGGCCTTTGGTGCACCTTGTTCGAAGGGAATGACCCGATCCACCGCGCTTTGAAAACGGGTGGTGATCAGGGCATGTTTCCGATAGTCGGGCAGTCTGGTTTCAAAAAGTTTCAACAGCAGCCTTTTTTCCTGGGCCCGGTCTATTTTGAAGTTTACCTTCCTGGTGGTCCCGATGACCAGGGTTGACCTGCCGGCATTTTCCGCCAGAAAATCGATCCGGTTAATCCAGGCCGGCCCGGTTTGACCTGCCGCGGGCGCTTGCCTGGAATCCATCGCAGCCGGCCCGGCGGCCGGGACCGCCTTTGCCTCGCCCACATAAACCGCAAGCCCTTCTTCCAGCGGAGATGCCAGGTAAGCGGTAAGATATTTTTTTTGGGTCTCCAGAACGATTCGAAGCCTGTCCGAATAAGCATAATAACGGACCTGATGGACCCAGGGGGTGTTGACCGGTATCACCTGTTCTTTGGCGGTGGTGTGTTGAACATCGATCAGATCGAAAACGATCCGGGCCGGATGGTCGATGGTAAAGGATTTATAATCCCGAATCCTGCCGTCGGCTAAAATATTTAACTGAATGCCGTCGTTCAGCTTTGCGGCGGTTATGGATCGCAAGTGAACCGGAAGGGGCGTCTCTGCCGACATTGGGTCTGTTTTTATTTCCGTTTCTTCTTTTCTAATTTCTTCTATCTGAACCGGAGGGGCTTCGGATGATTTTTTTTTGAAAGATATTATCAGCCCCTTATCCGCCTGGGCGACTTCATAAGCGGCATCCTGTTTTAATACAACGTTAACCCTGGCGGTCTGTTCTTTTCCGTCCGATTGAAGCGCTTCAATGGTTTTGATGATGTCATTTTCAGCAATACGGGGCACCGTGAGTTTATCCAGGATCGTTTCAGGAAAGTAAAAAATGACACTCAAGGGCATGGGATGTTTCACCGAGGAATAAGTCAGCATCCGGTTTCCCTGGATTAAAACAGAAATGGCCCCGGCATCCTGTTGGGTGCCGATGGATGTAATCTGCCGGGTCATGGGAGCTTTCTCCTGGGGCGCGGGACCGGTGGCACAACCGGCCAAAAAAACCATGACAACCAGCAACCAGATAAAAACGGTATTGCTGTCATCAATTTTAGAGGGCTGATATTTCATATCAAAATTCTCCAGGAGGTCTCTGAAGGATGAGTTCTTTGTTCATAATCTTCACCACACCGATCAAGTTTTCAACTTCTTCTTGGACAATAACCCGGTCCGTCAATATTTCCAGCACCTTGCCGGAGTTAATTCCGATGAGGGTATCTTTGGAAACAATATAGCCTTTTCCGGATGCCTCCTCCACGACCGCCTTGTTCCCAGCGGCCGAACGGATAATCCCGACAAGTTTGAGTTGATTTAAATCCAACCTCTCCAGGGGCGTAAGCGAATGAGATCTTTTTTTGTTACCGGACTGGCTGCCCTGCTGCTGGTATTCAAAAAACGGTATGAACGGATCTATTTTACCCTTGGGATCGTAGGCAGCAACAGGGCTGTCTGTGGCCGGCGGAACGGATGTTAATTCTGTATCCGTCGTTTTTTTATTCTCCGGCGCCGCTGCTGTCTCTTTGTTCATGACGATTTTTTTTCTGATCACCGTGGGCTCCGGAGAAACATCCTGACGGTTACACCCCGATAGAAAAAAAAGAAACCCGATAACCAGGACCGTTCTGCCTATCTTTGCAATACCCTCGGGGCACCCCCCCTCACCCGTCCCTCGCCCCCCCGGGGAAGAGGGTTTGGGTGAGAGGGCTTCCAAATATGCCCGAAGTTTTTGAGAACTTACCGCTTTGGTCCGTATATTTATGTTTTTATTCATCAATTTCTTGGACGCCCTGGCCGGTTTTCTATTTTCCCCCCTTGGGCTTCGCTTCCGTTTTTCCCTTTTGGGGCGGCGCTTCCACGAATTTATAAGTGACTGCCGTACAGGAAGTAACCAGTTTAGCGCTGTTCTTGGATGACACCATATCAATGTTCCTGATGTTGACGATCCTGGGCATCCGGGCCACCTTGTCAAAAAAAAGTGCGACGCTGTGATAACTCCCCTCCACGGTGATGGATACAGGGATTTCAGCATAAAATTCCTTTATTTCATCAGGCTTCGGTTGAAACAACAGAAATTCAAGCCCGGCTTCCTTGCCCGCTTGGGAGATGCCGGCCAGCAGCTTCGGGATTTCATTTTGATCCGGCAGCGCTTTCATCTGTTGATCAAATTCGGCGTTCCTGGTTTTCATCAGATTCTTGAATTTTTCCAGATTGCCTGCGTTTCTTTTTGCCGTCTCCAGCTGAAACTGGAGCGATTCAAACTCTTGCGTCAACGCGCCGATTTGACCGGACTTGGGCAGATAGGACAGCAGGATGAAAAACCCGATAAGAATCGAAAAAGTCCCGACACAAATCAGTATCCTGTGCACCTTGGACAACTTCTCAATCTTTTCAATGAGAGGTTCAATGGAACCGAGTATAAAATTCATCGGGCTCATGGTTATCCGGGCTTACCGGCGTTGGCCGGTTGTTTTGTCAATTTATTGCCGACAATTTCAAATCCTTTGAGATGGATATCCTCACTGACTTTTTCCTGCACCAGCACCGTTAAATTCACGCTGGAAAAAAGCTTTGTACTTTCAAGGCGTGTCATAAAATCGGCAACGATTTGATTATCCAGGGCAACGCCCTTGATCTTCACCTCGTTTTCCCGGGCGTTTAAACTGGTGAACCACATCTTTTTTTCCACAATGACTTCTGTCATCATCTCCAACAGCGCGATGGGCGCCTTTCGATCGGAATCCAACTGTTTGATGACAACCAGTTTTTTATCCAGCACCGCGAGCTTTTTTTTTATTTCCGCAATTTCCAGGTTGATTTTTCTATACTTGACGACCTCATTTCTCAGGCTTGCGACACTGGTTTCAAGTCTTTCCATCTTGCGATTTAAAATGTTGTTGTACAGGAATATTCCGAGCACAACCAATATCGTTGAAAGAAAAAAAACAGACGTCTGACGGCGCACGTTCTCCTTTTTTCGTGCGGCGCGATAAGGAAGTAAATTAATTCGAATCATTTATCATCAATGCTCCGGATGGCAAGCCCAGCGCAAATAGCCGCCTGGGGGGCCATCTGCTCCAAATAGGCCGGATCGATCTGCCGATCGATGTCAAACTTTCGAAAAGGATTTATGGTTTCGACCGCTGCCGCCGTTTCCTCTGCCAGGATTTCCCTAAATTCCTTTATATTGGCCCCTCCCCCGCTCAGAACGATTCTCTCGATATGCTCATCATGGTTTGTCGAATAGAAAAAATCAAGGGCCCGCCTGATTTCCAGGCACCAGTCGTTGGCAATGGAAAGGACAATTTGTCCTACATCTTCTTGGGAGATCACATCCGAATTTTCGCAGATTTTAAGGTCCCCGGCTTCTTCCAGGGAACAATTTACAGCGGATGCAATTTTCTGGTCAATTTGCCCGCACCCCGAAGACACGTCTCTCAAGAACAGAGAATCGCCGTTTTTAACAACATTTATAAGCGTTTTGCTGGCACCGATATCGATCAGCGCAACGCTCTCCTCCGACAGATCGTAGTTGAGTTCAAAGGAATTTTGTAAGGCAAAGGCATCCACATCAACTAAACAGGGGTTTAAGCCGGCCAACTGAACGACATCGGCATAATCGTTGATGATCTCCTTTTTTGCCGCCACCAGCAGCACATGCATCTGATTGGGGTTGGATTGATTTTCCCCGAGGATCTGAAAATCAAGAAAAACATCTTTGATGTCAAAGGGAATGTGCTGTTCAGCCTCTAAATGAATGGTTTCCTGCAGCTGATTTTCGGTCATCTTCTGCACATCGATTCGTTTAACAATAGCCGAATATCCCCCGATGGATATGGCAACATTCTCTTCTTTAAAGTTAAACGCTTTAAAGAGCTGCCGAATGGCATCGGCTAACTTTTCCGGCTCTTTTATCACCCCTTCATCAATGATGCCCGGCAAGATTTTCGCCGCACCGAAGTTTTTCAGGGTGTACCCTTTTTTGGTCTCGATAATCTCGCTGGCTTTTAGGCCCCGGGAACCGATATCCAAACCAATCAGGTGGGTTTTCTTTCCAAAAATCATATTACGCTCTGAATTCTTATGTTAATCCGGTGTAATGG
>JAUYIZ010000043.1 GCA_030688615.1 Desulfobacterales bacterium | reverse complement strand
CCGGGTTGCGGGCATGCATTTCTTTAACCCGGTGCCCGTCATGAAGCTGGTGGAAGTGGTCCGGGGCGTGGAGAGCTCCGAGGATACCGTCGCGGCGGTTGTTGAATTGGCCAAACTCATGGGAAAGACTCCCATTGTCTGCAAAGACAGCCCGGGTTTTGTCGTCAACCGTCTGTTGCACCTGTTGGCCCTTGAGGCCAGCAGGATCGTTGAAGAAGGTGTCGCCACCGCCAGGGATGTGGATACCGGGGCTAAATTGGGGCTGGGCCATCCCATGGGGCCGTTTGAAGTTTTTGATTTTCTGGACTCGCTCCCTCTGTTCAAAACGGTTTGCGACTACCTCGAGCAGGAGCTGGGCGAGCGTTTCAAGGTGCCGGTCTGGGTAAAAAATTATGTGAGAGCGGGGAGAATCGGCCGGGTCACAGGGAAGGGATTTCATGACTATGACAAGTAGGTAGTCCCCATTGAACCGCAACAGCGAATTAAAAAATGGAAAAATTCCTCTCGGTCGAAGATTCCCTGCAGCTTGCTGCAGGGAATCTTCAAAACCTGGTCCTCTGGGCCAGGTCAGGGAAAGATGGCTCTGCCTTGGCGTTTTATGTCTAAAATTACAAATTCCAAGCACCAAATTACAAACAAATCTCAAATTCCAATATTCAATGACCCAAACCTTCCAGGGCGAGACATCGTTTGGATTTTCGAATTTGGGTCATTGGAAATTGTTTGGTATTTGTAATTTGATATTTGTAATTTCAATCATACAATGAACTTCCAACAAAGCAAATCCCCTCTGGGGATAACAAAAGCCTGGTCCTCTGGGCCCGGATCTTTATTTCTTCTTTTTTGACCGGACGACCGGCATGCCCATGGCCTGGAGAATGGCCGCCAGGTCTTCATCCGTCCTGGCTAGATGTTCCCATTGGGCTATGACCACTTTTTTGCCTTTGACCACTTGATTGATTTCGTTGCCTTCAAAGTCCGGGTGGCCGGTAAAATTTACCTCGTCCAGAAGGTTCTGGGCTTCTTGCGTACCCGTCCATGCCAAAAATAAAACACCCGCGTTGGGATGCTTGGCCTTGTCGGGGACATAGATGATATCCCCAAAGCCGATGGGCACCGGTTCGGGAAAGACGATGCCCAGGTTTTTGGATTCGGCGTAAACCTGAAGCTCCTTGATGGATGAGCGTTGCATGCCGCAGATGATGTGGTAGGCGCCGGCCATGAGCTTGGATGCGGCCGTGGAGCGGCTCGATTCAATGGACGGGTTGTTGGCCGCCCAGCGCCTGGCGTAGTCCAGGGTCTTCTCCCTTCCCCACACGTCTTCCAGGAAGAAGCGGTTCAGGTGCCGCGGCCGGTCATCCATCGCGTTTTTTCCTTTGAATTTGGGGTCCGTGCATGTTTCCCAGGTAAAGGCCTTGGCTTCTTGATCGGTTACATGATCACGGTTGTAAGCGATTCCGTAAGCCATGGTCCGTAAGATGAGACCCATATTTTCCGGGTGAGCTAAAATTTTCGGAACGCCCAATTTTTCCCAGTCAACGATACGGGGCAGTTTCGCGGCCATGACCACCGGGACCATGGTTTCACTGGCCGGCACGATGTCGAAGCTAAACATGCCCCCCGCCATTTCGTTGATCACCCTTTCCCTTTCCCGCGCACCGCCGATGCGTTTGAACTCCACCTTCAGAAAAGGGTATTTCTTTTGAAAGGCCGCGATGTATTTTGACCCCGAGGGCTTGCCATATTCTTTAGCCCTCAGGGTGATGCCGATGCGCACCGCGCCTTCTTTTTTGGCGGCTTCGATGTAAGGATCGAGAGGTCCCGATCGGGCCGGAAATGGTTGCAATGCCAGCAATGCGCCAACCAAGAGAAAGATTCCCAGTCCAGTTAGTTTTTTCATTGGAGCCTCCTTTCTTGAGTCTTGTTGATAAAGTAATTGATATCTTCCATGGAATCTTGCGCAGACCTTTTTTTATGCCGTTTCGGGCTACGGGTTTATCCTGATCCCTGAAACCTTAAACTTTAAACTTTAAACCTGACCCCCGATCCCTATTTTTGTGCTTCCGCCTTGAGTTTGTCGGCGATATCCCGGGCCAGGGCCTTTTTGTCGATCTTTGAAACTCCGGGCAGTAGGGGCAGGTGATGGATGATTTCGAGCCGTTCGGGCAGCTTGTACTTGGCCACCTGGTTGCCGTCGAGATAAGAAACCATCTCTTCAAAGGTAAATGCGCGCCCGGGTTTGACCACCACGTAGGCGCAGGCTCTTTCGCCCATCACCGCATCGGGCATGCCGACGATAGCTGCCTCGACCACGCTGGGGTGTTCCGCCAGCATGTTTTCTATCTCAACAGGATAAATATTCTGTCCTCCCCGGATGATGATGTCCTTTTCGCGGCCCACAATCCGGAGAAAGCCCTGTTCGTCGAATTTGCCCAGGTCTTCCATATCATACCACCCGTCCGGGGACCATTTTTGCCTGGTGGCTTCCGGGTCTGCAAAATAACCGGAAGCTCCGCTGGGTCCGCGCAGCAGGATCCGGCCCACCTCTCCTAATTTTACTTCCTGGCCGTTGCTGTCCACCAGTTTGATTTCGGTGCCGGCAAAAGG
>JAUYIZ010000003.1 GCA_030688615.1 Desulfobacterales bacterium | reverse complement strand
GACTCCCTGAATGGTTACAATTCTTTTTTGGCTCAAATGTAAGGTAAGGAATCACAGGGCAGAAGCGAGAAGCACAAGAGTTAAAACCAGAAACTTGAACCAACAGCTTTGAATTACACCCGGATGGGGGGTCTCCGTCTTGATTGCCCGGAGGGGGCAGTGCGATGCCCCCTTCAGCTTAACAAAAATATCCAGCTGCCCACCTGGGACTGGGTTGAGTAACCCCCTATATACCCCTTTTTCTACGGCTAAACAAATTGACCGGCATTGCAGTAAAAACTGCTGAAAAGTGAGTTTTCTTTAAATTATTTTTCTAAATGAATGGGTAAAAGCACAGGGATAAAAAGGGCACTTGACAAATACGCTGTGATTTGAGAAAGTTGTTCCTGACAGGTGGGAAGTCAAATAACTCGAGCAAAGCAGACGGCCGCGCACACCATGAAGAATATCCTGGTTTTTACCGGACTTATTTTGATTTGTTTTCTTCCGGACGGCAGGGCCGGGGATTTGGGAGCTGCCGTGCCGGGATCATTTTACGCTGAGACCATACCCCCGCGGCCCCGGGACGCAATCGGCGGCCCGGCGTTCGCCCGTCAGACAGCCCAGATGACCGGCGCGCAGCGGCAGGAGGCCGCCTTGAACGAGCTGCGCCGGGGCAACACCCCCGAGTTCCTGCGGCATCTGAAACCGGTCCGGTTGAGTTATGCTCCTGCGGGCAAAAGGGAAATAAGAGCCGTTGTCTGGGTGATGCCGGACTATCTGGCCATTGGTTCGACGGATGATTTCCTCCGGATGCCCTTAGACTACTGGACAGCCATTGACATTGCCAATACATGGGGGTTCATCCTGCCGACCCGCAGGATCGTTGACGCCATATACAAACAGAGCCCCTGCCATCTGAAGCCCGACCCGTTGCCCCCCGGCCCGGAGATGCGCTCCAGCGCGTATTACCTGGAACACCGGTCCAAGATAAAAGCCCAACGGGAAAAAGCGGGTTGCGCCCTGGGAGAACTCACTTCCGGCCATAAGAAGGACGTGGTCCTGAGCAACCGCCTGAATGAAAAGCCCGGTCGCATTGCCATTTACGGCTGGCACCGGCAAACCGGCAAACCCATCCAGCCCCTCAGCACCGTTCATGGCGAGCGCTATGCCGATTACAGCCACGGCGTCCGGCTGGTTTATCAAACCGTCTGGATCGATGAGAAACCCCGGTCCATTCTGGATGTCCTGCAGGACCCGGACCTTGCTCCGGTTCTCACCTACGAGGGGGTGCTCCGGCGCCTTCTCCATATGATCCGATTATAATAGATTCCAACTTATGTCTATCGCGAAGCCGTATTTTCCCCATGGATTGATTTACAGCAGCGGAACCCCAGATGATAGTTTTGATGGCTCTGCTTGTCCAGGACGCGGCTGCCGTGCCAGAAGGGCGCGCGCCACCGGCACCAGTCCTGGTGGGCCGGGTAGGTGTCGAAGATAAACCAGCTGCCTTTCATCTCGGTGTAGCCTAACTCACGACTACCGCGGCTGGACATCTGGCTTTGGTTGAGGGGAAGGTTCATGTGTTCGGCGGCATTGCCGTTCAGGTCGTAGACCTGCAATGAACTGGCGCACTCGGGAAAGGAACCTGCGGGAAAAGTATTGGAACCGCACTGCGACCAGCTGCCGCCGGTGCACGCCGGACTCTTGCGGCTCGAGGCCGCGCAGACCCCCTTGCGGTAGGCGGGACCGTAACTCCAGGATTTGCTCGGGCCGTATTTTCGATTGTGAGCTTCGCGCATGAGTCCGATGGCCTGCTCCGGGGTCTTTCCCCGGGCCAGATCAAAGCGATAGTCGGGTTCTTCGAGCGATCCGGCGCAAGCCCCCTCCCACTCATGGGCGTCGCACAGGCGTTTTCCCTGGATGCCGCAGAGCTCGGCCGCCTCTCTGGTTCGGACCCAGACCACCGGATAGGCGGCAGGGATGTTGGGAAATTCAAACTGATCGATGCAGGAGCGCGCATCTTCCGGCTTTTGTGCGGTCGCTTTGTAAAGGGGCGCCATATATTTGGCGCCGCATATTTTTTCAAAGGCCCCATTGGCATATGTGACGCCTTGACTTTCGAGCTTTTTTTCGCACTGTTCGGTGGTGAATGGATGCTGGGTTATGGCGGGATTTCCCTGGCCCATATAACCGGAAGCGGCAAAGACGGCCCGAATTTTAGCCATCTGCTCATCGGTCAATTGGTGAACCTGCCGGAGCTGAAGAAAAAGGGCCTCGTTTTGACCGGCCAGACGGTTGCGATCCTGGGGATGGGATTCTCCGGCCAGGATGAAAAGCGCGAGAAAGCACTGCAGTGCCGCGGACAGATGCTTCATGAGCCGTCCTTTCTTAAAAGATAAAAAAAATCCCGATTGTCGGCGTACCCCACAAAACGGGCAAGGACTTTATCGGCCTTGCGTTTATCCAGGACGCTCATCCCTTTGACCAGGTGCTGCGCGGATATTTCAGGCCCCTGATGCCGGTAAACCGCCAGGTAGGTATGTTCCAGGGCGTTAATATCCAAAAGCATCGCATATTTGCAGGTGTAGGCCTGAAAGACCCGGGCCATGGCAGAAGGCGTTGCCGCGGAGAAATAGCCATATATCAGAAACCGGCGGCCTTCAGCTTCCTGCAGGCCCAGCCCGGCTCTTACGGTTCTAAATCTTTCATCCAACGATCCGGACCAGTTGCCCTGCGCCCAGCGGGGAACCAGCACTCCCACCCTGGATTTTTCATTGGCCTCGTCATATTCAATAATAGGGACGCCGTTCTGGCGTGCGTGGCGGATGGCCCGGAGGGTGCCGTTGTCTTTTTCCTGCCAGGTTTTGAGCTTGACGGTGTCGTCCTCATATACCAAAACCGTTGAGAGCCCGGGCTGGAGCTTGCTCAGAACGGTCCCGTTTTGGATAAAGCCGTAATGGCTGCCATGGTTCTTGAAGGCCAGCTCGGACCATCGAAAGGCCCCGTGATAACGCTTAAAGCCCCCGATAAAGGTGGCTGCGGTACGATTCCGGCCGGACGGATTCAACAATCCGGTCATGACCAAAGGCTCTGTGGTGTCGATGCCGTCCGGTCCGGGCAGGGTTTGGTCACGGGACTTTTCCGGAACACGTTCAGACCATCCCACCCTGGGATGGTCCGTGCCCATCTCGAATCCCAGGTCGAAAAGATCCAGATCAAAGGCGATCAAAAACACCAGGGCCTTGGATTCCACCTCATCGAGGGGATTGACCTGCAGGCCTTGACTCTGGATGACCTGCTCGGCCACCAGGGCCGGTTGCACCACACTGACAAAAAGTCCGGGCAAGTCCCTGACCCGGTACCAGCGGCCCACCAGGATCTTATCTCCGTCCTGACCTTCCAGCGCAATTCCCAAATCCTGGGGGGCGAGAAAATGATCGGCATAGCGAGGCTCGATCAGAGGCCTGACCGGGGCGCCCGGCGGGCGCGGCCGCCTGCCGGCGCCTGCGTTTTTTGCCTGGATCAATTCCGCTGTGCTCAGAAAAGCATCCCGGTAAAAGGTTTCGCGCACCAAATTCGTGATTTTCTCTCCCTGCCAGACGTTTTTTCGCAGCAGATCCGTCACGATCTCCAGTCTGGTTTTGTTTCCCTGGGTCCTGTTCCGGAGAAAAAGCCTCCCGGAGCAAAGGGGCGCGTACGTTTTCCCGGAGGCGGCGGCCCTGGAGAGCTCCGCAGCCCCGGGATCGGCCCATAAGGCGCAACGGGACAGCCCGGTTTCCGAGACCATGACGATTCCTGCAGCATAATCTGGATCAAGCATTACCCTCTGGGTTCCGTGCAGAGGATTTTCCAGGTGATAAGTTTCCGAAGACACGGTGTCTTTCCACTGAATGAAAAGCAAAAACCAGGTATTGATGGACGGGTTCAAGTTGATCAGGGTAGCCGTCCCTTCCTTGCCCGCGCCCTTTCGGATATTTATGGAATCGGATCTGCGAAACTGCTGCAGTTCCATAACCGTCTTGGGGATCTTGACGTCATATTCGTCCTTTTGCCTCCGGAGCGATACGTCGGGGTCTTGGTCTTGCACAAGGGTTTGGACGGCAGGTTCCTCTACCGGACCGGACAGGATTTGCGCCGGATTACCCTGCCTGCCGGGGCCCTCGGCGGCTGCCGGCGGTCCGGGAAGCGTTACTCCGAGAAACACCAGCAGCCACAAAACCGCTGCTGATTTCGCCCGGTTTCGAAGGCAACCCGTCCCGGAAAAGGGGACAAAAACATAATTACGGGTGGGGTTCATAATAATTCTTTTTTTTTGACGCTCAAAATGTGTTATATAACAGGGGTCGCCTGGATGACGGTAAAGGCCATAATAATCATGGCCTGGCTGACAGTAAAGACGTCCATGGTTTATATCAGAATATTTTCAAAACATCAAGACCGCGGGAATCTGTGAAAGCTGCGGAAGGTCTCGCCATGAAAACCCTCTATCACCTGTTCCGTTCTCTCCGGCCCTATCAATGGATCAAGAACGGGTTTGTGCTGCTTCCGCTGGTCTTTGCGCAAAAACTTTTCGACCCCATCTCCATCCGCGGGTCCTTCAAGGCCGTTTTTGCTTTTTGCCTGCTCACAGGGGCTATGTATCTGATTAACGACTGCCTGGATCGGGAAGAGGACCGCCATCATCCGGTAAAGCGTCACCGTCCCCAGGCGGCTGGTCTGATCGGACCCGGTCTGGCGCTGTCCGTGGCGGCGGTTTTCTTTGCCCTGTCCCTGATCTGGGGGTTCTGGGTCGGGCCGGTTTTCTTTTACATCCTGCTGGCCTACCTGGGCCTGCAGATTCTTTACAATATAAAGCTCAGGGATGTTGTGATCCTGGATGTTTTCTGCGTGGCCGCCGGTTTCTTTCTGCGCGTGGTGGCCGGCGCCGTGGCCATCAGCGTTCCCATGTCCAGGTGGCTCATCATTTGTACCATCCTGGTGGCCCTGTTCCTGATCCTGTCCAAACGCCGCCATGAACTGATCGTTCTGGGCCGGGCCGAACCGGGTAAGCATCGTAAGGTTCTGGCCGTTTACAGCGCCCTTTTCCTGGACCAGATGATCGGGATAACCACCGGAGGAATCCTGCTGAGCTACCTGTTGTATTCCACCTCTCCGGAAACGGTGCATAAATTTAACACGGATCATATGATCTATACATTCCCCCTGGTTCTTTACGGGATCTTCCGTTACCTGTACCTGATCTATCTGAAAAATGAGGGCGGGTCACCTGAAAGGATGATTTTATCCGACCTTCCCTTACTTGTAAGCGTGCTTCTCTGGGTACTTTTGTGCGCGCTGATTCTTAACGGGGTGATTTGAACCGCATCGGACCCGGAACCTTATCCTAACGAGTGCCCATCCATAAATGAGATAGTTTTTGCAAGATCAAGGCGGGCGAGAATTTCAACCGCAGGAATACGTTGTGTATTTTGAGGATTGAAATTCGGAGCCCAACGCAGATATTGCGGAAAATAGCCAT
>JAUYIZ010000428.1 GCA_030688615.1 Desulfobacterales bacterium | reverse complement strand
CTGAAAGAGCATCCGGTTCCCATCGTTCCGGTTGATCAGCGCACGCCCGGCGGCGAAGTCTATTTTCTGCAGGATCAAATCGCCTTTGATGCCTGTACCCGCTGCGGCCGCTGTGTGGATGTCTGTCCGGCCACTCTGGCCGGTGAGCCCTTTTCCCCCAGGGATTTTTTAATCTGGCGGCGGGCGCAACAGCGGGAAAAATATGCCTCATCGGGCGACAACGTGGCCCGCCTGGCCCGGGTGGGAACTGCGCCCGGGGACAGGGAGCTGTTTCGCATCGAGCGGATCTGGCACTGTACCACCTGCCGGGCCTGTGTGCAAGTCTGCCCCCTTTCACTGTCACCGCCGGACGCCATTCGCCAGGCCCGCAGCGGTGTGGTGGAAGAGGGCACGCAGATGCCATCTCTTCTGGCCCAGTCGCTCAAGTACGTTTTTAAATACAACAACCCCTGGGAGGCCACCAAAAAAAAACGGAGCAGATGGTCCGACCCGGTCACTTTCCCGGACCTGACCGAAAAAGACTGCCCCGCGGACCTCTGTTATTTTGTGGGGTGCACCACCTCCATGGATACCCGCGCCCAGGGGCTGGCCCGCGCCCTGGTCCGCGTGTTGACCCATGCCGGGGTTGCCTTCGGGACATTGGGGAACAAAGAACCCTGCTGCGGAGACATTGCCCGCAGGGGCGGTGAAGACGGCCTTTTCGAAATGAAACTGGAAGAAACCCTGGATATGTTCGACCGTTTCAACATCCGGGAAATCATCACGTCCTCGCCCCACTGTTTTCATACCCTTGCGCGCGAGTATCCCTTGTATCAGTCCCCCGCGGCGTCTGAAAAATGCGCCGCCTGGCGGGTGCGCCACTACAGCGCCCTCTTGTGGGATCTCATCCAGAAGGGGGCCCTCAGGTTTGACCATGTCCTGAAACGCAAGGTCACCTATCACGATCCATGTTATCTGGGCCGGCATAACGGCATTTTTGACGTGCCCCGGCGGATCATCACTGCTGTTCCGGGTGTGGATCTGGTGGAGATGGCCCATTGCCGGGCAGACAGCCTGTGCTGCGGCGGGGGCGGGGATCGCATGTGGCAGGAGGAACTGGACGGCGAGGTTAAAATATCGTCGTTGCGCATCAAAGAGGCGCAGGCCACCGGGGCGCAATTGCTGATTACGGCCTGTCCGTTATGCCTGATTATGCTCGAGGACGGCCGTAAAGCCGCCGGGTTGGAAAGTCAATTGCAGGTTTTGGATCTGAATGAGTTTTTACTCCTGGCCCTCGGGCTTGCGGATTCCGATCGGAATGAAAAGGAAAGGGAACAGACATGAACATCGTCGTTTGCATCAAGCAGGTTCCGGAGGTCGTCGATGCCGAATTGAAGATCGACAGGGACGGCGCCCGGATTTTATCCGATGACCTTGAAATGGACATGAATGAATGGGACCGCTATGCGGTCGAGGCGGCCGTGCGTCTCAAGGAGGCCCACGGCGGCAGGGTCACCGCCGTCACCCTGGGCGATGAGGACAGCGAAGACGTCCTGCGCCAGGCCCTGGCCATGGGCGCGGACGAAGCCGTCCGGATCGATGCGCAGGATTTTGAAGGCTCGGATGCCGTCGGCATCGCCCGGGGACTTCACGCGGCCGTCAAGCAGCGCCCCTTTGATCTTTTGCTGACGGGCGCCCAGAGCGCCGATGAAGGCTGGGGGCAGGTCGGTCTGACCCTGGCCGAACTGCTGCAGTATCCCCACGCCGCACTGGTGGTGGATATGGCGGTGAAGGCGCAGAACATCGTGGTTCAGCGCGAACTTGAATCCAATGTGCTGGAAAGGGTGGAATTGCCCCTTCCGGCCGTGCTGACCGTTCAAACAGGCACCCAGAAGCCCCGCTACGTGTCCATACTGGGCATCCGGCGTGTCCGCAGTATCGACATCGAAGAGACCGATGCAGACGGCCTGGGGCTTTCCCGGGACGAAATCGGCCCGCAGGGCTCCTGTGTCGAGCTTAGGAAACTTTCTACCCCCGCCGCGGGTCAGGGCGCCGAAATGCTTACCGGCAGCCTCGATGAAATATGCAGCCAGGCGGCAAAAATTGTCCGGGACAGAGGAGGGCTATCCTGAGATGGAACAAATATTTGTTTTGGCCGAACACCGCAAAGGCGAGCTGCGCGATATCACGCTGGAAGTGCTGACCCTGGCCCACCGGATCGGCAGGGAAAAATCACTGGAGGTGGTCGGGGTCCTTCTGGGGCAGAACGTCCAGGAGCACGCCCGGAAGCTTAAAGGCGCCTGTCATGAAATTCTGGTGATGGAGGACCCGCAGCTTTCCGACTATAATGCCGATGCCTATCTGGAAGCGCTTGCCGCCCTGATCCGGCAGCGCCGCCCCCGCCTGTGCCTTATGGGGCATACGGCCATGGGCATGGACCTGGCGCCGGCCCTGGCCACCCGTCTGCAGCTGCCCTTTGTCAGCGACTGCCTGTCCCTGGCCTTTGCCGGAGACCGGCTTGCGGCCCGGCGGCAGATATACGGGGGCAAAATCGACGTCCAGCTGACCCTCAAGCCGTCGCAAAATTACCTGGCCAGCATTCGTCCCGGGAGCTATGATGCGTTTGACGGCCCGCAGATGTCTGCCCGTACCTCGGCCGTGGATCCGCCGGACTGGTCACTTTCCCGGGGAAGGCGATTTGTGGAATACATCGAAGCTGTGCTGGAAGATGTGGATATTGCGGCCGCAGACATCCTGGTTTCCATTGGCCGGGGGATCGGCAAACCCGAAAACATTCCCCTGGTGGAAGCTTTTGCCCGGCGCCTGGGAGCCACCCTTTCCTGTTCGCGGCCGGTGGCGGACGAGGGCTGGCTGCCCAAGAGCCGTCAGGTGGGAACCTCCGGCAAGACGGTGCGGCCTAAAATTTATCTTGCCCTGGGGATCAGCGGCGCCTACCAGCATCAGGCAGGCATGAAAAACGCCCAGACCATTATTGCCGTGAACACGGACCCCCGGGCGCCGATCTTCAATGTGGCCCATTACGGGATCGTGGCGGATATTTTTCAGGTGCTTCCGGTACTGGAAGCAAAGTTTAATTAAAACAAGAGGATGCTATGGACTTTACTTTAAGCAAGGAACAGCGAGATATTATCCGCGCGGCCCGCAAGTTCGCCGAGGGCGAGTTTGCGGACCGGGCCCTGGAGTTTGACCAGGAGGACCGTTTCGATCTGGACCTGTGGCGGGCAAGCTGCGATATGGGTTTTGTGGGTATTTTTATCGATGAAGCCTATGGCGGGGCCGGCATGGGGTTTCTGGAGCATTGCCTCATCACCGAGGAATTCTGGGCGGTCGACCCGGGCATCGGCCAGGCGGTGCTGTCCGCTTCCTTCGGCGCCGAAATCCTGCTGCTGTTCGGCACGGAAGCTCAGAAACAGGAAATTCTGCCCAGGGTCGTGTCCGGCAAGGCCATGATCGGAACGGCCATCACCGAACCCGACGCCGGCTCGGATGTCACCTCGGCCAGAACCCTGGCCCGTGCCGATGGCAGCCAATGGGTGATCAACGGCACCAAAATGTTCATCACCAACGGCACCGTGGCCGATTATATCCTGCTGTTTTGCCAGACCGATCCGGATAACCCGTCCCGGCACAAGCGCTACAGCTTCATCCTGGTTCCCACGGATACGCCGGGGTACGGCGCTAAAAAACTTGCACGAAAAATGGGGATACGGGCTTCGGACACGGCCGAGGTGACTCTGACCGATGTGCGCGTTCCCAAAGCGAACCTGGTGGGAAATCCCGGAGAGGGATTCTACGAACTCATGGCCTTTTTCAATCGCACCCGCCCCCAGGTGGCCGCTCAGGGCGTCGGCCTGGCTCGTGCCGCCATGGCCGAATCCATCCGTCATGCCAAGGAAAGACATCAGTTCGGGGTCCCGCTGGCATCCTTTCAGATCACCCAGTTTAAAATTGCCGAAATGGCCACCCTGATACGGGCGGCCCGGAATCTTTACTACGAGGCGGTCTGGACGGTGGATCAGGGCAAGCCGGATCATGCCCTGATCGCCATGGCCAAGTGGTATGCCGGTAAAATCGCCACCCAGTGCGCCGATGAAGCCGTCCAGTTGCATGGCGGCTACGGCTTCATCGAGGAACAAAAGGTCAACCGCCTTTACCGGGCGGCCAAGGTGCTGGAAATCTACGAAGGGGCCAAGGAAGTCGAGAAGATGATCATTGCCCGATCACTGCTGGATTAGTTCCAGGGTTGAACGGCAACCGCGGGCGTGTTTTCGCGGTTTGCCAAAGCTGAGGTGGGATCTTTTATGAACATCGAAACCTATTATCGCATCTTTCGTTATATCAGCACCTCGGTGCATTCCAGCACGGATGTGAATGAAGTGCTGGGACTGGCCGTGAAGTCCGTTACCGAAGCCGTCCATGCCAAAGGCGCTCTCCTGCGCATTCTCAACCTGGGGACACACCAGCTGGAGCTGAATGCTGCCTACGGGTTAAACGAGTGCTACCTCTCCAAGGGGCACGTTTCTTCTCAAGAAGTGATTGCCGAGCTGTGCAAACAAAACAAGGTTGTTGTTATTGAAGACGTTCTGGCAAGCTCCCGTGTTCAATATCCGCAAGCAGCCAGGGAGCAGGGGATAAAAATGATGATGGACGTTCCCCTGTTTCTTGGCGACCACGTGGTCGGGATCGTCCGTATTTTTTTTTCAGAACAAAGGAAGTTCTCCGAGGAAGAAATAAATTTCCTGGTTTCCATTTCCGAACAATGTGCCATTGCCATCGAAAAGACCAGGCTGATTGAAAAGCATAAGTCCATGTATGACCATCTGGCGCTTCAGACCGAGAAACTCTCCGCTTTAGGCCGGATGGCAGCCGGCATTGCCCACGAAATAAATAATCCTCTGGGCGGCATACTTCTTTACAGCTCCAGCCTGGCCAAAAAAGTACCCCCGGGAGGGCCTCTCAAAGAAGGTCTGGAAATCATCATTCACGAGGCCATGCGATGCAAAAACATCATTCAGGATCTGCTGGAATTCTCGCGTGAAAAAGAGCCTGAAAAGACCTTCGCCAATATCAACCAGATCATCCGAAAAACACTCGGCATGCTGGAAAATGAATTTCGCCTCCACCACATAAAGCTGGAGACACATCTCTTTGAAGAGATGCCCAACATCCTGGTGGATGTCAATCAGATGCAACAGGTTCTGGTCAACCTCCTGCTCAATGCGATAGAAGCCGTTCAGGATCAAGGCCTAGTGAGTATCCGGAGCCAAATAGACCCGCCCCAAAAAAATGTGAAGGTTGAAATAAGCGACAGTGGGTGCGGAATTTCCCCGGAGAACATTGGTAAAGTCTTCGAGCCCTTTTTTACGACCAAGTCAAAAGGAACAGGCCTTGGGCTGGCCGTGACCTTCAGAATTGTTCAAAACCACAAGGGAAATCTCCATGTTTTCAGCCGGCCGGGGGAAAGGACCCGCTTTACCATTGAACTGCCGGTTGCTTAAAAGTCATCTTATAAAAAAAAGACGATGCATATGGAATCGACCAAGATCCTGATAATAGACGACGAGCGTGTCATTTGTGAGGGATGTCGTCTGGCCCTGATGGATAAAGGCTATGCAGTGGATGCCTGTATGGGAGGTCGGTCGGGCATCAACGCCATGCTGGAGGGTGAATATGACCTTGTTTTGCTCGACATGAAATTGCCGGACATGGGGGGAATGGAAGTTCTGGAAACCCTTCGGGATAAAAGGCCTGGGACATATATAATTGTAATGACAGGATATTCAACCATTAAAAATGCTGTGGAAGTTATGAAGCGTGGGGCTTTTGACTATCTCACCAAGCCTTTCTCGGACGATCAGCTTCTGCTGGCTGTAGAAAGGGTAATTGATAAAAAACGCCTTGTGGACGAAAATGTCTCACTCCGAAAGGAACTCCTTGACCGGTTTGGCTATAAAAGTATCGTGGGAAACAATCCAAAGATAATAGACATATTCAACCAGATTGAAAAAGTTGCCCCCACAGACAGCACGGTGCTTCTTTACGGCGAGAGCGGAACTGGGAAGGAATTGTTTGCCAGAGCCATTTATGCCCATAGCCAGAGAGCGGCCCGGCCGTTTGTGGCGGTGGATTGCAGCACCTTATCGCCCACTCTATTGGAAAGTGAATTATTCGGGCATGTTAAAGGGGCATTTACCGGGGCGATTCAAGATAAGGCCGGGATTTTTGAAGTGGCGTGCGATGCCACCCTTTTCCTGGACGATGTGGCGAATCTGAGCATTGAGATCCAGGGCAAGCTGCTGCGCGTGCTGGAAATGCAGGAGTATAAACCCGTGGGCGCAAGCAGCATCAAGAAGACAAATGTCCGAATTATATCGGCTACCAACAAGGATCTGAGAGCTATGGTGAAGGAAGGGACATTTAGAGAAGACCTTTTTTACCGCTTCAACGTTTTTCCCATCTTTCTTCCTCCGCTTCGTGAGAGGAAGGAAGACATCCCCAAAATAGCTTACCATTTCTTAAAACTCTTTTGCAGGCAAGCCGGAAAAAGGATAGAGGGATTTTCCGACGAAGCCCTGGAGGTGATCGTAAACCACGATTGGCCGGGCAATGTTAGAGAACTCAAAAACGTTATAGAACGGCTGGTCATCATGTCAGACAGAACAATTCTCGATCCCACCAACCTGTTGGAGCACTTGCAAATGACTCCTGCCTGGCGGCGGAAAACGATTCCGGAGAGCCTAAAAGAGCTCAGAGCCCTAAAGCAAGCGCTAATAAACGATCACTTCGGGCAGACAGAAAAGGCTTTTCTCCTGAAAGCACTCAAAGCATGCAACGGCAACATCACACATGCTGCCAAGAAGGTCGGCATGCAAAGGCCCAACTTCTATACCCTGATGAAAAAGCATCACATCACGGCCCCAAAATAGAAGACAATAAATTATGCCTGAGCAGGAATAAAAACCTTCCCTTGGCTCTATATGCAGCCATACAGTAATAACTTCCTGAAATAACTTGTTAATTTCATAAATGGCGTTTTTTTCCGTATGAAAATTTATACGGTTTTGATCCGCTCCACTCTGAGTCCCGGGGCTTTTTGAATATAATATACTGATATTATTATAATTTTAAATTCAATTTTTTATCCGTGTTTTCTTTTTTTTCAGGCATGAAAATTGCTCTATTCTGAGTGCAGGAGAATCTGAAAAATAGGTTTATGTTAAAAAATAACGTTCAGCGGATCAGCCGGACCGAATACCATCCGTGCCCGAAAAATCCTGGCATCAAGGAGGAAAATCATGGAGGCATTACAAAACGTCTATGGGACCGAGCCCCGGATAGCACCTCACATCCTGGTGATGGAGGATGAAGTCAGCATGGCAAAAGGGCTTGAAATGGTACTGACCGAGCAGGGATACACTGTGGATTTGGCAATGACCGGTCAGAGCGCTCTGAATAAATTCCAGCAGCGTGTCGTTGACCTGCTGGTGGCCGACCTCCGATTGCCGGACATGGACGGTATGGAGGTCATCAAAAAGATCAAGGAGAAGCGCCCTGATACCGAGGCGATCATCATCACGGGTTATCCAAGTGTGTCATCGGCCGTCAACTCGGTGAAGATCGGCGTGTTCGACTATATGCGCAAGCCGTTCACCGATGATGAAATTAGAGGCACTGTTCAAGCGGCGCTGAAAAAGAAACAGGAGACATCTTTTGAATGGCTCATTAATGAAACTGAAAGAGGCCGGCTGATTCAAAAGCAGGAGGTTATTCGGGTATTGGACCGGACTTCCGAGGATTCTGATTTCTGGCGTGCATTGATGGAAAACGGGACGGAGGCATTAAAAGGATATCAACTCTCTGGCAGAGCCAAGGCAGCCATCTCCTCGGGAGATTTAAGCTGGATTAAAGAAAATGTGGAAGACCTTACGGAAGAACAACTGAGTTTTATATACAAACGTCTGGAGCGGGAGGCCTGGTAGTCCCGTTAACACTCTCTAATAAAGGATAGGTACATGCAACAAGCGATGAATGACAAAGTGTACACAGATCATCAATCAAAGATGGCAGGCGTTCTGGCCGGGATCCGGTTGGAATTTGAAGGACGGCCCGAGGAATTGATCCCTGTACTTCAAAAGACCCAGGCGGCGGTGGGGTTTTTGCCTGAGGAGGCCCTGCTGGAAATCGCGCGGTTCACTAAATTGTCTCCTGCGGAGGTTTTCGGGACCGCCACATTCTATTCACAGTTCCGCCTTAAGCCGGTGGGAAAGCAGATGATCCGGGTTTGCCGGGGGACCGCCTGCCATGTTAAAGGGGGCGCTCGAATCCTCAGAGAGGTAGAAAAACAATTAGGCATCAAGCCGGGGGAGAACACTGCGGACTTCGAATTCGGCCTGGAAACTGTTGCTTGTATCGGCGCTTGCGCCCTGGCGCCGACCCTGGTGATTAACAGTGACACTTATGGTCAGATGACCAGTAAAAAAGTGGGCGAGATCCTGAGGCAGCGGGACTAAGCGCCTGTAGCAAAATAACTGCTATAAAATCCGTTCGCCCTGAGCTTGTCGAAGGGCAGTCATTCATGGTTCGACAAGCTCACCACGAGCGGCTAACTGTTCCACTATTTTTTTTACAGGCCCTAAGGGCTCGCGCAAGAATAAGTTAACATTTTCGCATCTCAGCTTCAAGCCATCTTTGGCCGCTGCTCAATTTTCATACAACTGTTCGGGTCAAGGAGATCATAAATGAAGGAAGGAGCCAAACAAGCGTCGATCAAAAAAAAAGAGCGCACGGTCTTAATTTGTCAGGGTACCGGCTGCACATCATCAAAGTCTGAGCGCATCAGGGCGGCCCTGGAACAGGCGGTGGAAATGGCGGGGTTGCGGGATGTGGCGGTTGATTTTACCGGATGCCATGGCTTCTGCCAGCAAGGGCCGATTGTGATTATCGAACCGGAAAACATTTTCTATACCCACGTTGGAATCGAAGATGTTTCCGACATTGTCTGTTCTCACCTTCAGAAGGGCGAGCCTGTGGATCGTCTGTTTTATCGTGACCCCGTAACACATCACGCCATTTCCAGTTACCAGAACATCGATTTCTACAAAAAACAAAAACGCCTTATTCTCCGCAATTGCGGGCATATCAATCCCGAATCCATTGAGGACTACATTGCCTCGGGCGGGTACCAGGCGCTGAACAAAGTATTATCCGGCATGTCTCCGGAAGCCCTCATAAATGAAATAAAACAATCCGGGCTGCGAGGCCGCGGCGGTGCGGGATTTCCCACTGCACAAAAATGGCAGTTTTGCCGCCAGGCGGTCGATGGGCAGAAGTATATGATTTGCAACGCAGATGAAGGCGATCCCGGGGCTTTTATGGACCGCAGCACCATGGAAGGGGACCCGCATACGGTCATCGAGGGAATGATTATTGCCGCTTACGCCATTGGGGCCTCCGAAGGCTATATTTATTGCCGCGCAGAATATCCGCTGGCCATTAAACGGCTGCACACGGCAATTAATCAAGCCGAAGCCCAGGGGTTTACAGGCAGGCATGTCCTGGGTTCGGATTTTAACTTCAAAATACATGTTAAAGAAGGCGCCGGGGCCTTTGTCTGCGGTGAGGAGACGGCCTTAATGGCATCCATTGAAGGCAACCGGGGCATGCCCCGACCCCGGCCCCCCTTTCCGGCTCAAGCCGGGTTATGGGGCCATCCGACCACCATTAACAACGTTAAAACATTAGCAAGCATTCCGGTAATCATCAATGAGGGTGCAGCCTGGTACGCCAAAATCGGAACTGAGAAAAGCAAAGGTACCGCTGTCTTTGCCCTCACCGGAAAAATTAAGAACAGTGGCCTGGTTGAAGTCCCCATGGGTACCACCCTGCGGGAGATTATTTTTGATATTGGAGGCGGCCTCGAACGGGGTAAACGGTTTAAAGCCGTGCAAACCGGCGGCCCATCCGGAGGATGTTTGCCCGCAGAATACCTGGATAGCCGGGTTGATTATGAAACCCTGGCTGAAGCCGGTTCCATCATGGGGTCCGGCGGAATGGTGGTGCTGGACGAGGACACCTGTATGGTGGATATGGCAAAGTATTTTCTGACATTTACTTTTTTGGAATCCTGCGGCAAGTGTTCCCCCTGCCGCTGGGGCACCAAACAGATGTTGGACATTTTAGAGGACATTACCAGCGGAAGAGGCAAAATCGAAGATATTGACCTGTTGATCACACTGGGAGAAGCCATCAAGGCGGGTTCTCTATGCGGTCTGGGGCAAACAGCCCCCAATCCGGTGCTTTCGACCATCCGTTATTTCCGGCACGAATACGAAGCCCACATCAAAAAGTCTCACTGTCCGGCAGCGGTATGCAAAGGATTAGTCAAGGCGCCTTGCAGTCATATGTGTCCGGCCGGGATTGATGTGCCCCGTTACATTCGCCGGATCGCCGAGGGCAATCATGACGAGGCGCTGCGCGTCATTAGAGAGAAGATTCCATTTCCTTCGGTCTGCGGCTATGTCTGTTTCCATCCTTGCGAGGATAAGTGCCGCAGAGGACAGGTGGACGAGCCGGTTGCGATTAAAGCGCTCAAACGCTTTGCCGCCGACCATGCCCAAATGGCAGCTCACAGCAATCCAGAGGTTGCGCTGCCTTCGGGCAAACGGGTTGCCATTGTGGGATCCGGCCCCGCCGGGTTGACGGCAGCATACTATCTTGCCAAAATAGGCGGTCACGCGGTTACCGTTTTTGAGGCCCTGCCCGAGGCAGGAGGAATGATGCGGGTTGGCATTCCAAGATACCGGCTGCCCAAGGACGTGCTGGATGCTGAAATAGCGGCGATTAAACAGCTGGGAGTGGAGATAATTACAAATCATGGAATCGATTCAATCCATTTGCTCCAGGAACAGGGCTATGATGCGATATATCTGGCTTTCGGAGCGCACAGGGGCCTTAAAATGAATATTGTCGGAGAAAATTCTCCAGGGGTGCTGGACTGCATATCTCTGCTGCGGGATGTGAGCCTGGGGAAAAAAGTTAAGCTGGGCGAAAAGATCGCCGTCATCGGTGGAGGCAATGCGGCTCTGGATGCTGCCTGCACGGCCCTGCGGCTCGGCGCCAAAGAAGTAACCATTCTGTATCGTCGCAGCCGCGAAGAGATGCCTGCGGCCGAAAATGAGATTGAGGAAGCTTTGCAGGAAGGCGTGCAGATAGAGCACCTGGTCGCACCCTACAGTATCCTCCGTCAGAATGGGCATCTCAGGATGGAATGTATTCGCATGCAACTGGGAAAAACGGACGTCAGCGGCAGGAGGCGGCCGGAACCTGTTCCTGACAGCAAATTCGAGAAAAAGTACGACACCATCATCTCAGCCATCGGACAGATTCCTCAAATCCCGGTACAGATGGGGGTAAAGATTGACCGGTATGGGCTGTGTTCTGCGGATCCGGATACGCTCGAAACGAGCATCCAGGGGGTTTTTGCAGGGGGCGATGTTGTCAGCGGGCCCGCTTCCGTTATTGAGGCCATTGCTTCAGGAAGGCAGGCTGCCATATCCATAGATAAATACCTCGGCGGACCCGGCCTGATCGATGAAAAAATCGCATCACCGGAAGATATCTCCGCTTTGCCCGAACTGCCTGAAGAACCAGCGGAAAGACATCGTTCAAAAATGCCTGTGTTGACCTTCGACAGGCCGCCGGAAGGCTTCAGCCTGGTGGAATTGGGTTTTCCGGAAACAACAGCCATAGAAGAGGCGCAACGGTGCTTGAGGTGTGATCTTGAAACGGACTGAGACTTTAGACCCATACCTTCGGAAATTGTTTAAGTCCGGGTAAATTTTTATGGAAGGAGAACAAATGAGACCCATTCTTCCGGCCGCCAAGGGAACAGAAACCGGCCGCATTAATTTAACGATTGATCGTAGAAAGGTTAAGATGTCAGCAGGCGCCACTGTGCTTGAAGCCGCGCTGGGGGCCGGCATATATATTCCTACCCTCTGCTATGACCCGGACTTGAAACCGTATGGGGCTTGCCGGCTTTGCCTGGTGGAAATCGAAGGGATGCGCAACATCGTCAGCTCCTGCACGACACCCGCAACAGACGGGATGGTGGTTCATACCGAGACAGCCAAGGTGAACCAGGCACGTCAGGTTGCCCTGGAACTCATTCTGGTCAACCACCACGGCGACTGTCTTTCCTGCGCTAAAAACCTTCAATGTGACCTGCAGAGGGTCGCACGCTTTTTAGGCATCGAAGCGGAAAATCTTGCCAGACTGCGCAGGAGCACACGCATGCTTCCGGTGGATAAGAGTCATCCGGCCTTTGATCGCGATCTGAATAAATGTATACTCTGCGGTCGATGCGTGCATGCCTGCCAGGAGATAGCCGCGGTAAGCGCCATTGGTCTGGCCTACAGAGGCTGTGCCACCCGGGTGAGCACCTTCGGCGATAAGCCGATACATGAATCCATCTGTGTAGCCTGCGGCGAGTGCATATCCAGGTGTCCGACCGGGGCACTGCTTCCAAAGTATCACAAGCAGCGCACACACCAAGTCCAGACCATCTGTCCGTATTGCGGTGTAGGCTGTTCGATTTATCTGGGCACCCGGGGCAATGAAATTGTTGATGTGCGGGGCGTAAGAAAAAGTCCGGTCAACCAGGGCGGCCTTTGCGTGAAGGGGCGTTTCGGTTTTGATTTTGTAAATCATCCCGGCCGGTTGACCATGCCTCTGATCCGAAAAGAAGGCAGGGACAAAGGGAGGGACGTGGATGGCAATCCTGGAGAGGTCTTTCACGAAACAGGCTGGGATGCAACCCTGAACCGGGTGGCCCGGGGGTTCGCCCGCATCATCGAGCGGCATGGTCCCGATGCGATCGGTGTGCTCAGCTCGGCCAAGTGCACCAACGAGGATAATTATATCATCCAGAAATTCTCCAGAGCGGTTCTCGGAACCAACAATGTGGATCACTGCGCCCGCCTCTGCCATGCTTCCACGGTGGCCGCAGCTTTAGCCGCATTTGGAGACGGCGCCATGAGCAATTCCATTTCAGACATCGCGCGCGCGGATGTCCTGTTCGTAATTGGTTCGAACACCACAGAGTGCCACCCCATTATCGGCAGGAAAATTAAACTGGCAGTAAAATCAAATACCGCACAATTGATTGTGGCCGACCCTCGCGGAATCGAGTTAAGCGAAACAGCAAAGATCCATCTCAGTCATTTGCCTGGAACTGACGTGGCACTGATCAACGGCATGATGCGCCATCTTGTAAAGGAAGGTCTCTGGGATCAAACCTTTGCAAGAGATCGTTGCGAGAACCTGGATCCTTTCCTCGCGTCTTTGGAGCCATACACCCTGAATGCAGTGGAGGCAATTACCGGCATTCCCGCCGAAAAGATCCGGCAAGCGGCCGAAGTCTTTGGACGGGCCAAAAGGGCGATGGTTTTTTACGGCATGGGTATTACCCAGCACACGACCGGTACCGACAACGTTAAAGCCATTGCCAATCTATTGATGTTGACTGGAAACCTGGGCCGGCCGGGAACCGGTTTTTCACCCCTTAGGGGTCAGAATAATGTTCAGGGCGCCTGCGACATGGGGGCGCTGCCCAATGTATTTCCGGGGTATCAGCGCGTGGACGATCCTCAGGTCAGGGCCAGGTTTGAGGAAGCATGGGGGCGTCCTCTGGACGGGCAGGCCGGTCGAACGGCCACGGACATGTTCCATGATGCTTTGGAGGGTCGGATTAAGGCCATGTATATCGTGGGGGAAAATCCCATGCTCAGTGAAGCGGACATCAATCATGTCAAGGCCGCCATGGTCAAGCTGGACTTACTGGTGGTTCAGGATATTTTTTTGACCGAGACGGCACAAATGGCCGATGTCGTGCTGCCAGCGGCCAGCTTTGCTGAAAAAAATGGGACCTTCACCAATACGGAGCGGCGGGTTCAACTGGTTCGCAAGGCCGTTGAGCCACCGGGCCAGGCCAGAGCAGACTGGGAGATCGTCAAGGATATTGCCGGCCGAATGGGATATGTCATGCCCTATGAATCCAGCGCTGAGATCATGGTGGAGATCGCGCGTCTCACTCCGATTTACGGGGGAATATTCCACGATCGATTGGGTAATGCCGGGCTGCAATGGCCTTGCCGGGACCGGGAACACCCGGGTACCCAGACCCTTCATGAAGGACAATTTACCCGGGGGCGGGGAAAGTTCCATGTAATCCATGACCAGCCGCCGGCGGAATTGCCGTCCAGGGCTTATCCCCTTCTGATGAGTACAGGGAGGATCCTGGAGCACTGGCATACCGGCAGCATGAGTCATAGATCCCGTGTTCTTGAGGCCTTGGCGCCTGAAAGCCTTGTTGAGATTAATCCGGTGGATGCTGCTCAACTGGGCATCGAAGAGGGGGATATCGTTTCTTTGAGCTCCAGGAGGGGAAAAGTTCGAACACGGGCAAAAAAAACACATCGGGTTAAACCGGGCCAGGCATTCATGTCGTTTCACTGGCCGGACGCTCCGGCAAACATTTTGACAAATTCGGTGGTGGACCCCCTGGCAAAAATACCCGAGTATAAAATATCATCCGTGAAAGCCATCCTGGAGGTATTGGAAAAAGCGGCCGAAGACAACGCCTTTTTGACCGCGCTGTCGCAAAATCCTCCGGGCGTTTTGAAGCAATATGAACTGACCCTGGAGCACCGGACCGCCTTGGCAACCGGAGATATCAAATCGATTGAATCATGGGTCGGACCTTTGGAAGCACGCCTGAAGGTGTGGATGAAAGACCGCCTGAAGCGAGAAAGTCTCTGATAAAGGAGGCGGCACCTTCTTTGAACCTTGACAAAAAGAATCATTGATGCGATGTTCCCTCATCTGGATCTGTGCCATTTTCTTTTCCTAATATCAACAACCCCGTCTGGCTTCGCCCCGGGAAAGACAGCGTGGCGGTCTGATGAACATCGTTGCCATTATCACCAACCTGCGATTCCAGGATGCGCTGGATATTCTTTTTCTGACGCTGGTGGCCTATCACCTTTACCTCTGGTTCAGGGGCACCAAAGCCTTTAAGGCTTTCGTGGGCCTGCTGATATTGGGGGTTGTCTTCACCATCGCCCGGACCTGGGGCCTTTTTATGACCACCTGGTTTTTTCAAATTCTCTGGCAGGTATTGGTTATCCTCCTGATCATTCTTTTTCAATCGGAAATCCGGCAGGCCCTGGAACGGGTCAACCCCTTGCAGATCATCGGTTTGCATAAAATGTCCAAACCGGATAAATGGGTGCTGGAATTCACCCAGGCGGTTTTTGCCCTGGCCCAGCGGAAAATCGGCGCTTTGCTGATTATTGAGCGCCAGGACCGGGCGGAAGAATTCGTCACCGCCGGACAGGCGCTGGAAGCCGACCCCAATTTCCAGGTGTTGATGAGCATTTTTCACAAGGAATCCCCGTTGCATGACGGGGCCGTGATCATCAAGGAGGGTCGGATCGCCCAGGCGGCCTGCTATCTGCCGTTGAGTCCGGAGGAAGGGCTTCCAAAGGAATGGGGGACCCGGCACCGGGCGGGCCTCGGGCTTTCCGAAAGGTGTGATGCCTGGGTCATCGTCGTTTCGGAGGAATATGGACGGGTGTCGCTGGCGCGGAGAAAACGGATGGACCGGGTGGCGAGCCCGGAGGAACTTTCTAAACTCATCCTGGAGGCCGTAAGACCTTTTTCGGCCCGTAAAATTACCTGGCCGTCCAAAATATGGTCCCTTTTCAGTTATCGATGGCCGGTAAAATTAGGCGCCCTTTGCCTGGTCAGCGTGTTATGGCTGCTCCTGGCCGGGCAGCAGGACTTTGAGGTCACCCTCGATGTCCCCTTGAACCTGAAAGGGCTTGCCACCCATTTAACGGTTGCAGAACCCTTAAACCCTAAAGTGAACCTCAGGGTTCGCGGGCTGCGTAAAGATGCAAGCATCCTGAATGAAAACAACGTGCGGGTGGAAATCGATGCAAGCCAGGCTCGAAGCAGCGGTCGTATGAGTTTCTTTATCAGCAGGGATCTCATACACCTTCCTGATAGAAGGGTCCAAATCGTCGATGTCCAACCGGGCTGGATGATGTTCACCTTTCAGGAGAAACCCTCAAAATAACCTTTCGAGAAAGGAGATCCAATGAAAATCGACATCTTCAACCACATATTCCCCAAGAGTTATTTTGACAAGATGATGGCCGTGAACCCGAATCTGGCCGATATCGGCAAACGGATCCGCAATGTGCCCGTGCTGGTTGATCTGGAGGCCCGGTTCCGGGTGATGGATCTGTTCGACGAATACCAGCAGGTCATATGCCTGGCCACGCCGCCCATGGAGAAAATTGCCGGGCCGGAGTCAAGTCCGGAGCTGGCCCGGGCCGCCAATGACGGCATGGCCGAATATGTGCGCAAATACCCGGATCGATTTGCCGGGTTTATCGCGTCTTTGCCCATGAACAACCCGGACGCGGCGGTCCATGAAATCGACCGGGCCGTCCGGGACCTCAAGGCCGTGGGCGTCCAGATCTTCAGCAACGTGAACGGCGCCCCCCTGGATCTTCCGGAATTGAGGCAGGTGTTTGAAAAAATGAGCGACCATGATCTTCCCATCTGGATCCACCCGGAAAGGGGAGCGGATTTCCCGGATTACCTGACGGAAAAAAAATCCAGGTATGAAATCTGGTGGACCCTCGGCTGGCCGTATGAAACCAGTGCGGCCATGGCCCGGATCGTCTTTGCCGGCTACTTTGACCTGTTTCCCAACCTGAAGATCATCACGCACCATATGGGGGCCATGATCCCTTACTTTGAAGGCCGCGTGGGGCCCGGCTGGGATCAGCTCGGCGCCCGAACGTCCGATGAAGACTACAGCGTCATCCTCCGGCAGCTCAAAAAACGGCCCATAGACTATTTCAAGATGTTTTATGCAGATACCGCTCTTTTCGGCTCGGTGGCCGGGACAAAGTGCGGCCTGGAATTTTTTGGCGCCGACAATGTCCTGTTTGCCAGCGACAGTCCTTTCGACCCGGAAAAAGGTCCCGGATATATCCGGGAAACCATCAAAATCATCGAGCAGCTTCCCATTTCCGATGGCGATCGTAAGAAGATTTTCGAAGGAAATGCCAGGAGATTGTTAAAACTGAAAGCCTGACGGCCCGTATCCGCCAAAAAAGGTGCAATGATGAAAGAAGATCAGGAGAAAAGCAACGGCACCGACCAGAGGGTCCGGGTTGAGTTTGAAACCACCGCCGAGGCCTACCTCGAACTGCTCGATCTGAGGGGGATCGAATATTTTTTTGCCAATGCCGGGACTGATTTTGCCAGTATCATCGATGCGTTTGCCCACCGGAGAAGTCAGGGAAAGGAATTTCCGCGCCCGGTTACGGTTCCCCATGAGACGCCTCTGGTGAGCATGGCCCACGGATACTATATGGTTACCGGTAAACCTCAGGTGGCCATGGTGCATGTGAACGTCGGCACGGCCAACGGTTTGGGCGGCCTGATAGGCGCCAGCCGGGCAAGGGTCCCCATCCTGTTCAGCGCAGGAAGGACCCCCATTACCGAATCCGGGCAACCGGCTTGCCGCAGCGGCTATATTCACTGGGGGCAGGAATCCTTTGACCAGGCGGGGATGCTGCGAGAATATGTGAAGTGGGATTATGAACTCAGAAACCCTGCCCAGCTGGAAACCGTGGTGGACCGGGCGCTGCTCATGGCGATGGCCGAACCGAAGGGGCCTGTCTATCTGACTCTGCCCCGGGAGATCATATCCTCACCTTTCGGGAAAGGTGAATTCCGATCCCTGCATCGATTTGATTTGCCCACTTTTTATCCGGACCCGGAAAAGATCCGTGAGGCCGCCGGTTATCTGATGAAGGCTCAATTTCCCCTCATTATCACCTCGGCGGTGGGCCGCTCGCCGGCTGCGGTTCAATTCTTAACGGACCTTGTTGATGCCGCCGGCATCGGGGTGGTGTCTATTAACCCGGAATACATGAACTTTCCCATGTCCCACCCCGGTCATCTGGGTTTTTCGCCGGAAAAGGTTCTATCCCGGTCGGATCTGGTGCTGGTGGTGGATTGCGACGTTCCCTGGTATCCGAACAAGACCACGCCGCCGGCTGCGGCCCGGATCGTCCAAATCGGAATTGACCCCTATTACAGCGATTATCCGATCCGTGGTTTTCCCTCGGACCTTACGCTGCAGGGAGACCCGGCCCGGGTACTGTTTGAAATAACAAAAAGCCTCACCGGTCCCCGGGGCATCAAGGCCGAGACAGTCGCGTCCAGAAATAAGGTCTTGAAAAAGATCCATGAGGAAGTGATGAAGGGTTACCGGGAGCAGGCGGAACGCGCGGCCCATGATTCCCCCCTGGAAATTGCGTGGGTTTCCCACTGCGTGAACCGGATTCTCGGTGATGACACCATCGTGGTCAACGAGCCTGACAACGCCATGAAAGAGCAACCCAACCATCGTCCCGGAAGGTACTTTGGCACGTCCCACGCCGGCTATCTGGGCTGGGGGATCGGCGCGGCTTTGGGGGTGAAACTGGCCTGTCCCGATAAAACGGTGATTGCCACGGTGGGAGACGGCAGTTATATGTTTTGCGTACCCAGCGCCTGTCATTTTGTTTCAGCGGCCCAGCAACTTCCGATCCTGACCATCGTTTACAACAATCAGTGCTGGAATACGGTTAAAAGGGCCAACCTGAGCCTGCACCCGAGCGGCTGGGCAGCCCGAACCGGCCACTTTCCGCTGTGCGATCTGGAACCTACGGTCCCATACGAAAAGATCTGTGAGGCGTTCGGGGGCTACGGGGAGCGGGTCGAGCACCCGGATCAGATGGCACCCGCCCTGGACCGCGCCCTGCAGGCGGTGAAGGTCGAAAAACGCCAGGCCCTGCTCAATGTCATCTGCCGGCATCCATAAAATGGGAAAATTGAGATCTGATGGTTTCGTAAAAAGGCCAACTTCTGTGTTGCTTTTGATGCGCTCGCATTCCCCGCATCAAGCTGCGGGGAATGCGAGCGCTGTGGCGGTTCAAAAACCGGACCAAAAGACCTGGATGAGAATCATAACGGCCAGGACAGCCAGGCAAGAGAAGGGGATGCTTATCTTCATATATGTGCCCAGGTTAATTTTATAACCGCGTTTTTCCAGCATGCCGCAGGCGAGCACATTGGCCGTGGCGCCCACCGGGGTGATATTGCCGCCGATACCGGTGCCTACCAGCATCCCGAAGTAAAAATAGAAGGGGTTGACGCCGACCGCCTGGGCCATATAACTGCATACCGGAATCATGAGCACCGTATAGGGCACATTATCAATGAAAGATGACAGCGCTACCGATAGCCAGGTGATGATGACAAATACCACCAAAGGATTGGTCAGGCCGATTCCGATCATCAGGTTGCTGAAATCTTTCAGGAGGCCCACCTGGTTTACCGAACCGATCACGATAAAGATGCCGATCAGAAAGGCGATGGAAACCCAGTCAAACTCCTTTACCCCTTCAAACCACTTCCGTCCGAGCATCAGTAGGGCCAGGATCCCCAGGATGAGGCCGACCCAGCCCTGATATTTCAGAAAGCCGAGAGTGGCATTGGGTACCAGGGCCAGGGCGAAAATGCTCAGCACGAAAATGGCGGCAGGTCCAAGGGAAAGCTGAAGATAACCCTGATGAATGGCAGTTTGCTCGGGAAAAAGCGCATCCAGAACGCTGATTATAATAGACAGGGCCAGGAGAAATAGGATGGCGGCGGTATTCAAGCCCAGGATATTCAGGATGATGGCCACGGCACAACCCATGCCGCCGACACCAATCAGGATCACGGATTTCACAGCAACCCTGACAGGTTGCACAATAACATCCACCGCATTATTCAGGCGCCGGAACTGGAAAAGCAATGTCAGCAGGGCTGCCAGCACGCCCACCACCGTGAGAGTCCCCAGGCTGGGCCGGCTGTGGAACCAGTAAAAATCCAGGAAGGTCATGTTCGTCTGCATGGCCAGGATCAAGGCCGGCGGATCCGCCACCATGCTCACTGTCGTCACCACATTGGAGGAAATCGCCAGCCCCACCAGGTAGAGAAAAAGAGATGACTTCAATCGCTCGGCCATCTCTATGGCCAGCGGCGCCAGAATGATGACCACAACCGGGTTTGCCATGAAGGAGGAAAGAAATGCCGATAAAGTGCAAAGAAAGAGCAGCGCATATTTCTCTTTGCGCAGTTTGGGCAAGATCCAGTTGGAAATGGCCGCAGGCATTTTGCTTTCCATCAGGGGCAGCGCCAGCATACCGTAACCGAAGTAGATGGCCAGGACGTCCCAGTTGACCCCGTTACCGGAATCCAGAAGTGCCTTCTCCGGACTGATGATGCCCAAAGCAATGAGCACAGCGGCTGCACCGAGTGAAAGCCAGTGAATCGGAACCTTGCGGAGAAGAATAAGGGCAAAGACAATCACAACCATGGTCAGGGTGATCCACTTTTCAACATCAGGAGAAAAAAATTGCCACATTAGGTGTTATATCCCTTTCGAATCAAAACCATAAATGAAAAACATTTCACCAGGAAATGCCGAAAACTCCTCCGAATTATTACCAGAATGGGATATGTCCTCCTCGGCCAACGTCGCAATGGCAACGGAATGCAGCGCAACGTCCCGCCAAAGGCGGGAGACTTCCAAGGAACTTACTTTGTCAAATATGCAGTAACTGTCTGTTTTGCAAGTTCCTTTCTGCTAAACTGCCGCGAAGCGGCATAACGGAGCTTTTTACGAAACCGTCAAGTTTGTTTCCCCCAATCGGGAGTGGCTAACGGCGTATCGGCCATCTGTTTCGTTTTAAAAATACGCATTCCGATCAGGCCGATTTCAAACAACAGATACAGGGGCACGGCCATCAGCATCATGTTGAAGAGGTCCGGTGTGGGGGTGAGGACTGCCGATACCACACTGATCCCAAGGACGGCATACCGGCGGTACCTGCCGAGCAGGCCGGCGTTGATCAGCCCGATCCAGCCGAGCAGAATCATGACCAGCGGCAGTTGGAAAATCAGGCCGAACCCGAAAACGAATATCAGGCAGAAGGAGACAAACTTTTTTACCGAGATGAGAGCCCGAAGGGATTGGGTTTCATAGCTCAGCAGAAATTCAATTCCGTACGGCAGTGTAACAAAAAAGCTGAAGAATGCACCGGCATAGAACAACAGCACCGATGCGAGCCAAAAGGTAAGCACTTCCCGCGTGGAGGCAAAAACACATATCCGGGGAAGAATGGAAAAAATTTTAAATTGAATATAAGGCACGCTGAACATTACACCGATACTGAGAGCAAGGGTCAGATATGCCAAAAACGCCTCCGGCAGGCCGAAGGCCGCAAGGGTGATCCCGGTTTTTCGAAGCAGATATTGAATCACCGAGCCGGCCAAAAAGTAACCTACGACTGCAAAAGAAAGCGCAATAAGTCCCGCGCGGACCATGGTGGATCGCAAGGCTTCCAGGAACATCAGCAACCGGGCAGAATTTTCTCCGTAAAGCAGACACTTGTTCATGTTTGTACCTGCAATGCCTCGTGATACCTGTAACGAATAGGGAAGATGTACAGGGATCTCCATGAAGGGATATTGGGCGCTGCCTGCCGGCAATCATGCCCTTTTGCCGCCGGCAGATTTCTTTGCCTTCCTTTTTGGCGGCAGGAATGCCAGCCCGATAAATATGGCAATCATCCCTAACATTAAGACGATCTCCCAAAAATATTCACTCCCAAACATATGCCCTCCTTGAGCGCAGTCAGCACCTGAGCCCCGGTTATGCGAAAAAACACTTCTTCGTCGGCATTAAAAGTCTTTAACACATCTAAAGAATATAAGCTATTTCCGTGCCAACTTTATAACGTATTGTTGGCATTGGTTTTTTACAATTCCCGCAGGATTTGCCTTGAACTCCCGATTCTCAAACAGGCATCGGATATCGGTAGCCCGGGGCCGCAACAGCGGCACCTTTACAGAAAAAACCGAACAGCAGAAAGCTGTTATGTAAAAGAAGAACATCTATATCCGCTTTTTCTTCTGATTTCCTGGAAACCGGAACATAAACTTCCTGTTTTATTTAATAATTTTCCGCCATCCTGGAACTGAAACGAAAATTGAGCATTAAGGGGTCAAGGGTTCGAGCGGACCGGGAAGGTGAGGGTTTCTCCATGCTGGAGCACCTGAAAGGCTTCTTCGGGGACCCGGAGTTCCTTGAGCGCCTCTGCCAGTTTCCCGGGGGGCTCGTCCAGGGGCTCGTCCGTCAGCGGGAAAGTGCCCCAGTGCATGGCCACGGATTTTTTTGAACGCACATCCAGGTGGATCCGGACCGCCTCCCGGGGGTTGACGTGAAAGGTGCGCATAAACCATCTGGGTTCGTAGGCCCCGATGGGTATGGCGGAAAGATCAAACGGCCCCAATTTGCTTCCAATTTCTTTGAAAATGCCTGCATACCCGGTATCTCCGGCAAAGAAAAAACGAAAATCGGCCGACTGGACCACCCAGCCGGCCCATAATGTTTTGTTCCGTTCAAAGGGCCTCCTCTGGCTCCAGTGCTGAACCGGCACGGCGGTAATTTTCAGGTCCCGGTAGTCGTATTGGTCCCACCAGTCCAGCTCGATAACCCGGCGGATGCCTTCTGCTTCAAACCAGCGCTTGAGGCCCAGGGGGACCAGGAATGTCGTTTCGCCGCCGCCCTTGCGGGCGTAAAGTTTTCGGAGGCTTGGCCGGTCCAGTGAGTCATAATGGTCATGGGAGATGATGACCAGATGAATCGGCGGGGTCTTGTCCAGGGCAAGGCCGGGCGGGACGACCCGACGGGGACCGGTCCATTGAAATGGAGACGCGCGTTCCGAATACTGGGGATCGGTCAGGATGTTAATACCCTTGAGCTGCAAAAGCATGGTGGCGTGGCCGATCCAGGTAAGGGTCGTCTCGCGGGCG
>JAUYIZ010000417.1 GCA_030688615.1 Desulfobacterales bacterium | reverse complement strand
GGGAAACCAACCTGAGTCAAGAAGGTGGTGATGAACAGGATCACCCCGCCTTCATTGATGTGCGGCAGAAAGGCGCGCACCGTCTGCGTTGCTCCCATAAAGTTGACGCTGAACTGATGGTGGATCACCTCTTCGGTGCAGTCGGCAAACTGGACCACTTTGGCAATGCCCGCATTCGGCACCACAACATCTACCTTGCCAAAGCGCGTGACCGCAGCATCCACTAACCGGTGAATATCTGCGCTCTTGGTCACGTCACCTGCCACCACCAACACGTTGTCCGGAAACTTTGCGAAAACTGCGCCCAAATTCTCTGCATTCCGTGAGAAGCCGATGACTTTGGCCCCTTCCGCCAGGTAATGTTCAGCGATCGATAAACCAATGCCGCTGCTGGCGCCGGTCACGACCGCTACTTTGTTTAGCAATTTTTGTGACATGACGAATTCTCCTTTTGGGTAAATGAAGTGCGGTTCAACGAATTGCAACCAGGCGGCATGCTTGTTTTTCCGGTTCCCATATTTTTAAAAAAGCTGCTTGACTGCCCTGCAACCTGATAGACCCGGTCTGCTGTAATAAATCCTTATCTCTTCCAGAAGCCTTTAAACACAGCGAAAAAAATGATCGCGCCTTTCTGATAATATAAGGGAGCTTCACGGGGCAGGAGGCTCAATTGTGCCGTTTTTTTTCTTCCACTGAAAACAGCTGACTTCCTCAAAAGCCGCTTGCGCTTCCCGGCACCTGTTGCAATAAATGCACCATAACATGTCTATTTCACGACCTTCCCGACTTTTTTTGGGCCAGTTAGGATCGCAGACAATGGGACGGGCCACCGCCACCAGGTCGGCTTCATCATTTTGAAGGATGTTTTCAGCCACAAACGCACTGGGTATCCGGCCGGCCGAAACAATTGCCGGATTGAATCCGGCATTGTTTACCTCCTTTTTGATCGCGGCCGCCAGGTGGGCATTTACCTTTTCCGGCATCCAAAGCGGTGGTATGGTCCGATGTCCGCTGTAACCGCTATAGGGGTTCAGGGGTTCGCCTATTTTGAGGACGGCATCCTCGAATTTGCCCCCGGCAGAGACGCTGATATAGTCAAGCCCCAGCCCAGCCAAACGCCGGGCAATCTGCTTCGACTGTTCCAGGCTGTTCCCGCCGATTGTGAACTCGTCGCCGTTGATGCGCGCACCGAGCACAAAATCTTCCCCTACAGCCTTGCGGGTGGCGTCCACGACCTCGACCGCAAGGCGAAGACGGTTTATCATTGAGCCGCCGTAGTCGTCTTTTCGATGGTTGTGGCGGGACAAAAAAGATGACATGGTATATGCATGGGCAAAATGAAGCTCCACCGCGTCAAATCCGGCAATGCGGGCCCTTTCGGCTGCCTGCGCAAAAAAATTAGGAATTTCATGGACTTCCTCTTTTGAAAGGTCCTCCACCTTCTGCCAATAACCGCTTCTGGAAATTTTTAAAAAGTGTATCAACTGCGTGCCGATTTTTGCGCTTGTTTCTCCATGAACACGACTGGTGAGTGCTTTCAGACCGGGAATAAATTTATCCTCATTTAAGCGCATCATCCGGCCGCTATTTTGATTTTTTACGGAAATCGACTCTGTTACAATGATACCGACGCCACCGCCGGCATACATCATATATCGATCGATTAAAGCCTCCGTTACCTGTCCTTCCATTGTGGCCAGCCGCGTCAGCACGGGGGGCATCATAATATGATTGTCAATGGGTAATTTCCCATTGATGACATGCGGATCAAAAAGTTTCACGGACAGGCTCCTTGTTACTTAGAACCAGAATTCCGGGTAACGCCGATCTTTGGGAATATTGTTTATGACAAGCGCCACCGCCAGCATGACCAATGCCCCGAGCCCGGCGGGCAGGACGGCATAAAGATAACCCAGATCGTGAATTTTCTGCCCGCCGATGACCGCAATGAGCGCCGTCGCTCCTCCCGGCGGATGCAGTGTTTTGGTGGCATGCATGACGGCGATGGCCGTTGCCACCGCAACCGCGGCCGCCAGCCACAGGTGATGGCCCAGGATGCGATAGGCGGCAACCCCGATGATGGCCGACAGGATATGTCCGCCCAGCAGGTTCCCGGGCTGAGCCAACGGGCTGCGAACGGCGCCATAAATCAAAACCGCAGATGCACCGAAGGATCCGATGATCATCACCAGGTCCGTTGCGTTTATCAGGTGGTAATGGATGACAGCCACCAGCGTAATCCCTGAAAAGGCCCCGATCCATGACCAGAAAATCTCAAACAGATCCACCGCCGGAGGGCTTTTCGTTGCGCCCCTCATTTTTTTGAAATATTCCATATTCTGATACCTTCTCAGGCTTCCAAGGAACAAAAGGATTGGATAAGATCAACCCGGGATATGATGCCTTTCAGCCGGCCGTCCGAGGTTGTCACCGGCACTCTGCGAATTTCTTTCATGGCCTCAAAGATATCTTCATCCGAGATGTTCACCGGACAGGGATCAAGA
>JAUYIZ010000415.1 GCA_030688615.1 Desulfobacterales bacterium | reverse complement strand
CGTGTCTATTATATGATGCTCAATCAGGGGCCGCTTCCCCCGGTGATCTGAGCACATTCTCTGCACCACAGCATGATGTGCTGATTTTTTCTTGACATACCATCGCGCCTTTGCCATATTTCGATCAGCAAAAAGCAATGTCTTATCCCTTCCCCTATCCCTTCATTGATCGAACTGAAGTTCGAGGTTTAAGATTTAAGATGATGAATAAAAATCGATATAACAGATTTTAAATAAATTAGGATACTCGATGGAAAAGGGTGAAACAATAATTCGCAAGACCACCTGCGGGATGTGCGCCATCAGTTGCGGCATCGACGTGCACGTGCAAAACGGCAGGGTCGTAAAGATCGGACCGGATGAGGATCACATCATCAACCAGTTGTGCGTCAAGGCCAGCGGCATGCTCCAGTGGGTCTATTCTGAGGACAGGATTACCCATCCCATGAAAAAAGTAGGGGGCAACTGGCAGAGAATCACCTGGGACGAGGCCCTGGATATTATCGTGTCCCGGATCCAGCAGCTCAGAAATGACTATGGGCCGGAATCCCTGGCGATATTTACAGGACAGGGGATCGGACTGGGCGATACCCCCAACTGGGTCAAGCGCTTTTGCGATGTCTTCGGCACCCCCAATGCCACCAGCGGAAGCTCCCACTGTTTTTTTGCCAGGGTCATCGGCGGCATCCTGGTGACCGGTCACGGATACAACCATCCGGTCTATAAGGGGACCAAATGTATTCTGATTTGGGGCAGCAATCCGGAATATTCATCCGCCATCGCCATGGGGGCCATCGATCATGCCCTGTCATACGGCGCCAAGCTCATGGTGGTGGATCCCCGGGCGATCCCGCTGGCCAAAAGGGCCGATCTTCATCTTCAGCTCCGGCCGGGAACAGACAGCGCGCTGGCCCTGGGCCTGCTGCAGGTAATTATTGCAGAAAAACTTTATGATCAGAAATTTGTGGCAGAATGGACCGTCGGTTTTGACAAACTTGCCGCACACGTGCGGCAATATACGCCCGAACGCATTGAAAAGATTACCCGGGTGCCGGCGGAAAAAATCATTGAAGCCGCCCGCATATATGCCGGCAGCCGGCCGGCTACCATCCTGGAAGGGATTTCCCTGGATCACTGCACCAGTGGCATCCAGGCCATCAGAGCCGTTGTGAGTCTGATGGCCCTGTGCGGCAATTATGATATTCCGGGCGGCAACAGTTATGTGGATATGATGCCGCGCAACAGCATGCGAGTGCCGGGCATCATAACCCGGCAAGCTTTTGACACCAGCCATCCGGTCTACCAACAAGTGATGGGCAATGAACCGCCCGTGACTTTTTTGCCCCGGGCTATGATCACGGGCAAGCCGTATCCCATCAAGGCCTTTATCGTTCAGGGAGGCGGTGTGGTCACCCAGTTTGCCAATGCCGGACGGGCGATTGAGGCCCTCAAGAAGCTGGATCTGTTGGTTTGTATGGATCTGTTCATGACCGAGACCGCCAAACTGGCCCATATTTTCTTGCCGGCCTGTTCCTTTCTGGAACGGACCGAATTGTTCAGAATGTACATGGGGCTTCCATTGGCCACCCTCAGGACCCCGGTGATCGAGCCTTTGGGAGAGAGCTGGCCGGACTGGAAATTCTGGTTTGAGTTGGCCCGGCGGATCGGTTACGGAGAATATTTCCCCTGGCAGGATGTGGAAGCGGCCTTGGCCCATTTTCTGGCGCCTTCCGGGATCACCATTGCCGAGTTGAAGAAAGATTCCCGGGGCCGGTTCTGGGGGGAACTGGACGTGGTCAAACGTTACAAGTTTCGCAAAGAGGGCTTTCCGACGCCTTCAGGCAAGGTGGAGTTTTATTCGGCAAGATTGGAAAAGTTGGGCTATGACCCCTTGCCCACCTATCATGAACCGGTGGAAAGCCCCCTGAGCACCCCGGAGCTTGTCAAAGATTATCCGCTGGTATTCACCAGCGGTGCGCGCCTTCCGGTATTCACCCATTCCATGCATCGAAACGTGGAGATTTTAAGGAAGCTGCACCCGGACCCGCTCATGGAGATTCATCCTGCGGATGCGGTGCCGTTGGGTATTGTTAGTGGCGACAGGGTGCGGGTCGAGGCGTTAAGGGGCACGGCTGAATTTAAGGCCCGTATGACAGAGGATATCCTTGCCGGAGTGGTTCATATGGAACACGGATGGGGCCAAGCGGCCAATGTCAATTTGTTGACCGATGACGAAAACCTGGACCCGATTTCGGGAGTCCCGCCTTTTAGAAACGGCATATGCCGGGTTCAAAAGGTGGGGTAGGAGGGAAACGATGACGGCAAACGGCTATGCGGGCTGGATTCTGCATGTTGATTTGACAACGGGCGAGATCGCTAAAGTCCCTTTAGATATGGAACTGGCCAAAGCGTTTATCGGCGGTGTGGGGCTCAACAACCGTCTGGCCTACGATATCATAAAGCCCGGCGTGAACGCGCTCGCGCCGGACAATCCCATTATTAGGCACCGGCCCTTTTGCCGGAACGCCCATTCCGGGAGCAGGCAAAGTGTTTGCCACATCCAAAGTCCCTTTAACCGGGGCCATTGCCACGGCATCCGGCGGTGGAAATTTCGGGGCCATGCTAAAATATGCCGGTTATGATCATGTGGTCATTACCTGACGGTCTGCAACGCCGGTTTACCTGAAGATCGACGGCATGCCTGAAATCCGTGATGCCGCCGGCCTGTGGGGTAAGGATATCTTCGAAACCAGCCAGGTTCTCTGGCAAGCGCACCGGCGATACAGCGTGATGGCCATCGGGGTGGCCGGGGAGAACCGCGTCGGGTTTTCCTTTGCCCAGGCTCGGAGACTTTAGCACCATCAAGGAGATGATGCGTCAGATGGAGCATCGCGAAGATTTTGGCGATGTGCTTGCGGATGGTTGGAAAGGCGCCATTGCCAGAATCGGTAAAGGTGTTGAGGCCTATGCACCCATCATCAAGGGAATAGAAAGCGCCCACTATGACTTCAGACAAAACTTTTGCGCGGATGCGTTTAACGGTCTGGGGGAGCCCAGAGGACCTAACTGTCCCAGCGGAGAAAGCCCGACGGTGTTGCCCTTGAAAACATCCGATAAGGTCTGGCGAAATTGTGATGAGATCGGGGTGCCCTTTGATGTCAAAGAAAAGATTTTTGATCATCCCGACGTCATTGATATCACTGACAACACGGACTGGACGACACGCGAAATCGTTGAAGCCAGCCTTGACAGGTGGCAAGTGGAAGATCAGTCTCGTCTCAGTAATAATCAAGAGAGGGATACGATCTAATGGTTACCTGCTGCCAACCTATTGTCAGGTTCTTGAAGGCAACCCCCAACCGATCATTTATCATTTATCCACTTATTACGCTGCTTTGGGAATTTTTTATCAGGGACGGAAAGTTAGTTATCGCGCCTTACTATTTGGGTCTGATGGTTTGGGGCTATGGGCAGTACCGATTTTGTGGTAGGTACCGCATAAAGATCGGCGGGGGAGGACCCGGACTGGGAAAACCACCGGAGAGGCTTGTTACTTCAGGCATCTACAGATACACTCGCAATCCCATGTATTTAGGACATATAATTTACCTGCTGGGCCTTACCTTAACCTTAAGATCCATTTTTGCTGCATTAATAACCGTGACAACGGCAATCTGGTTCCATTATCGGGTTCTTGGTGACGAGCATCGGTTAATCGATCTTTTCGGAGCCTCCTACATCAGGTATAGAAAGCAGGTAAAGCGCTGGATACCCGGCGTGCTTTAGTTTAGGGAGAAAGGACGTGAGAACAACTTTCATTACGTGAGGAGGGAAGGAAAAATGTCCGGTAACGACCCAATGGAGAAAGTGCGGCGAATCGAAGCTACCGATTGCTCAATCGGCCCACAGGAGATGCGTCAAAGACTTCTGAAAACGGTGATGGGAGCCCGCCTGGACACTCCCGCAGAGTTCGTTATCCTCACAGGATGCCGCAGCCCCGCCGCTTTCACTCATCTTTTCCACCTCATCAAATTGCTAAAATATTATGCAGTGAATTACACCTTTCTTTCGGAAGAGACTTGCTGTGGAAATTCGTTTCTTGATGGACTTGATTCTACGGATGAGGACGGAAAGGCCAGGCTTCTCGCGGATTACGCACGGAACTTCGAAGACAGGAACCTCGACCGAATCAGAAAGTTGGGTGTCGGGAAAATAGTGACGGCTTGTCCAGGCTGTAACACGCGCTATAACCAGTTTCAGGCCAATGGAGATGTAGAGATATTGTACTACACTCAACTCTTGGCCAGGTATGCCAAAGACATCCGGCTTGATTCCGAGGTAAATTTTTACGAAGGATGCCACAAGCACCACAGGATGCCTGGTTTCAAGATAGATACGCAGTCATCGAAGGCCCTGATTAAGGGAATGCAGGCTTTAGATGTAACTGATATTCCCAACTATTGCTGTCGCAATTTGGCGGAGAAGATTTACGAAAGAGCAAGCACCGGTACCATCGTTACGCCTACATCCTGTTGCTGGTCGTTCCTTACAAACCAAGCGAAACCTGACTCGCCAAATATCTTGACGCTGACACAGTTTATGTGCCAATCCCTAGGCATTGCGTAGATAAAATCATAAAAATACCTCAATGAAATTTTGGCGGCAGGTACTGATGACAATAAAATTTGAACTATAAGAGAATAGTATAAGAGGAAAAGCCCGGCAAGAGAGCCATTTGCCCCGATTCGAAGGGATTGAGACTCTTTGTAAATTGTGTTACAATTGATACAAAATTGTTCATCCGCACAGAATGTGGTGAATAATGAGTTTTTTGAATGATAACCCGAAAAAGGAGGAAATGTATGATGCCACATGAAAATACTCACGACTTATACATAACGGATGGAGAAGGAAATATTCTTCTGGAAAAAAGATCGGTTGCTGTCCATACAGCCGAAAAAATCATTCGAGATTATCCCTGGCGCGACCGGCTGCATTCCCATGTCCAAACGTTGGAAACCTAATACCAAATTCAGCTTCAGTATTAATTACATGGTGCGCACGAAAAATTTTCGTGTGGGATTTTCCGATAAGACGTCCCGGTTTAAATTGCCGCTGCCCTATGTCGGGGCATCCTATGGCCTTTTAAACGAGATGGATGATGTCATTGAGTCGCTGCATCTTTTTTTCAAAGGCGAGTTTGAAAAATTGGAACAATTATTAACAAAGTATCGACCCGAAATAAAAGGCGATCAGTTTTGATGTTCTTCATCTGAAATGCGGCATAGTTGTGTGTAATGATGATACGAAGTTGCTTTTTACAGCCCTGAGCATGGCAAAAGTATGCTTGTGTGTCAAGAATAAACTATCCCATGATGTTGTATAGGCCGAAATGGCCTTTAAACCCCAATCAAAAGCAGAAGTCGATTTCTTTCCATCTATTACCCCATCTTCTGTCTAATCGTATATGCCGTTGATCATTCTTCCCAGTGAATACATTCCACCGGGCAGGTCTCCATGGCTTCTTCAATCAGGTCCTCAGGACCGCCCTCCGGCATGATGACCTCCGCCTTTTCTCCCTCTTCGTCGAGCTTGAAAACCTCAGGGCAAATCTCTTCACATGACCCGCAACCAATGCATTGCTCTTCATCGATATACACCTGCATGCTCATTTCGGTATCTCCTTTCCAAGACTTTGTCAGGTGAATCTACCTATTCAAATCTTCCTGCTACAATCTTCAGTATAGCGGTAAGCTAGATGAAAAAAGCGATTAAATTATACCGGCATATGTTTCCTTCCGGAAAAGGACCTTTTGTGTGGAATCTCCCCAGCGTTTTTTTTCAACCAGCCGCTGAAAAAACAGCTCGCCGTTCTTTACAATTCTGCCTCCCAGAACATCGACACCCCGGGCGAAAACCGGGTCCGGAAAATATCCCGCCGTTGGACCGATAATAGATACGAATGCATCAGCTGAACAGTGGTCAAGAATCTCATCCAGTGAATTATTCATTATGGTCGTACTGGTGCATAAGACCTTGTTGCAGGCGCGCAATTTCGTCACATCCAGGGTAATTGGAAGATCGGGATACTCTTTTATCAACTCATCGTTTTTTTCAAGGACAATCAGTTCCGCACCGGCCTTCTCAATTTTTTTCACCAACCCGGAGAACAATCCAACCATGCCGATTGTGTCTTGCGAAGAGACCGACAAAAGTCCCATTGAATCATGAGCGGACCCAGCGTCGAAATGTGTCTCCCTCATCACATGCTGACAGATTGCGTTAATGGCCGCCAGACTGATCATCTCTTTGACGGGATTGTCACTGCCGAAATTGAATGCAAATTCCTGAGGATCTTTCCCAATAAAATCCGGCGCTTGCAATGCAGTGTATTCTTCCATTATTTCGTCGGGCAGAAGAATGTAACTGACGCCAACCGCCCCGTCTTCCAGACCGATAGCCATAAACTGGGCCTCTTTTGGTTGGCCGCCTTTATAGAAAGGCGGGAGAAAAACGTCTGCTATT